>NZ_JBITCO010000030.1:0-95269 GCF_044453265.1 Kitasatospora sp. NPDC051705 | reverse complement strand
GGGGGGCGCCGGGCGGTTGTGTCTTTGGTCTTCGCACACCTAATTCTGCGTGTTGGTGGGGGGTTTGTGGTGACCGGTGGTGGGTCGGCCTCACGGCGCGGGCGCCGTGAGGCCGACGGGGTCTTGGGTGCGTCGGCCTCCTCCGTGGAGGAGGCCGACGCCACTCACCGCTTCTTCGCGGGGTGTTCCTCCGCTGGCCCACCTCGCCGCCTCGGCGAGGTGGGCCAGCAGGAGTGAATGACCCCTGCCTTGATCGGAGGGGCTACGGGAGCGGGAGGATGTGGCGGAGGGCTTCGACGGCGTCGGGGGCGCCGTCGGCGGTGAGGGTGGTGCGGGCGCCGCGGCCGTAGACGAAGAGGACCAGCTCGCCCGGCTCGCCGGTGAGGCGGACGGTGGGGGCGCCGGCGGGGCCGACGGTGAGGGAGCGGCCGTCGGGGCGCTCCAGGACGAGGCGGACGGGGGAGCGGCGGCCAGCCTCGAAGCGGGCGATCATCGGCAGGCGGCGCCAGAGCGCGTCGGCGCGGCCGGGCGGCACCGGGCGGGCGGTCCACTCCTCGCCCGCGCGCGCGACGTCCTCGGCGTGCACGAAGTACTCGACGGTGTTGGCGGCCTCGTCCGCGCCGGGCAGGGCGAACAGGGAGAGCAGCGGCGGGCCTGCGCGGAACGTGCGCACCAACTCCTCGTACGGGCGCCCGGCGTAGTCGTCCTGCACCCGCCGGGTCCAGTCGGCGAGCGCGCCGATCCGGATGCCGGCCGCCGCGTCGGCCCGGCGCTCGCGGATCACCAGGTGGGCGGCGAGGTCCCGGGTGGTCCACCCGGCGCAGAGGGTGGGGGCGTCAGGCCCGGCGGCGGCCAGGAGTTCGGCGAGACGGTGGCGCTCGGCGAGGGCGTGGTTCGACATGCCGCCAGCCTACGGCGTGGACAGGTCAGCGCAGGGCGCCGGTGAGCTTGGGCCCGCCCTGCTTGTTGCTGAGGGTCAGGGTGCAGGTGTAGTCCCGCCAGCCCTGCTGGTAGTTGGTGCCGGCGGGGCCGAACTGGCGCCCGTAGTACGTCTTTCCGTCGTTCTGGCGGGCCTTGGCGGCGGCCTCGGCCTCCTTGCAGCCCTCCCGCATGGCGAGCGCGATCGGGATCTCGCCGGCCAGTCCGTCGGCCAGTTTGAGGTCGGCGATGACCTGGCCGTCGTGCTCGCCGGTGCAGGGGCGTTCCTCGGCCTTGGTGATCACCGGGCTCAGCTGCGGGTGGTCGAAGCAGGCGCCGACCGGGAAGAAGGCGTACGGCGGGGTCTTCGTCGGGGCGGGGGTCGGTGTCGGGGTGGGCGTCGGCGTGGGGGTCGGGGTGGCCGTGGGGGTGGGCGGGGGCGGCGCGGCGGCGGGCTTCCGCTCCTCCGGCCAGAGCAGGACGGTGGCCACCACCGCGAGCAGCACGGCCAGGACCGCCGCGACGGTGAGGACCAGGCCCCGGGACGGGCGGGATTCGGCGGCTGCGGGCGGCTGCTGCTCGGAGGTCATGGCCACGAGGATGGCCCACCGGGGGCCCGCCCGGCAGGAGGTTGGCCGAAATCGTCCCGGTACCGAGCGTCCGCGCGCCGTCGGATAGGCTCCCGGCGGCACGACACGAGTCCCGGGAGCTGGGAATGCGCGTCGGAATCACCGGTCACCAGGGTCTGTCGGGCGGCATCACGGAGATGCTGGTCCGCGGCGACCTCTGGCAGCTGGTCACCACCTTCGGCCCGTACGAACTGGTCGGCGTCAGTTGCGTCGAGGAGGGGCCGGAGAGCTGGTTCGCCCGCTCCGTCCTGGAGCACGGCGGCAAACTGGAGGTGATCGTCCCCGCGAGCGCCCCCGCGGTCGGCCGTGCCGACGACGGGCACCGGGCCACCCGGCTGCGCCTGTTGAACGAGGCCAACGCCGTCCACCGGCTGGCCGCCGTGGAGCGCGGCGGACTCGGCGACGACACCGGGCGCGCCCTGGTCGGCATGATCGACGAGCTGATCGCGGTCTGGGACGGCGAACCCGGCAGCGAACCCGCCCGGATCGCCGGACTGGCCGAGGCCGCCGGGCTGTTCGTCCACCGGATCTGGCCGTCCGGCTGCGAACGCGAGGCGTCGTAGGGCGTGTCCGGCAGGTGTCGGGGCCGGTCCGGCACGTGCCGGGGGCCGGGCCCGGACTGCAACAATGGCCCCATGTCCACCACACCCGCCGCCCCCGGCACCACCGCCCTGGCCCCCGAGATCGCCGCCCGCCTCAAGCGGACCGAGGACGGCCTGCTCCCGGCCATCGCGCAGCAGTACGACACCGGTGAGGTGCTGATGCTCGGCTGGATGGACGACGAGGCGCTGCACCGCACGCTCACCACCGGCCGCTGCACCTACTGGAGCCGCAGCCGCAGCGAGTACTGGGTGAAGGGCGACACCTCCGGCCACGTCCAGGCGGTCAAGTCGGTGGCGCTGGACTGCGACGGCGACACGCTGCTGGTCAGGGTCGACCAGACCGGCGCGGCCTGCCACACCGGGGACCGCACCTGCTTCGACGCCGACGTGCTCCCGCTCTCCTGAACCCCGCGTCCCCCGACTGAACCCCGCGTCCCCCGACCGAACCCCGCCTCCCCCCGACCCCGACCGGAACTCCAGAAGGTGCCGCCCGCCATGGAACTCGAAGCCTTCCGCAAGCTCGCCGTCGACACCCGGGTCATCCCGGTCACCCGCAGGCTCCTCGCGGACGGTCTCACCCCGATCGGCCTGTACCGCAGCCTCGCCGCCGAGCGACCCGGCACCTTCCTGCTGGAGTCCGCCGAGCAGGGGCGCAGCTGGTCGCGCTACTCCTTCGTCGGCGTGCGCAGCGCCGCCGTGCTCACCGCCGGCCCGGACGGCGACGCCCGCTGGCTGGGCACCCCGCCGGTCGGCATCCCCACCACGGGGGACCCGCTGCAGGTGCTGCGCGCCGCCCTGGAGGCGCTGCACACCCCGCGGCACACCGACGACGGCCTGCCGCCGCTCACCGGCGGCCTGGTCGGCTACCTCGGCTACGACGTGGTCCGCCGGCTGGAGAAGCTGCCCGACCTCAACCCGGACGACCTGAAGCTGCCCGAGCTGACCATGCTGCTCGCCACCGACCTCGCCGTGCTCGACCACGCCGACGGCACGGTGCTGCTGATCGCCAACGCCGTCAACCACAACGACCTGGCCAGCGGCGTGGACGAGGCCCACGCGGACGCGGTGGCCCGGCTCGACGCCATGGAGGCCGACCTGCTCAAGCCGGTCGACCCGGGCCTGGCCACCTTCACCCCCTCCGGCCCCGGCGAGGCCCGCTCCCCGTTCGGCGGCGCGCCGTACCGGGCGGCCGTCGAGGAGGTCAAGGAGCGGATCCGGGCCGGCGAGGCCTTCCAGGTCGTCCCCTCGCAGCGCTTCGAGGCCCCCTGCCCGGCCTCCGCGCTGGACGTCTACCGCGTCCTGCGCACCACCAACCCCAGCCCGTACATGTACCTGTTCCGCTTCCCCGGGCCGGACGGCGGTGCCGAGGGCGGCTTCGACGTGGTCGGCTCCAGCCCGGAGGCGCTGGTCAAGGTCACCGAGGGCGAGGCGATGCTGCACCCGATCGCCGGCACCCGGCACCGCGGCGCCACCCCGCACGAGGACGCGGCACTGGCCGCCGAGCTGCTCGCCGACCCCAAGGAGCGGGCCGAGCACCTGATGCTGGTCGACCTCGGCCGCAACGACCTGGGGCGGGTCTGTGAGCCGGGCAGCGTGGAGGTGGTCGACTTCATGCAGATCGAGCGCTACAGCCACGTGATGCACATCGTCTCCACCGTCACCGGCACGGTCGCACCCGGGCGGACCGCCTTCGACGTGCTGACCGCCTGCTTCCCCGCCGGCACCCTCTCCGGTGCGCCCAAGCCGCGGGCGATGCGGATCATCGAGGAGCTGGAGCCCACCCGCCGCGGCCTCTACGGCGGCTGCGTCGGCTACCTGGACTTCGCCGGGGACTCCGACACCGCGATCGCCATCCGCACCGCCGTGCTGCGCGACGGCACCGCCTACGTGCAGGCCGGGGCGGGTGTCGTCGCCGACTCCGACCCGCACGGGGAGGACACCGAGTGCCGCAACAAGGCGGCCGCCGTGCTGCGGGCCGTCGCCACCGCCAATACGCTGCGGACGCCGGAGATGTCGTAGGACGCCGCAACCGTCGAGGGGCGTCGAGAGAGGCGGCCGGGATGACCGAGGAGCCGCAGGGCGGGCCGGGGCGCGCGGCCCTGCACAGTGCCGCCGCCCAGATCGGCGAACAGCTGGCGGGCCGCGGCCGGGTGCTGCGCGGGGTGGTGGTCGACGCCCCGGGGGCGTCCGGCGGCGGCCTCACCGCCGACCTGGCCGTCGTCGCCCCGGACGCCCGGCCCGACGACCGCGGCCGCCACCCGGGCGCCGGTGTCGAGGCGGTGCTGGAGGCGGCCGGGCCGCACCCGGCCGGGACGGCACGGGCGTACGCGCTCGGCGGGATCCCGCTGTACGTGGTGGTCGACACGGCGGCCGCGGTCTGCACCGTGCACACCGCGCCGTCCGCCGACGGCGCCTACCGGGAGGCCGAGCGGGTGCCGTTCGGCAACGACCTGTTCCTGCCGCTCGGCGGGCGCACGGTCGTGCTGCGCACCGACGAGTTCCCGACCGGGCCGCCCACCCCGGGTTCGGTGTGACGCGTCGGGCGGGGGATAGTGGACGGGTGACCGCTCCTGACCAGACCCCCGCCCCCGCCGCCCCGGCCCCCTCCGCGGGCCGCCGGACGCTCGGCGTGATGCTGCTGCTGACCGTGCTGAGCGCCGTCCTGGTGCTGACCGCCGTCGGCCGGGTCTGGGCGGAGGGCCGGGCCGGCACCCTGGCGGTGTCCGTCACCGGCGGCGCGATCTCCGAACTGCCCGGCGGGCTGGCCCTGGTGGGCCTCGCGGCGGCCGTGGCGGTGTTCGCGGTGCGCGGCGCAGGCCGGCTCGCGGTGGGCGCGCTGACCCTGCTGGCGGGTCTCGGCGCGGCCGCCGCCTCCGCCGCGGGCGCCGGCGACACCGCCGCGCTGGACGCCGAGGCGGCCCGCAAGCTGGCCCTGACCGGCTCGGCGGCCACCGGGGTCGGCCACACCGGCTGGCCGTGGGTGGCCCTGGTCGGCGGACTGCTGCTGGCCGTCGCCGGGCTGCTCACCCTCCGCTACGGCCGCGGCTGGCCGGCGATGGGCAGCCGGTACGAGGCGCCGACCCGCAAGGCCCCGGCGCGGAGCGAGACCCCGGCGGACCTGTGGAAGGCCCTGGACCGCGGCGAGGACCCGACGTCCGGCTGACCGGCACGCGTGTGACGCGATAGACCCGGCACCCGCTTTGGGGAGCCGGTGTGTGGCCCGGCACAATGGAGGTCGTCAACCCGCCGGCGGCCCCGCAGGCCCGGCCGGGCCCCGAGAGGCTAGGAGCACCATCAGATGGCAGCAGCAGCACACGGTCACACCCCCGCCGCCTGGACCGGCGTGACCATCTCCTTCATCGGTTCCGGGATCGCGGGGGTCGCGATGATCCTCCCGTCGGTGCTGCTGGTCTGGGCCGGCCTGGCGGTCGTCCTGGCCGGTGGCGTGGTCGGCAAGGCCATGTCGATGGCGGGCATGGGCAAGCAGCCCAGCACCAACGTCTACGCCTCGCGCGAGGAGCAGGCCGAGGCCCACGCGGCCCGCGCCGCCCTCGCCGCCGCCACCGCCTGACGACGGACCTTCCGCGGACGACGGAACGGCGGGCGCGGCGCGCCCGCCGTTCCGTTCCGTCCGGGCCCGACACGGGCACAATCGGGGCGTGAACGCCGCCCCCACCGCCTCCGCCCCGCCGCCCGTCCTGCGCCGGCTGGGCCCGCCGCTGGCCGCGCTGGCGGCGGTGGCCGTCCCCACCGCCTTCGTCGCCGTGGTGGACCCGAACTCCCCCGGGCACTACCCCGACTGCCCGTTCCTGACCGCCACCGGCTGGTGGTGCCCCGGCTGCGGGGGGCTGCGCTGCGTGCACGCGCTGACCCACGGCGACCTGACCGGAGCCCTGCACGACAACGCGGTGGCCGTGCTGCTCCTCGGCGTGCTGGCGCTGCTCTGGCTGCGCTGGGGCTGGGCCGCGCTGACCGGCGGCCCGCGCCCCCGGCTCGTGGTCGGCGGCCGGCGCTGGGTGCTGATCGCGCTGCTGGTCCTGGTGTTCACCGTGGTGCGCAACCTGCCGGTCGGCGCGGGACTGGCCCCGCCGCTGGTCTGAGCGGCGGGCACCGGTCCACATGGTGGGCCGGTGATCGGTCCACTCGATCCACCGGGGGCTTCGAGGACCGGTGGACGTCCGGTGAAACCGCAGTTGAGAGCCGCTCCAGGGGGCGTCCGGTCCGCGAGACGCGCCCCGGGCGGATGCGCCCCGCGCCCCCCGGTGCCGATACCATCGAAGAGCCACCGGGTCCGTCCCGGTCGGCTCGTCGCTAGCGAACTAGCAGAAATGATGGGGGCACTTCGCGTGAGCGAGCGATGGGGGTACCTCCAGCCGCAGGCTGGGGGAGAGCGAACCATTGACAGGTGCGTGTTGCGCGCAGCGCCTGCCGAGCGAAGCGAGGTGGGCGCATGAGTGTGCTCGACACGATCATCGAGGGGGTCCGCGAGGACCTCGCCGAACGCCAGGCCCGGGTCTCCCTGGACGAGCTCAAGGAGCGCGCCGCCAAGGCCCCCGAGGCCAAGGACGGCGTCGCCGCCCTGAAGGGCGACGGGGTCCGGGTGATCTGCGAGGTGAAGCGCTCCAGCCCGTCCAAGGGCGCGCTGGCCGCGATCGCCGACCCGGCCGCACTGGCGGGCGACTACGCGGCCGGCGGAGCCGCCGCGATCAGCGTGCTGACCGAGCAGCGCCGCTTCGGCGGGTCGCTGGCCGACCTGGACGCCGTCCGCGCCGCGGTGGACACCCCGCTGCTGCGCAAGGACTTCATCGTCACCGCGTACCAGCTGTGGGAGGCTCGGGCGCACGGCGCCGACCTCGCGCTGCTGATCGTCGCCGCCCTCGAGCAGCCGGCCCTGGTGTCGCTGATCGAGCGCGCCGAGTCGATCGGCCTCACCCCGCTGGTCGAGGTGCACGACGAGGAGGAGATCAAGCGCGCGGTGGACGCCGGGGCGCGGATCATCGGCGTCAACGCCCGCAACCTCAAGACCCTCGAGGTGGACCGCAACACCTTCGGCAACGTGGTCCACGCCATCCCGGACAGCGTCGTCAAGGTCGCCGAGTCCGGCGTGCGCGGCCCGCTGGACGTGATCTCCTACGCCAACCTGGGCGCCGACGCGGTGCTCGTGGGCGAGTCCCTGGTGACCGGCAAGGACCCGCGCGCCGCGGTCGCCGACCTGGTCGCCGCCGGGGCCCACCCCGCCGTCCGGCACAAGGACTGACCGGCCGACATGAAGATCGCCACCCGCCTCGCCCCCGGTTGCCGCCCGCGCGGCTGCCGCGCGCCCGCACGCCGGGTGCTGGGGCGGCGGGTGCGGTACGTGATCGGCTGCGAGCCCGGGCAGGTGCCGGGCCGCCGATGGCGGCGGACGTTCGGCCGGTCCCGGCCAGAAGACGTCACTGTCGTCATCTCCCCCTAAGGACTTCCACCATGTCCGACAAGTCCGCGAAGGACTACCTCCCCGGCGCCCAGGTGCCGGACGCCCGGGGCTACTTCGGCGCCTACGGCGGCCGTTTCATCCCGGAGGCGCTGGTCGCCGCCGTCGAGCAGGTCGCCGAGGAGTACGAGAAGGCCAAGTCCGACCCGGCCTTCACCGCCGAGCTGGACGCCCTGCTCAAGGACTACACCGGCCGGCCGAGCCCGCTGACCGACGTGCACCGCTTCTCCGCCGAGGCGGGCGGCGCGCGCGTCCTGCTCAAGCGCGAGGACCTCAACCACACCGGCTCGCACAAGATCAACAACGTGCTGGGCCAGGCCCTCCTCACCCGGCGGATGGGCAAGACCCGGATCATCGCCGAGACCGGCGCCGGCCAGCACGGCGTGGCCACCGCGACCGCCTGCGCGCTGTTCGGCTTCGACTGCACCATCTACATGGGCGAGGTCGACACCCAGCGCCAGGCGCTGAACGTCGCCCGGATGCGGATGCTGGGCGCCGAGGTGGTGTCCGTCACCTCCGGCAGCCGCACCCTCAAGGACGCCATCAACGAGGCGTTCCGCGACTGGGTCGCCAACGTGGACTCCACCCACTACCTGTTCGGCACCGTCGCCGGCCCGCACCCCTTCCCGATGATGGTCCGCGACTTCCACCGGGTCATCGGCGTCGAGGCGCGCCAGCAGGTCCTCGACCGCACCGGGCGGCTGCCCGACGCCGTCGTCGCCTGCGTCGGCGGCGGCTCCAACGCGATGGGCATCTTCCACGAGTTCATCCCCGACGCCGGCGTGCGCCTGATCGGCTGCGAGGCCGCCGGCGAGGGCGCCGAGACCCCCCGGCACGCCGCCACCCTCACCAAGGGCGACCCCGGCGTGCTGCACGGCTCGCGCACCTACGTCCTGCAGGACGAGGACGGCCAGACCATCGAGTCGCACTCCATCTCGGCCGGCCTCGACTACCCGGGCGTCGGCCCGGAGCACGCCTGGCTGAAGGACTCCGGCCGGGCCGAGTACCGCCCCGTCACCGACGACGCCGCCATGCAGGCGCTGCGGCTGCTGTCCCGCACCGAGGGCATCATCCCGGCCATCGAGAGCGCCCACGCGCTCGCCGGGGCCCTCGAACTGGGCCGTGAACTCGGGCCCGAGGCCACCATCCTGGTCTCGCTCTCCGGGCGCGGCGACAAGGACATGCACACCGCGGCCGAGTACTTCGGCCTGTACGACGAGCCGGCCGGCGACGCGGCCCACGACTCGGCCCACGACTCGGCCCACGGGGGTAAGTGACCATGGCATCGAAGCTCAGCGGCATCCTGGCCGCCGCCAAGGCGGAGAACCGCGCCGCGCTGATCGGCTACCTGCCGGCCGGCTTCCCGACCGTCGACGGCGGCATCCGGGCGGTCAACGCCCTGATCGAGGGCGGCTGCGACGTCGTCGAGGTCGGCCTGCCGCACTCCGACCCGGTCCTGGACGGCGCCGTCATCCAGACCGCCGACGACATCGCGCTGCGCGGCGGCGTGCGGATCAAGGACGTGCTGCGCACCGTCCAGGAGGTCGCCACCGCGCACCCCGAGGCGGCGGTGCTGGTGATGACGTACTGGAACCCGGTCGAGCGCTACGGCACCGCGCGCTTCGCCGCCGACCTCGCCGCCGCGGGCGGCGTCGGCTGCATCCTGCCCGACCTGCCGGTCGAGGAGTCCGAGGAGTGGCGCAAGGCGGCGGAGGAGCACGGCCTGGACACCGTGTTCGTGGTCGCCCCGAGCAGCAAGGACCACCGCCTGGCCGAGGTCACCGCGGCCGGCAGCGGCTTCGTCTACGCCGCCGCCGTGATGGGCGTGACCGGCACCCGCACCCAGGTCGGCTCGCTCGCCGAGGACCTGGTCGCCCGCACCCGGGCCACCACCGACCTCCCGGTCTGCGTGGGCCTCGGGGTCTCCACCGCGGAGCAGGCCGCCGAGGTGGCGGGCTTCGCGGACGGCGTGATCGTGGGCTCCGCGTTCGTGAAGCGGATCCTGGAGGCCGGGGACGACGAGGCGGCCGCGCTGGACGCGGTGCGCGCCGTCGCGGGCGACCTGGCGGCGGGCGTCCGCCGGCGCTGACCCGCACCCGCACCACCCGACGGCCCGCCACCCCCCTCGCGCAGGGGGGTGGCGGGCCGTCGCCCTTCGTGGCCCGCACCCGGACCGCCCGGGGGACGGGTGGCGGGCGTGCGGCGCAGCGGTGCGGCCCCGAACGGGTGAACAGCGCCGGGGACACGCATCAGGCGGGGTTGACCGGCGTTGAGTGGAGGGACGAGTGCACGGGCGACGTGCACGAGGTCGCCGAGCGAACGAAGGGGTGAGCCGGTGCCGGGTCTCCATCGGGCCGTTCTGCTGCGCGCGGCGGCCGCCGCGCTGGCCCTCGGCGCCGCCGTCGGGGCGCACACCGAGGTGGGGCAGGCGCTGGCCAAGCGCGGCGCCGAACGGGCCGTGCGGGACGCGCACGCCTGCGCGGAGGCAGCCCGGTGGGACGCCGCCGAACGGGCCGCCCGCCCGCACCACGCGGGCCGGGCCGACCCGACCGACCCGGTCCGCCCGCCCGGCTGCCACCGGCTCTGAGGCGCGCCGGGCGCCGCCGGACTGGGAACGGGTGTTCGCCGAATACGGACACACCGTCATCAGCCGTCACTCGTCCGGCTTAATTCCTGAATATGGAGGAACCACCCCTCGTCCCTTACGGTTCGTCAGGAAGTGAACGAGTTTCCCAAGGGGGGTTCCCTGATGGCCGGCCCGGCAGCGCAGCCCGGCGACTCGGCGCCCGCACCGGCGGCGCGGCCGTCGGATCCGGCCTGGAGCCTGTGGCTGGGCACCGCCGCCAGGCTCGGCCTCGCGGTGGTCTGGGGCTGGGCGGGCCTCGCCAAGATCGCCGACCCGGCGGAGGCCGCCCAGGCCGTCCGCGCCTACGAGATCCTGCCCGAAGGCCTGGTCAAACCGGTCGGCTACGCCCTGCCCTTCCTGGAGCTGGCGCTCGCCCTGCTGCTGGTGATCGGCCTCGGCGTGCGGATCGTCGCCGGCGTCTCCGCGGTGCTGCTGCTCGCCTTCATCGCCGGGATCGTCTCCGCCTGGGCGCGCGGCATCTCGATCGACTGCGGCTGCTTCGGCGGCGGCGGGCACGTCGACGCCTCGCAGACCGAGTACCTGCAGGAGATCCTGCGCGACACCGGCTTCCTGCTGCTCGCCGGGTGGCTGCTGTGGCGGCCCCGCACCAAGTTCTCGGCGGACGGCTGGCTCGCGAGCTGACCGGCCGGCCCCGCCGCACCCCGACCACCCCACCCCACGAAGGCCCTCCGACTGTGGATGTCAAGGCAATGAGCGAGAAGAACCGAGAAGGCAAGCGCACCGCCCGCGAGCGGATGCAGGCGCAGCGGGCGGCCGAGGAGGCCGCGTCCCGGCGGAAGAAGAAGCTGATCGTGGGCGGCGTGGTGCTCGCGGTGATCGCCGCCGCCGTGGTCACCGGCGTCGTGGTGCAGAACCAGCGCTCCAAGCCGGAGACCCCGACGGCCGCCCCCGCCGGGACCATCGGCGACAAGAACCTGGTCATCCCGGTCGGCTCGGCCAACGCCCCGTCCGTCCTCACCGTCTACGAGGACCCGCGCTGCCCGGCCTGCGGCATCTTCGAGCGCGAGTTCTCGCCGACCGTCGACCAGCTCGAGGACGCCGGCAAGATCTCCACCAACTACCACATCGTGTCGTTCATCGACCGGGCCGTCCCCGGCAAGGGCTCCAAGACCGCGGCCAACGCGCTGGCCTGCGCCCAGGACGCCGGGCACTTCCGGGACTACCACGACGTGCTCTACCGCAACCAGCCGGACGAGACCAGCGACGCCTTCGGGGACAAGGCCGTCCTGCTCAACCTCGCCAAGCAGGTCAACGGCCTCGACACCCCCGCCTTCCAGGCCTGCGTCAACGACAACAAGTTCGGCGGGTGGGTCTCCTCGGTGCAGCAGGACTTCGACAAGTCCAGCTACAAGTCGACCCCGACCGTGCTGCTCAACGGCCAGCCGATCTACCCCAAGAACGGCTCCGAGGAGATCACCCCGGCCAACCTGACGAAGTGGGTCGACGCCGCCAACCAGGGCAAGCAGCTCGGCACCCCCGGCTCCAACGGGCAGACTCCGGCGCCCACCAGCACCGCGTCGGAGGCCAACAACCCGTCCCCCAACGCCGGCTGAGCTCCGGAGCCGGTCCGGCCGCTCCCGCCCGGGCGCACCGGATCCACCGGACGGGCTCCACCCCGCCGGGCGCAGCCGCCGCTCCCTCCCCGTCCGGAGGGGGCGGCGGCGTCGTCGCGTGGCCCGTTGTTCGGTTTCTGTGACCCCGGGGGTGTCCGGCGGGGGCCGCGGACCCTGTAGCGTCGGAACCGCCATGGATATCGCCTACATTCCCAGCCCGTCGCGGGGCGTCCTGTACCTCGGACCCGTCCCGCTGCGCGCCTACGCCTTCTGCATCATCCTCGGTGTCGTCGTGGCCGTCTGGCTCGGCAGCAAGCGCTGGGTCGCCCGGGGCGGTGCCAAGCACACGGTCGGCGACATCGCCGTCTGGGCCGTGCCCTTCGGCCTGGTCGGCGGCCGGCTCTACCACGTGATCACCGACCACCAGCTGTACTTCGACGAGGGCAAGAACCCCTGGAACGCCTTCAAGATCTGGGAGGGCGGCCTCGGGATCTGGGGCGCGATCGCGCTGGGCGCGGTCGGCGCCTGGATCGGCGCCCGCCGCCGGGGCGTGCCGCTGCCCGCCTACGCCGACGCCATCGCGCCGGGCATCGCGCTCGCGCAGGCGCTGGGCCGCTGGGGCAACTACTTCAACCAGGAGCTGTACGGCCGCCCGACCACGCTGCCGTGGGGCCTGGAGATCGACAGGACGCTGCCCGGCGGTGAGGTCGTCAAGGGCGTCTACCACCCGACCTTCCTCTACGAGTCGATCTGGTGCGTCGCCGTCGCGCTGCTGGTGATCTGGGCGGACCGCCGCTTCACCCTGGGCCACGGGCGGGCGTTCGCGCTGTACGTGGCCGCGTACACGGTGGGCCGGTTCTGGACGGAGTGGCTGCGGATCGACGAGGCGCACGTCTACTTCGGCCTGCGGCTGAACGACTGGACCTCGATCCTGGTGTTCCTGGGCGCCGTGGCGTACCTGGTGATCGTCGGGAAGAAGCGGCCCGGCCGGGAGGACCCGGCCACCATCGACCCCGCCGCGCACGAGTCGGAGCCGGAGGCCGCCGAGGCCGCGGACGGGGCCGGCAAGGCCCGCGCCGGGGCGGACGAGGAGCCGGCCGACCGGGCGCCGGAGGGTGCCGCCGGGAGGAAACCGTCCCGGTCCGTGGACGGCGAGGAGGCCGGGGAACCGGCCGGCGGAGCCGCCGACGCCACCGGCAAGGACGCCAAGAACCTGACCTGACCTGGGACTTCACCCCGGACCGGCCGCCCCCGCGATGCTTGCGGAGGGCGGCCGTCGCGGTGTTCGGACAGCCTTACTTTGCTGGAAGTGCCCAGGTCAGGGCGGCTACGTTCAAGACAGACGACTTGAACGGAGGGGACGACCGTGAGCGCGACCACCCTGGAGCCCGAGGCCGGGCAGCACCCCCGCATACCCGCGGCGGACCACCACCGGGACGTGAACGGCGGCTGGCTGCGGCCCGCCGTGTTCGGCGCGATGGACGGCCTGGTCTCCAACTTCGCCCTGATGACCGGTGTGGTCGGCGGCGCGGCGTCCAACGGCACGGTCGTGCTGACCGGGCTCGCCGGGCTGGCGGCCGGTGCCTGCTCGATGGCGGCGGGGGAGTACACCTCGGTCGCCTCGCAGGCCGAGCTGGTCCAGGCGGAGATCGAGGTCGAGCGGCTGGAGCTGAGCCGCAACCCGCACGGCGAGCTGGCCGAGCTGGCGCAGCTGTACGTCTCCCGCGGGGTGGAGCCGGAGCTGGCCCACGAGGTCGCCCGGCAGCTGTCGGCCAATCCGGACCAGGCCCTGGAGGTCCACGCCCGGGAGGAGCTGGGCGTCGACCCCAACGACCTGCCGTCGCCGTGGGTGGCCGCCGGGTCCTCGTTCGTCTGCTTCGCGGTGGGTGCGCTGCTGCCGCTGCTGCCGTACCTGCTGGGGGCGACCTCGCTGGTGCCCGCGCTGCTGCTGTCGGCGGCGGGGCTGTTCCTGTGCGGCGCGGTGGTGGCCCGGGTGACGGCGCGCAGCTGGTGGTTCAGCGGGCTGCGGCAGCTGGTGCTGGGCGGGGCGGCGGCGGGGGTGACGTACCTGCTGGGGTGGCTGATCGGCGGCCACGTCGGCTGACCGGGCGGGCCCGCCGACCGGACGGCCGGACGGCCGGACCGGAGAGCGGGCCGGAGGGCGGGCCGGGGTGGTGGGGGAGCGCTGTGCGATGCCACAGCGGAGTGCATGACTATGCTGGTCAATGCGTGACGTTCCACACATGGATCCCCGGTACCGCCTGGCCTAGTCTCATCATCCGAGCTCAGGAACCGTGGATTCGCATCCGCGGGCAGAGCCTCGGGATGGAATCGCAGGACGCCATGATCGTCCTGTGTGGCGATCGGGTTTCGCCCCTGTTTCAGGCGGCCGACCGCCGGGCACAATCGTCGGGACGTGCACCGTGGCACGTCCCCCCATTGCCCCCTTGACCTGCGGATCCGTCCGCCATGTGGACCGGATATTCCACTTCCCGGGATCTTGGGCATCATGTAACTTGCACGAAATCGCATCAGGGCCAGCGTCGTCCCTCCTTGCACCACACCGCCGAAAGACGACGACGGGAGAGCCGATGCTGTCTGCATCCATGCACTCCGCCAACGAGCCCCAGGCCGGCGCCTCCCGCCGGCCGTACGCGCTCGTTCCGGATGCGCGACCTACCGCTCAGGGCCTGTACGACCCGCGAAACGAGCACGACGCCTGCGGCGTCGGTTTCGTCGCCACGCTGACCGGCATCGCCGACCACACCATCGTCGAGCAGGCGCTGACCGTCCTGCGCAACCTGGAGCACCGCGGCGCCACCGGCGCCGAGCCCGACTCCGGCGACGGCGCGGGCATCCTCACCCAGGTCCCGGACGCCTTCCTGCGCGGCAAGGTCGACTTCGACCTCCCCGCCGCCGGCGCCTACGCCGTCGGCATCGCCTTCCTGCCCGACCAGGACGACGAGGCCGCCGCCGCCGTCGCGCAGATCGAGGGCATCGCCGCCGAGGAGGGCTTCACCGTCCTCGGCTGGCGCGACGTCCCGGTCACCCCCGACCTGCTCGGCGCCACCGCCCGCTCGGTCATGCCCCGCTTCCGGCAGCTCTTCCTCGGCAAGGACGGCCAGGCCGGCATCGAGCTGGACCGCACCGCCTTCGTCGTCCGCAAGCGCGCCGAGCGCGAGGCCGGGGTCTACTTCCCGTCGCTGTCCGCGCGCACCATCGTCTACAAGGGCATGCTGACCACCGGCCAGCTGGAGCCCTTCTTCCCCGACCTGTCGGACCGCTCCTACGCCTCCGCCATCGGCCTGGTGCACTCGCGCTTCTCCACCAACACCTTCCCGAGCTGGCCGCTCGCCCACCCGTACCGCTTCGTCGCCCACAACGGCGAGATCAACACGGTCAAGGGCAACCGCAACTGGATGAGCGCCCGCGAGTCCCAGCTCGCCACCGACCTGATCCCCGCCAACAGCAAGGGGCAGGGCCTGGAGCGGATCTTCCCGGTCTGCACCCCGGACCACTCCGACTCGGCCTCCTTCGACGAGGTCCTGGAGCTGCTCCACCTCGGCGGCCGCTCGCTCCCGCACTCGGTGCTGATGATGATCCCGGAGGCGTGGGAGAACCACGCCACCATGGACCCGGCCCGCCGCGCGTTCTACCAGTACCACTCCAACCTGATGGAGCCCTGGGACGGCCCGGCCTGCGTCACCTTCACCGACGGCACCCAGGTCGGCGCCGTGCTCGACCGCAACGGCCTGCGCCCGGCCCGCTACTGGATCACCGAGGACGGCCTGGTCGTCCTCTCCTCCGAGGTCGGCGTGCTCGACATCGAGCAGGAGAAGGTCGCCAAGAAGGGCCGCCTGCAGCCCGGCCGGATGTTCCTCGTCGACACCGCCGAGGGCCGCATCGTCGAGGACGAGGAGATCAAGTCCGCCCTCGCCGCCGAGCACCCCTACGCGGACTGGGTCGCCGCCGGGCAGATCCAGCTCGCCAAGCTGCCCGAGCGCGAGCACATCGCCCACACCCACGCCTCGGTCACCCGCCGCCAGCAGACCTTCGGGTACACCGAGGAGGAGCTGCGCGTCATCCTCGCGCCGATGGCCAAGACCGGCGCCGAGGCGCTCGGCTCGATGGGCACCGACTCGCCGATCGCCGCGCTCAGCGAGAAGCCCCGTCTGCTCTTCGACTACTTCGTCCAGCTCTTCGCGCAGGTCACCAACCCGCCGCTGGACGCCATCCGCGAGGAGCTCGTCACCTCGCTGCTCAGCAACCTCGGCCCCGAGGGCAACCTGCTGGCCGCCGAGGCCGCCTCCTGCCGCTCCGTCGGCATCACCTTCCCGGTGATCGACAACGACGAGCTGGCCAAGCTCGTCCACATCAACGCCGACGGCGACCAGCCCGGCCTCAAGGCCGTCACGCTCTCCGGCCTGTACAAGGTCGGTGCCGGCGGCGCGGGCCTGGCCGCCCGGCTGACCGCGATCGCCGCCGAGGCCGACGCCGCGATCGCCGACGGCGCCCGGATCATCGTGCTCTCCGACCGGCACTCCGACGCCGAGCACGCCCCGATCCCCTCGCTGCTGCTCACCTCCGCGATCCACCACCACCTCATCCGCACCAAGCAGCGCACCCAGGTGTCGCTGCTGGTCGAGGCCGGTGACGTCCGCGAGGTGCACCACGTCGCGCTGCTGATCGGCTACGGCGCCGGCGCGGTCAACCCGTACCTGGCCATGGAGTCCGTCGAGGACCTCGTCGCCCAGGGCGTGTTCATCCAGGGCGTCGAGCCCGAGAAGGCCATCAAGAACCTGATCAAGGCGCTCGGCAAGGGCGTGCTCAAGGTCATGTCCAAGATGGGCATCTCCACCGTCGCCTCCTACCGCGGCGCCCAGGTCTTCGAGGCCATCGGCCTCTCCCAGGACCTGGTGGCCGGCTACTTCGCCGGCACCACCACCAAGCTCGGCGGCATCGGCCTGGACGAGATCGCCAAGGAGACCGCCGCCCGCCACGCCAAGGCCTACCCGGCCTCCGGCATCCCCGCCGCGCACCGCGCGCTGGAGATCGGCGGGGAGTACCAGTGGCGCCGCGAGGGCGAGCCGCACCTGTTCGACCCGGACACCGTCTTCCGGCTGCAGCACTCCACCCGCAACCGCCGCTACGACATCTTCAAGCAGTACACGGACCGGGTGAACGAGCAGTCCACCCGCCTGATGACGCTGCGCGGCCTGTTCGAGCTGGACGCCCTCGGCCGGACCCCCGTCCCCGTGGAGGAGGTCGAGCCGGTCTCCGCGATCGTCAAGCGCTTCTCCACCGGCGCGATGTCCTACGGCTCCATCTCCCGCGAGGCCCACGAGACCCTCGCCATCGCGATGAACCGCCTCGGCGGCAAGTCCAACACCGGCGAGGGCGGCGAGGACCCGGACCGCCTGTACGACCCCGAGCGCCGCTCGGCGATCAAGCAGGTCGCCTCCGGCCGCTTCGGCGTCACCTCCGAGTACCTCGTCAACGCCGACGACATCCAGATCAAGATGGCCCAGGGCGCCAAGCCCGGCGAGGGCGGCCAGCTGCCCGGCCACAAGGTCTACCCGTGGGTCGCCAAGACCCGGCACTCCACCCCGGGTGTCGGTCTGATCTCGCCGCCGCCGCACCACGACATCTACTCGATCGAGGACCTGGCGCAGCTGATCCACGACCTCAAGAACGCCAACCCGGCGGCCCGCATCCACGTGAAGCTGGTCTCGGAGGTCGGCGTCGGAACGGTCGCCGCGGGCGTCTCCAAGGCGCACGCGGACGTCGTCCTCGTCTCCGGCCACGACGGCGGAACCGGCGCCTCCCCGCTCACCTCGCTCAAGCACGCCGGCGGCCCCTGGGAGCTCGGCCTCGCCGAGACCCAGCAGACCCTGCTGCTCAACGGCCTGCGCGACCGCATCGTCGTGCAGACCGACGGCCAGCTCAAGACCGGCCGCGACGTCGTCATCGCCGCGCTGCTCGGCGCGGAGGAGTTCGGCTTCGCCACCGCCCCGCTGGTCGTCTCCGGCTGCATCATGATGCGCGTCTGCCACCTGGACACCTGCCCGGTCGGCGTCGCCACCCAGAACCCGGTGCTGCGCGAGCGCTTCTCCGGCAAGCCCGAGTTCGTGGTCAACTTCTTCGAGTTCATCGCCGAGGAGGTCCGGGAGATCCTGGCCTCGCTGGGCTTCCGCTCGATCGAGGAGGCCGTCGGCCACGCCGAGCACATCAACGCCCAGGGCGCGATCGACCACTGGAAGGCCGCCGGGCTCGACCTGGCCCCGCTCTTCCACGTCCCCGCGCTCCCGGACGGCGCGGCGCGCCACTGCACCACCACCCAGGACCACGCCCTGGACAAGGCCCTGGACAACCAGCTGATCACGCTGGCCGAGGACGCCCTGGAGCGCGGCGACGCCGTCCGCATCCAGCTGCCGATCCGCAACGTCAACCGCACGGTCGGCACCATGCTCGGCCACGAGGTGACCAAGCGCTACCGCGGCGAGGGCCTGCCCGAGGGCACCATCGACGTGACCTTCACCGGCTCCGCCGGCCAGTCCTTCGGCGCCTTCGTGCCGCGCGGCGTGACCCTGCGCCTGGAGGGCGACGCCAACGACTACGTCGGCAAGGGCCTCTCCGGCGGCGTCGTGGTCGTCCGCCCCGCCCGCGACGCCGCGGCCATCGGCAACGACGCCCAGAACCACGTCATCGCCGGCAACACCATCGGCTACGGCGCCACCGCCGGGCGGATCCACCTGCGCGGCAAGGCCGGCGAGCGCTTCGCCGTCCGCAACTCCGGCGCCACCCTGGTCGTCGAGGGCGTCGGCGACCACGGCCTGGAGTACATGACCGGCGGCCGGGTCGTCATCCTCGGCGAGACCGGGCGCAACCTCGCGGCCGGCATGTCCGGCGGCATCGCCTACGTGCTGGACCTGCGCCCCGCGAACGTCAACGACGGACTGGTGGGCATCGAGGCCCCCGGCGCCGCCGACCGCGAATGGCTGCGCGAGACCGTGCAGCAGCACTACGAGGAGACCGGCTCCACCGTCGCCGCCGAACTCCTGGCCGACTGGGGCGGCGGGGTGTCCCGCTTCTCCAAGATCATGCCGACCGACTACAAGGCAGTGCTCGCCGCCAAGGACGCCGCTGAGCGCGATGGCCTCTCCGAGGCCGAGACCACTCGCAAGATGATGGAGGCGGCTAATGGCTGACCCCAAGGGCTTCCTGACCACGCCCAAGCAGCTGGCCGAGCGCCGTCCCGTGGACGTCCGTCTGCGGGACTGGAACGAGGTCTACGTCGAGCGCAGCCTCCTGCCGATCATCACCAAGCAGGCCGGCCGCTGCATGGACTGCGGCATCCCGTTCTGCCACAACGGCTGCCCGCTCGGGAACCTCATCCCCGAGTGGAACGACCTCGCCTACCGGGACGACTTCGTCGGCGCGATCGAGCGCCTCCACGCGACGAACAACTTCCCGGAGTTCACCGGCCGCCTCTGCCCGGCGCCCTGCGAGTCGGCCTGCGTGCTCGGCATCAACCAGGACGCGGTGACCATCAAGAACGTCGAGGTCACCATCATCGACAAGGCCTGGGACCGGGGCGGCGTCACCCCGCAGGTCCCCGAGCGCCTCTCCGGCAAGACCGTGGCCGTCGTCGGTTCCGGCCCGGCCGGCCTGGCCGCCGCCCAGCAGCTCACCCGGGCCGGGCACACCGTGGTGGTGTACGAGCGCGCCGACCGCATCGGCGGACTGCTGCGCTACGGCATCCCCGAGTTCAAGATGGAGAAGCGCCACATCAACCGCCGCATCGAGCAGATGCGCGCGGAGGGCACCCGCTTCCGCACCGGCGTCCACGTCGGCGAGGACATCACCGGCCAGCAGCTGCGCGAGCGCTTCGACGCCGTCGTCGTCGCCGCCGGCGCCACCACCGCCCGCGACCTGCCCGTCCCCGGGCGCGAGCTCAAGGGCGTCCACCAGGCCATGGAGTACCTGCCGCTGGCCAACAAGGTGCAGGAGGGCGACTTCGTCGAGTCGCCGATCAGCGCCAAGGGCAAGCACGTCGTCGTCATCGGCGGCGGCGACACCGGCGCCGACTGCGTCGGCACCGCCCACCGCCAGGGCGCGGCCTCCGTCACCCAGCTGGAGATCATGCCCCGCCCCGGCGAGGAGCGCCCCGGCCACCAGCCCTGGCCGACCATGCCGATGACCTACAAGGTCACCTCCGCGCACGAGGAGGGCGGCGAGCGGATCTACTCCGTCAACACCACCCGCTTCACCGGCGACGAGGACGGCAACGTCCAGGAGCTCCACCTCGTCGAGGTCGAGTTCAAGGACGGCAGGTTCGAGCCCGTCCCCGGCACCGAGCGGTCCATCCCGGCCCAGCTCGTCACCCTGGCCATGGGCTTCACCGGGACGGACGTGCGCAACGGCCTGGTCGAGCAGCTGGGAGTGGACCTCGACGCGCGCGGTAACATTGGCCGCGACGGCCGGTTCGCCACCAATGTCGATGGCGTGTACGTCTGCGGAGACGCCGGCCGTGGCCAGTCGCTGATCGTCTGGGCCATCGCGGAAGGCCGCTCGGCCGCCGCCGCCGTGGACAAGCACCTCGGAGGCAAGACCCCGCTGCCCGCCCCGATCCGGCCCACCGACCGCCCCCTGGTGGTCTGACGGCCCGACCGGCCATCCGGTCCCGACCGGTCCCCACCCGGTCCCGACCGACCCCCGAACGCCCGGCGCCGCATCGCCGGGAGCTCAACCCGCTGCCCCCGCCAGCGTCGCCGGGCCAACGCGGTCTCCTGGCGCCCGCCCTCTTCCCCGACCAGTTGGAGGGCGGGCGCCGTCGCGTTCCCGCACGCCGGTGCGCGGCGCTGCGCGCCCGGCGGGGTCCGCGCGTTCCGGTGGGTGGCGTTCCCGTACCCGGCAGGGTTCCCCGCGCCCCGGTCCGAAGCGCTCCGCGCCCGGCGCGCGGCGGACGGGCCGCCCCGCCGCGGGCGCCCCGCGCGAGGCGTCGCTAGCGGCTCCGCCGGTGTCAAGCAGCACCGGCGTTTCCAGGCATTTCCCAGCCACCAGGACTACCGTTGGCGCAGCCCGACGCCGCCCCGGACGGCGTCCCCGGACGGGCTGTTGCTCGTCGGTGCCAGGTGGCAGACTGCCGCCGACGGCCGGGGGGCTGCGCGAGCGCGGAGGTTGAGGCGATGAGCACGACTCAGGCAGGCGGAGGCGCCACGGTACGGCGGCTGATGCTCGGCTCCCAGCTGCGGAAGCTCCGCGAGGCCAGGGGCGTCAGTCGCGAGGAGGCCGGCTACTCGATCCGCGCCTCCGAGTCCAAGATCAGCCGGATGGAGCTCGGCCGGGTCGGCTTCAAGGAACGCGACGTCGCCGACCTGCTCACCCTCTACGGCGTCGACGCCGAACAGGAGCGCGCCACCGTCCTCGGCCTGGTCCGCGACGCCAACGCCACCTCCTGGTGGCACGAGTACGGCGACGTCCTGCCGCCCTGGTTCCAGAACTACGTCGGCCTGGAGGAGGCCGTCGCCGAGATCCGCAGCTACGAGGTCCAGTTCGTCCACGGGCTGCTGCAGACCCCCGACTACGCCCGGGCCGTCATCGCCGCCGGCGGCCACGTCACCGAGCCCGCCGAGATCGAACGCCGGGTCGAGGTCCGGCTCAGGCGCCAGGAACTGCTCACCGGCGACCACGCGCCCCGCCTGCTCGCCGTCCTCGACGAGGCCGCGCTGCGCCGCCCCTGGGGCGGGCCCGAGCTGATGCGCAACCAGATCGACCGGCTGCTGGAACTCGGCGAACTCCCCAACGTCCGGCTGCAGGTGCTGCCGCTCGGCTGCGCCGGGCTGAGCGCCGAGGGCGGCGCCTTCACCGTGCTCGGCTTCGCCGAACCCGAACTCGCCGACGTCGTCTACCTGGAGCAGTTCACCACCGCGCTCTACCTGGACAAACCCGCCGAGGTCAGCGAGTACCGGCACGCCATGGACGGCCTGGCCGCCGACAGCCTCAGCCCGGAGCTGACCCGCGAACTCCTGCACTCCGTACGCCAAGAGCTCTGACGCGCACGTACGATGATGCCTCATCAGGTCGGGCCGGAACGGCTCGTCCCCCGGGACACCCCGGACCGGCACGAGGGGCATCAGATGTCGTACTTCTCCGAGTTGGCGCTGCAGTACATCGACGGCGAGTGGCGCAGCGGTACCGGCTCCTGGGACATCGTCGACGTCGACCCCTACACCGGTGACAAGCTCGCCACCATCACCGTCGCCACCGTCGGAGAGGTCGACCGGGCCTACCGCGCCGCCGCCCGGGCCCAGCAGCAGTGGGCCGCGACCAACCCCTACACCCGCCGGCTCGTCTTCGAGCGGGTGCTGCGGCTGCTGGAGGAGCGCGAGGACGCGATCACCCTCGCCATCATGACCGAACTGGGCGGCACCGCCCTCAAGGCCGGCTTCGAGCTCTCCCTCGTCAAGGACGTGCTCCGGGACTGCCTGCAGCTCTCGCTCAGC
This sequence comes from Kitasatospora sp. NPDC051705, assembly GCF_044453265.1. NCBI lineage: Bacteria > Bacillati > Actinomycetota > Actinomycetes > Kitasatosporales > Streptomycetaceae > Kitasatospora > Kitasatospora sp. NPDC051705. The sequence goes on along the minus strand of NZ_JBITCO010000030.1, from coordinate 72,942 downwards.
CTGGAGGGGCGTCTGCTGCCCTCGACCGCGCCGGGCCGGGAGAACCGGCTCCACCGGCTGCCGGTCGGCGTGGTCGGCGTGATCAGCCCGTTCAACTTCCCGCTGTTCCTGGCGATCAAGGCGCTGGCGCCCGCCCTGGCCCTCGGCAACGGCGTCGTGCTCAAGCCGCACCAGGAGACCCCGGTGGTCGGCGGCACCCTGATCGCCAAGCTCTTCGAGGACGCCGGTCTGCCGCCCGGCCTGCTCAACGTCGTGGTCACCGACATCGCCGAGATCGGCGACGCGTTCCTCGAGCACCCGGTGCCCAAGGTCATCTCCTTCACCGGCTCCGACCGGATCGGCCGGCACGTCGCCACCGTCGCCGCCGCGCACTTCAAGCGGACCGTGCTCGAACTCGGCGGCAACAGCGCGCTGATCGTGCTCGACGACGCCGACCTCGACCTCGCCGTGTCCGCCGCCGTGTTCAGCCGCTTCGCCCACCAGGGCCAGGTCTGCATGGCCGCCAACCGGATCCTGGTCGACCGCGTCGTCGAGGCCGAGTTTACCGAGAAGTTCGTCGCCAGGGTCGCCGCGCTGACCGTCGGCGACCCCAAGGACCCGGCCACCCAGATCGGCCCGCTGATCAACCCCGTCCAGGCCGACGCCCTCACCGCCCAGGTCGACCAGTCCGTCGCAGCGGGCGCCACCGCCCTGCTGCGCGGCACCACCACCGGCAGCCTGATGGAGCCCGTGGTGCTCACCGGCCTCGCCGCGGACGATCCGATCCTCCGGCGCGAACTCTTCGGCCCCGTCGTCCTCGTGCTGCCCTTCGACGGCGAGGACGAGGCCGTCCGGATCGCCAACGACACCCCCTTCGGGCTCAGCGGCGCCGTGCACACCGCCGACGTCGAGCGCGGCGTGCGGATCGCGCACCGGATCGAGGCCGGCATGGTCCACGTCAACGGGGGCACCATCGCCGACGAGCCCGCGGTGCCGTTCGGCGGGGAGAAGAACTCCGGGGTCGGGCGGCTCAACGGGGAGTCGACGGTGGACGCGTTCACGACCGTGAAGTGGATCTCCGTCCAGCGCGAGCGGGCCGTGTTCCCGTTCTGACGGCTTCGCCGCGGCGCGCGGGCCGGGGGCGTCGCGTCCGGGGGTGGGCGGGTCCGGAGCGTCCGGTCCGGCAGTGGCCCGGGGTGGGTCGGGTCCGGGCCCGCAGCGGCCCGGGGTGCGGGTGGGGGTCAGGCGGCGCGGGCCTCCCGGCGGAAGCCGCCGGGCGCCTGGCCGAACTCCCGCTTGAACGCCTTCGCGAAGGCGTACTCCGAGCCGTACCCCGTCTGCGCCGCCACCGCCGTCAGCGGCGCCTCCGACTCGCGCAGCAGCCGGGCCGCCGTGGTCATCCGCCAGCGGGTCAGGTAGGCCATCGGCGGCTCGCCCACCATCGAGGTGAACCGGCGGGCGAACGCCGCCCGGGACAGCCCCGACCGGTCCGCCAGCGACTCCACCGTCCACGGCGAGGCCGGCGCCTCGTGGATCGCCGCCAGCGCCGGGGCCACCCCGGAGTCCCCGAGCGCGGCCGCCCAGCCCGCCGCCGACGCCGCCGGCTGGTCCTCGAACCAGGCCCGCAGGATGTAGAGCAGCAGCGAGTCGATCAGGGCCGGGACGATCCCCGCCGAGCCGATCCGCGGGTTCTCCAGCTCCGCGCCCAACAGCTCCACGGCGGCGGCGAGTTCGGGGTGCCGGCCGTGCCGGGTCGGCAGGTGGATCAGCGCGGGCAGCTGGCGGACCATGGGGTGCGGGCGGCCCTGGTCCAGGTGGTAGTTGCCGCACAGCAGGCTGGTGCGGGCACCGTCGCCGCCCAGGGTCACCGTGCCGATCGGCGCGCTGTCGTCCGCCGGGGCGGACTCGGCGCGCATCGGCGGGGTGTCCGGGTGGTCGGCGAGGACGTGGCCGCGGCCGTCCCGCAGGAACACCACGTCGCCCGGGCTGAGCGCCACCGGCGCGCCGCCGTCCGGGCCCAGGGGGAGCAGCCAGCACGTCCCGTACAGCACCACGTGGAACCCGGCGCCGGCCACCGGCGGCAGCCGCAGGGCCCACGGCGCGCGGCCCTCGGTGCGGACGGAGGCGGGGTGCGCCGTCCGCATCGAGCCCAGTGCCTCGGTCAGGATGTCCAACGCCCGCCCCCTGCGATCTCACTCAACGGTCAGCACGACCTTGCCCTGGACCGTACCCGACGCCACCAGCTCGTGCGCCCGGCCGGCCTCCTCCAGCGGGAAGGTCGCGGCCACGTGCGGGCGGATCCGGCCCTCCTCGACGAGGGCGGCGATCGCCTCCAACGAGGCGTAGTCCGGCTCCACCGAGACGCCCGCGAAGCGCCGCCCGGCGGCCTCGATCGCCGCGGCGAGCTCGGTGTTCCAGTGCTCCATGATGCTCACCAGCACCCCGCCGGGCTTCAGCACCTCCAGGGCGCGGACGTTCTCGGAGGAGGAGTCGAAGACCACGTCGACGTCCGAGACCAGCGCGGTGTAGTCGGCGGTCCGGTAGTCGATCACCTCGTCCGCGCCCAGCTCCCGGAGGAAGCCGTGCTTGGGCTCGCTCGCCAGCGCGATCACGTACGCCCCGCGGGCCTTGGCGATCTGCACGGCGAAGTGGCCGACACCGCCGGCCGCCCGGTGGATCAGCACCCGCGTGCCCGGGCCGACCCCGGCCGCGTCCACCAGGCCCTGCCAGGCGGTCAGCGCCGCCAGCGGCAGCGCCGCCGCCGACACGTGGTCCAGGCCCGCCGGCTTGCGGGCCACCTGGCGCGACGGCACCGCCACGTACTCGGCGTAGCCGGTCGCGGCCCGGGGGAAGAACGGCATCCCGAACACCTCGTCGCCGACCCGGAACCGGGCGCCGGCCCCGGCCTCCTCGACCACCCCGGAGACGTCCCAGCCCACCCCGAACGGCGGCTCGCCCAGCATCGGCAGCAGACCCGAACGCACCGCCACGTCCACCGGGTTCACCCCGCTGGCGCGCACCCGCACCAGCACCTCGCCGGACCGCGGCGTCGGCCGCTCCACCTCGGCCACCTCCAGGACCTCCGGACCGCCGAACGCCTTCTGCACCACCGCACGCATCGAACTCTCCCTACCGGTCATCACCGGCCCCCCGTGGGGCCGTTCTCGATGTCCCCAACGATAGGAAGATCGAACGAGCCGATGAATATCCTCCAGTCTCCGGAAGATGTCCGATCGTCTCGCCGGATGTTCGCTCCGGTGCCATCGGCGCAGCGGTCAGTCGGGATACCGGAGCAAGGCATCGGTCGCCAGCTCGAAACCGAACGGCTCCGGGATCGGCACCAGGTCGCCGAACTTCCCGGTCCACTGCTGGTGGTAGACGCCACCGGAGGGATCCGAGTAGAGCATGATCTCGCCGACGCGCGGGTCGATCACCAGGTACAGCGGGATGTCCATCAACGGGTAGTCGCGGACCTTGCCGACCAGGTCGTTCTCCGGGTTCGAGGGCGAGACGATCTCCACCGCGATCGCGGTCTGCTCGGCAGGCACCTTCGTCCCGCCCGATTCGAGGACGGAGAGGGGGATGTAGGTCAGGTCGGGGTTGCGCAGCTTGCCGACGTTCGGTGACGCGAGGTCGGTGTTCTCGCTCGGCATCATGTCGGCCGGTTCGTGCGCCTCGAACTGCTTGCGGACGAGCAGGAGGTTGCGCTGGTGGATCACCGACGGGCCGGCCATCATGATGATCTCGTCGCCGGAGATCTCGATCTTCCACCCGGCCGGAGGCGTCAGGCTCTGCGCGTACGCCAGCAACCGGGCGTGGCGCTCTGCGATCTGCGACTCGCTCATGGCGCCATTCTTCCACCGTGAACGGACACGAAGGCCGCCGGCGCGGGACGAGCGAGTCCCGCGCCGACGGCCTTCGTGGATCGTGCTACTAGAACACCGGCTGGCCGGCGCGGACCAGGCGCCAGGAGTTCGTGAAGAAGTCCGCCGGGTCGATGACGCCCTTGGCCTTCACCCAGGCGATCATCGTGTTGCGGATCTCGTCGGAGTTCGACCAGACCAGCTTCGCCTTCGCCACGTGCGGGAAGTTGCCGCCGCCGTTGGCGCGGTAGTTGTTGACCGCCAGGACGAACTCGGCGGCCGGGTCGATCGGCTTGCCCTGGAACGACAGGTTGACGATCCGCTGGCCCTTCGGCTGCGCGACGTCGATGTCGTAGCTCAGCCCGTAGACCGAGTCGTAGTTGTAGTCCGGCGTGGCCTCCGCGCCGGTCAGCGCGTCCTTGTCGACCGGAGCGCCCGGGGCGAGCTGGTTGTAGTACTTCGCCGAGAACTCCAGGTAGTCCTTCAGCTGCGCACCCGTCAGGACGCGTGCCTCCAGGGTGTTCTCGTAGATGTACAGGCCGGCCGCGTCGCGCAGCTTGACCTGGCCCGCCGGGATCACCGCGGTCCGGTTGAACGGCGCCGCCTGCGCCAGCACCGGCAGGCCGGCGTACTGCCCGCCCGCCAGCGCCGCCTTCACCGCGTCCGCCTGCACCCGGCCGATCAGGTCGATGATCGGGGTCGCCCGGAACCGCGACTCGGCGATGGACAGCTCCGTCTTGCAGGTGCCGATCTGCTGGTTGACGTACGCCACGACCTTCTTGTGCTGCTCGGTGAGCGCGTTGACGATCTCCGGGTCCTCCGGCACGGTGTTGGAGTTCAGCACCCGCGAGGAGACCGAGAGGACCTTCCACGCGCCGTCCGCGAACTCGACCTCGAAGTCGAAGCAGCTCAGCCGCTGGCCCCAGCACAGCGGCTCGGAGAGGACCACGGTCCTGCCGGTCTTCTTGTTGACGATCAGCCGCTGCGCCACCTCCTTGTGGGTGTGGCCCACCAGCACCGCGTCGATGTCGGCGACCGTCTCCGCCATCTCGCCGGAGGCGTCCTCGGGCCAGGGCAGCTGGTCGCCGTAGGTGGTCGCCTCGTCGATGCCGGAGTGCGCCGAGACGACGATCACGTCCGCGCCGGCCGCCTTCATCCGCGGCACGTACTTGGCCGCGGTCTCGACGATGCCCGGGAAGACCATCTGGCCGGAGACGTTGGCCTTGTCCCAGATCGCGATGCCCGGGTTGGTGAGGCCGAGGATGCCGACCTTCAGCGACCGGCCCTCGCCCAGGTGCAGCTCCTTGATGACGTACGGCTTGAAGGCCGGCTTCTCGTTCTTCGCGTGCAGCGCGTTGGCGCCCAGCAGCGGGAACTCCAGCTGGTCCTCGAAGGCCTTCACGGTGGGGATGCCGTAGTTGAACTCGTGGTTGCCGAGCGCGGCGGCGTCGTAGCCCATGAGGTTCATGGCGACGGCCATCGGGTGGTCGGGCACGTTGTCGCCGTCGGTGGCGATCGGCTCGATCCGGGCGTAGTAGTACGTCAGCTGGGTGCCCTGGATGATGTCACCGGAGTCGATCAGCAGGCAGCGGTCCCAGCCCTTCTCCTCGCGGACCTGGTTGGCCAGGGTGGAGATCTTGGCGAGGCCGACCTCGTTGTGCGCCTTGTCGGCGTAGACGGCGTCGGTGAAGTAGTCCCAGTTGAGCACCCGGCCGTGCAGGTCGGTGGTGCCCATGACGGTGAAGGCCTGCTTGCGGCTCTTGCGCTTGCCCTTGGCGGCCGCCGTGTCCGGCTCGGCGGCCGCGGCGGCGGGGGCGGCGGCGAGGGAGGCTCCACCGACCAGGGCGGCGCCGGCGGCGGTGGCGGCGGACCGGGTGACGAAGTCACGGCGGTTCAGGGGCATGGACGACTCTCCCGGGTGGGAACTGACGGCCGGATGGACCGTCAACTGGCGTGCTGAGGATGTGCGGATGGCGTCCGCGAGTGCATTGACGCGCGTAGAGGGACGCGCGTAGAAGTGTGCCGTGCGGGCCCCGGCGATGGATAGCCCTCCGACGTTTCCAACAGGTGAGATCTTGGCGACTCGTTCGTGACGGCGGTGGGCGGGGGGTGAGGTGGTAAGGGCGGTCACCGGAACGCCCCCCGACGCCCCCCGATGCCCCCCGCCCCCCGACGCCCCCTCAGCCCAGCTCGTCGGCCCGGCTCGTCAGCCCAGCTCGGAGGAGAGCCGCCGCACCTCGCGGCCCAGCTCCGCCTCCGGATCCGACCCGTCCGCCCCCGCCCACGGCCGCCAGGCCAGCGCCCGCAGGTAGCCCGCCACCGCCACCGGCAGCCCGAACCGGACGATCCCGTCCGCCACCGGCCCCGGCCCCGCCGACCGCAGCGCCTCCAGCAGCCGGTCCACCCCCGCCGAGGCCGGCACCACCACCGTGTCCAGGTACGCCGCCAACGCCACCAGCTCCGGATCCGGCACCGCGGCCGCGACCGGAGCCGGGACCGATCCGGCGCCGGAGGCCGACACCGCCCCGGAACCCTCCGCCGGCTCCGCGGGCGCCGGCCGCGGCCGCGGCGCCGAGCCCGTCGGCATCGGCGGCACCTTCGGCACCGGAGGCACCGGCGGCACCACCACCCGCCGCGCCCCCGGCGTCAACAGCGCACCCGCCCCGTACAGCCCCGCCACCACCCCCGGCCACCACACCCCGCCCAGCCCCGCGAAGTGCAGCCCCAGCCCCACCGCGCCCGCCCCGCAGCCGACCAGGTTCCGGGTCGACTCCAGGTACGCCAGCGCCCGGCGGAGGAACCCGTCACTGGTAGCCACGGATCTCCTCGAACACCCCGTCCAGCGACCCCGACCCGTCGAACAGCTTCCCACCGCTCACGTCCGCGATCCCCTGCAACTGGCCCACCGCCGCCTCCCCGAACCTGATCGGGAACACCGGGATCGCCCGCTGCGCCGGCGACAGCCCCGCGTGGAAGCGCTGGAAGTCGTCCGCCGTCGCCCCCTCGTTGCTCTCCCCGTCCGTCATCAGCACGATCGACGTGAACCGGTCGTCCCCCGCCGCCGACTGCTGCCGCGCGATCACCCGGTACGCCTCCTCCAACGAGGCGTACAGCGCCGTACCCCCCGACGCCGACAACGACTGCACGTCCGCGTCGATCGCCGCCAGCTCCGCCTGCGGACCGGGCTGGCTCCCCGACGCCGGCACCGCGTGCGTCCGCGCCCACTTCACGGTCGACGCGAACGACAGCAGCGTCACCTCCTCGCGGTCCCGGAACCGGCGCACCCCCCGCGTGTCGTCCGCCCCCGTCAACCGGCTCAGCGCCGCCTTCAGCGACGCGATCCGCGGACCCTCCATCGAACCCGAGGTGTCCAGCACGTACACCGTCCGCGACGGCCGCCGCAGCTCGTTCTGGTACGAGGCCAACAGCCCGTCCGCCACCGCCCGGCTCCCCGGGAACGGCAGCTCCCGCCGCCGGTCCGACGGCAGACCCGCGGCCGGCGCCACCCCCGGCGCCACCGGACGGCGCAGCGTCACCTCGGAGATCCGCTTCTGCACGTCCTCCTTCAGCAGGTACGCCGTCAGCCGCTGGAACGAGTCGCGCTCCCGCTGCGCCGACGAGGACAGCAACGACAGCGGGTAGTCCGCCGACACCACCCCGTCCACCGGCCGGACCACCGTCAGCTGCTGCTCCTTCGGCAGCGACCGGTTCACCGACAACAGCACCGACTCGTAGTTCACCAGCGCCCCCACCTTCCCCGGCTCCGCCCGGGAGTAGGCCTGCGCCAACCACCCCGAGGACCCCGACGTCAGCTTCTGCCCGGCGAAGAACCGCTTCAGCTGCGGCGTGGCCTTCTGCACGTCCGCCTCGCTCAGCGCCGACCCGGCGCCGGAGAACGCCGCCGCCACCGCCACCAGCGTCGAGAAGCCCGAGTTCGACCGGGTCGGGTCCGACATCCCGTACGACAGCTGGCCCGCCGCCGCCGCGTCCCCCACCTGCGCCCAGGAGACCTTCGACCCGTCCCCCCAACCGAGCTCGTCCAGGACCGACGACCGCACCCCCACCGCCACCGGCGACACCATCACCGGCGTCTCCGACAGCACCTTCGACTTCCCGGCGTCGTCCAGCCGCAGGTACTGGTTCGACGGGAACCACACCGCGTCGTACTTGCCGTCCGCCCGGCCCGAGGACACCGCGTCCGCACCGTCCAGCGAACCCGTCCAGGAGAACTGGACCGTCACCCCGGTCGCCTTCCGCGCCTCCTCCAGCACCGGCGCCAGATCCTGCAGCTCACTGCCGGCCAGCACCCGCAGCACCCCCGGCTGCGCCGTCGCCGCCGGCGGATCGGACGGCTTCGGAGCCGGCGGACGCTCCCCGCCCGAGGACGTGCAGGCGGTGGCCGCCAACAGGGCCGCCACCGCGGCCGCCAACCAACTGCGCCTGTGCATACGGAAGTTCACTGGGCCTTCCCCTTGGCAGCCTTGATCAGCCTGGTCAGGACATCGGGCACCGGCACCGGCGGCTGATTCACCTTCGCCGCCGCCAGGTTCGGCGCCAGCGCCGGGCTCTTGCCCTTCACCAGCGCCGCGAAGGCATCCGGATCGTCCTGCGGACGGAACCCGTACTGCGCCTCCAGGCGGCGCAGCTCGGCGTTGTCGTGCAACTGCGCGGCCAGCTTCCGGCCCGCCGCGGTGCGGCCGACGATCGTGTGGTCGGTGTAGATCGTGGTGTCCGGGTACAGCACCACCATGTCCCCGGTCTGCTCGCCCTTGAGCACCATCGCGGCCGCCTGGGACTCGTAGGCCAGCACCAGCGGGCTCCCCACCCCCGCCAGGAAGGCCTTGAACGGCTCGTCGCTGCTGCTCTTCTGCCCGCCCTGGACGGCCGTGGCCGTCCGCAGCAGGTCCTTCGTCGCGTCGATGCCCGACTGGTCGAACACCACCTGGCGGTTGTTCGCCAGGTACGACAACAGGGCGATGTGCAGCGCCCCCGACGAGGAGGACTCCGGGTCCGTCGTGGTCAGGAACACCGGACCGCGCAGCTCGGCGTGCTCCGCCGAGCCCTTCAGGTCCGACCAGGTGCGGCCCGCCTTCAGCGCGGCCACGTAGGCGTCCATCCGGAACGTCCACAGCCCCGTCGCCTGGTCCAGCGTCGCCAGGTCGTTCTGCTTCAGCACGTCCGCCACCGGGCGGTGCGCGAGGATCACCAGCGGCGAGTAGAACGGCTGGACCGGCACCTCCTTGATCCCCCACTCCTGGCGGAGCTTGTCCGCCGGCGGCTGGCTCGCCGGGAACGCGAAGTCCTTCACGTCACCGTCCATCAACCAGGACCCGATGCTCTCCGCGTTCACCTTCAGACCCTGCCTGGCCAACTCGTCGACCACCCGCTGGTCCTGGAAGAAGTCGCGCTTCTCCGAGCCGATCAGACCGGACACGGTGACCGGATCCCCGCCGCCCGGATCGTCCCCCGGAACCAGCGCGTACGTCACCCCGCCCAGCAGGACCAGCGCCGCCAGCACCCCCACCGCACGTCTCATACCGAACGCTCTCCTCGTCCGCCCCGCCGACCGGGTGGACACCCGGGGGTGACGAGCGTCCCGCCGGGCGGGGAGCGGCGGCCGAAGCCACGGTGAACCGGGAGTGAACACCCCTTCACGGAATCGCATCGGCACGCCCCGCGGCCGGAGCGCCCCCGACGGCCCCTCGCACACCGGTCCGAGGGCGTGTCAGATTGTTCAACTCTCCTTACCGCAAAGGTCATCCCGCGGTTCGGACCCGCCTCGTGGTTACGCGCCGGTAATGCCTAGTCTCAGCACTATGCGCCGAGCAAAAATCGTCTGCACCCTCGGGCCGGCCACCGACTCGTACGACCAGATCAAAACCCTGGTCGACGCCGGAATGGACATCGCCCGCCTCAACCTCAGCCACGGCTCCCACGTCGAACACGAGGAGCGCTACCGCCGCGTCCGCAAAGCCGCCGACGAGACCGGCCGCAGCGTCGGCGTCCTCGTCGACCTTCAAGGCCCGAAGATCCGGCTCGACACCTTCGCCCACGGCCCCGTACTTCTCGAACGCGGCGACGAGTTCACGATCTCCACCGACAACGGCGTCGTCGGGGACAAGGACATCTGCGGCACCACCTACCCCGGCCTCGCTGAGGACGTCACCCCCGGCGAACTCATCCTCGTCGACGACGGCCGCGTCACCCTCGAAGTCGCCGAGGTCGACGGACCCCGCGTCCGCTGCCTCGTCCTCGAAGGCGGCCTCGTCTCCGACCACAAGGGCCTCAACCTCCCCGGCGTCGCCGTCTCCGTCCCCGCGCTCAGCGACAAGGACGTCGCCGACCTGCGGTGGGCGCTGCGCACCGGCGCGGACCTCGTCGCGCTGTCCTTCGTCCGCAGCGGACGCGACATCGAGGACGTCCACCGGATCATGGCCGAGGAGGGGCGTCACGTCCCCGTCATCGCCAAGATCGAGAAGCCGCAGGCCGTGGAGAACCTCGAATCCATCGTCGACGCCTTCGACGGCATCATGGTGGCCCGCGGCGACCTGGGCGTGGAGATGCCCCTCGAACAGGTCCCGCTCGTCCAGAAGCGCGCCGTCAAGCTCGCCAGGCGCAACGCCAAGCCGGTCATCGTCGCCACCCAGATGCTCGACTCGATGATCAACGCCTCCCGCCCCACCCGCGCCGAGGCCTCTGACGTCGCCAACGCCGTCCTCGACGGCACCGACGCGGTGATGCTCTCCGGCGAGACCTCCGTCGGCAAGTACCCCGTCGAGACCGTCCGGACCATGGGCCGCATCATCGAGGCCGCCGAGAACGACGTCCTCGCCGAGGGCCTCCCCCCGCTCACCGCCGGCAACAAGCCCCGCACCCAGGGCGGCGCCGTCGCCCGGGCCGCCGCCGAGATCGGCGACTTCCTGCACGCCAAGTACCTCATCGCGTTCACCCAGTCCGGCGACACCGCCCGCCGCCTCACCCGCTACCGCTCGCCCATCCCCGTCCTCGCCTTCACCTACGAACCCGCCGTCCGCAGCCAACTCGCCCTCACCTGGGGCGTCGAGACCTTCCTCGGCCCCTTCGCCCCGACGACCGACCAGATGGTCGAACAGGTCGACGCCGCGCTGCTCTCACTGGGGCGGTGCCAGAAGGGCGACATCGTCGTCATCACCGCCGGCTCCCCGCCCGGCCTCGCCGGCTCCACCAACCTCGTCCGCGTCCACCACGTCGGGGCCCTGGACAACTGACCGGCACCGGCCACCGACGGCGGCGCGGCACGCCCGTGCCGCCGTCAGTGCTTGGGGCCGATGTGGGCGTCCATGAGGGCCACGGAGGCCTTGCGGGCGACGGAGATGTTGATCTGGCCGGTGGAGCGGGGGACCGAGGCCTTCCATTCGACGCCGACGGCGTCGAGGGTGGCGGTGAAGAGGCCGATGATGTCGGTCGAGGTGTTGGCGAAGAAGTACCGCGGGTACTCGTGGCGGCGGACGACGCCGTTGACGGTACGGGTCGCCCAGTTGGTGATCCTGCAGCCGTCCGAGTGGATCAGGCCGCGGAGGAACTCCCAGGGGTGGGCGTCGACGATCTCCTGCTGCCACGGTTCCAGGGCTATGGTGCGCTGGTGCTTCTTGCCGGGGCCGTGCTGGGGGAAGTGGCAGGTCAGGTGGTTCGAGTAGAGCTTGACGTCATGGCAGCCGGCCCGCCGGACCCGGCAGGGCTTGTTCCTCGGGAAGACCAGACGCAGGGAGGCCTCGACGGAGTCCGTGATGCCGGGCCACTTGTCGTCGCAGCTGATCTGGATGCTCTGAGTCCTGCGGTACTCGTTGGCGGGCAGGATGTGACCGTCCCCGAGGTAGAGGCCCAGGAGGTGGGCGTACGCGGGGAGGTCCAGCTGGTCCCCGTAGCAGTGCGGGCACGTGGAGCGGGCGCGTCCCGGCAGCGCGCCGTGTTTGGCGCGATCCCGGTGCTTCCACCAGGAGACGGTGCCCTGCGGTACGCGGAGACGGCGGGACACCTCGGCATTGGTCACGCCTCGACGGAGAAGGTGTACGGCCTGTTCGCGCACGGATTGGTTTCCCATGCGGATCACCATGGGGTGCTTCGTGCCGGGGGGTGGGCGCCTTTGTGGCGATCCACTAGATCAGGTGAATTTCCTGCAGCCTGGGAATACAAGGAATTTCTGGTGCCGAGTGTGGGATTCGAACCCACACGCCCTTTCGGACAATCGCTTTTGAGGCGATCGTGTCTGCCCTTCCACCAACCCGGCAAGATTGCGCCTGTGAAGGATACCCCGTGAGCGCTGTCGGGCGCAGCTAGGTACCCTCGTGCATGCAGTACCCCGCCGGAACTAGGAGCCCCGTGAGCACCGCCGACGAGCAGGCACAGCCGCTTGAGACCGATACGCCCCAGATCACCCGGATCGTGATCGCCGAGGACGAGGCGCTGATCCGCCTCGACCTCAAGGAGATGCTCGAGGAGGAGGGGTACACCGTCGTCGGCGAGGCCGGGGACGGGGCGACGGCGGTGCGGCTCGTCGAGGAGCTGCAGCCGGACCTCGCGATCTTCGACGTGAAGATGCCGGTGCTGGACGGGCTCTCCGCCGCCGAGCAGATCCACGAGAAGCACCTGGCGCCGGTCCTGATGCTGACGGCGTTCTCGCAGCGGGAGCTGGTGGACCGGGCCCGGGACGCGGGCGCGATGGCGTACATCGTGAAGCCGTTCTCCAAGGCGGACCTGGTGCCGGCGATCGAGATGGCGGTGTCGCGGTACACCGAGATGCGGGCGCTGGAGAAGGAGATCGGCGATCTCACCCAGCGGCTGGAGACCCGGAAGCTGGTGGACCGGGCGAAGGGCGTGCTGCAGACGAAGTTCGGGCTGACCGAGCCGGCCGCGTTCCGCTGGATCCAGAAGACGTCGATGGACCGCCGGATGACGATGGCCGCGGTGGCCGAGGCGGTCATCGAGGAGGGCGAGGCCCAGGACCGCAAGAAGGCGGAGGAGGACGCGTCCGAGTAGGACGCCTCCGAGTGGGTGTGGACAACGGGGAGGGCCCGGCGGATCGTGATCCGCCGGGCCCTTCGCCGTGCCGGGGCTCAGTCCTCGCCGAGGTAGGCCTTGCGGACGGACTCGTCGTGGAGGAGGTCCGCCCCGGTGCCGGAGAGGACGATGCGGCCGGTCTCCATGACGTAGCCGCGGTCGGAGAGGGAGAGCGCGGCCTGGGCGTTCTGCTCGACGAGCAGGATGGTCGTCCCGTCGCCCTTGAGCTCGACGATGGTGGCCATGATCTTCTGCATCATCAGCGGCGACAGGCCCATGGAGGGCTCGTCGAGCATGAGCAGCTTGGGCTGGGACATCAGGGCGCGGCCCATGGCGAGCATCTGCTGCTCGCCGCCGGAGAGGGTGCCGGCGGCCTGGCGGCGGCGTTCGCCGAGGATGGGGAAGAGGGTGTAGGCCCGTTCGACGTCGGCGGCGATGCCGGCGGTGTCGGTCCGCAGGAAGGCCCCGAGGAGGAGGTTCTCCTCGATGGTCATGCGGGGGAAGATGTGCCGCCCCTCGGGGGAGTGGGCGAGCCCGAGGGAGACGATCTTGTGGGCGGGGACGGTGGAGAGGTCCTGGCCGTCGAAGGTGATGCGTCCGGCGGTGGGCTTGAGGAGGCCGGAGAGGGTGCGCAGGGTGGTGGTCTTGCCGGCGCCGTTGGTGCCGATGAGGGTGGTGACCTCGCCCTGGTTCACGGTGAAGCTGATGCCCTTGACGGCTTCGATCTTGCCGTAGGAGACGCGGAGGTCTTCGACCTCGAGGAGCGCGGTCACGGGGTGTCCTCCGGTGCTGCGGTGGTGCCTTCGAGCGGGGCGCCGAGGTAGGCGGTGATGACGCGTTCGTCGTTCTGGACGGTCTCGCGGTCACCCTCGACGATCTTCTGGCCCTGGACGAGCACGGCGGTGCGGTCGCAGAGGTTGAAGATGAAGCGCATGTCGTGCTCGATGACGAGGATGGAGATGCCGCGGTCGCGGATGGCGAAGACGAGTTCCTCGGCGGCGCGGGTCTCCTGGGGGTTCATGCCGGCGGTGGGTTCGTCGAGCAGCAGGAGGCCGGGGTCGGAGGCGAGGGCGCGGGCGATCTCGAGCTTGCGCTGCTCGCCGTAGGGGAGGTTGCGGGCGAGGTGGTCGGCCTTGTCCGCGAGGCCGGTGAAGGCGAGGAGCTCCATGGCCTTCTCGCGGCTCTCGGCTTCGGCCCGGTGGTAGGCGGGGCCGCGCAGGATGGCCGAGAAGATGCCCTCCTTGGTGCGGCTGTGGCGGCCGACGAGCACGTTCTCCAGGACGGTCATGTTGGCGAAGAGCCGGATGTTCTGGAAGGTGCGGGCGATGCCGGCCTGGGTGACGAGGTGGGGCTTGGGCGGCAGGAGGGTGTCGCGGTAGCGGACGGCGCCCTCGGTGGGGACGTAGAGGCCGGTGAGGCAGTTGAAGAAGGTGGTCTTGCCGGCGCCGTTGGGGCCGATGAGGCCGATGATCTCGCCCTCGCGGACGGTGAGGCTGACGTCGTTGACGGCGGTGAGGCCGCCGAAGCGCATGGTGACGCCGGTGACTTCGAGCAGGGGTGCGGCGGTGGTGGTCATCTGGGTGGTCACGCCCCTGCCTTGGTGAGTGCGACGTCGTCGCCGGTGGACTGGGCGGGGATGGCGGCCTCGTGGAACTCCAGTCGGCTGCGGCGGTTGGGGATGAGGCCCTCGGGGCGGACGCGCATGAGGACGATGAGGGCGGCGCCGAAGGCGAGCAGCTGGTAGTCGGAGAGGAACTCCAGCTTCTTGGGGATGAGGAAGAGGAGGGTGGCGCCGGCGAGGGGTCCGCTGATGGTGCCCATGCCGCCGAGGATGACGGCGGCGAGCAGGAAGGCGGAGTTCGGCGGCAGCGCCTCGGCGAAGGTGTACTGGTCCGGGGTGACGGTGTAGCTGACGTGGGCCTGGACGGTGCCGGCGAGGCCGGCGAGGCAGGCGCCGAGGGCGAAGGCGAGGAGCTTGAGGCGGAAGCCGTTGATGCCCATGGCCTCGGCGGCGGTCTCGTCCTCGCGGATGGCGACCCAGGCGCGGCCGATGCGGGAGTTGCCGACCCGGGCGAAGACGAGCACGACCAGGGCGGTGACGAGGAGCATCAGGAGGTAGTAGTTGGAGAAGCGGCCGAGTTCGATGCCGGCGACGGTGTGGGGCTTGCCGAGGTCGAAGCCGAAGATCTCCAGGTCCGGGATGCGGGGGATGCCGTTGGAGCCGTTGGTGATCTTGGGGCCGGTGGTGCCGTTCAGGTTGAGCATGGTGATGCGGAAGATCTCGCCGAACCCGAGGGTGACGATGGCGAGGTAGTCGCCGCGCAGCCGCAGGGTCGGGGCGCCGATGAGGACGCCGAAGACCATGGAGACGGCGGCGCCGGTGAGCATCGCGGCCCAGAACGGGAACTGGACGTGGATGGGCGAGGCGGGGGAGCCGGAGACCAGGGCGGCGGCGTAGGCGCCGACGCCGAGGAAGGCGACGTACCCGAGGTCGAGCAGACCGGCGAGGCCGACGACGATGTTGAGGCCGAGGGCGACGGTGGCGAAGATCAGGATGTTGGTGGCGACCGAGGTGTACTGGTCGCTGGTCTGGGTGAACGGGAAGCTGGCCGCGGCGGCGAAGGCGGCGCCCGTGGTGACCGGCCGGTACTTCACGGTGAGGGCGCGCAGCCGGGCGATCAGGCCGGCCTTGGCGAGGGCGGCGACGACCAGGCCGGCGAGCAGCAGGTAGCCGGTGAAGAGCTCGCCGTACTCGGTGTCGATGCCGAAGGTGATCGCGAAGAGCCCGATGCCGAAGGCGGCGACGATGACCAGGATCTCGACCCAGGAGGGGAGTTGGCGGGCCGCGGGGAGCGGGCGCTCGACGGTGCCCAGGCGCAGCCGGCTGTTGGCGAGGTGTCCGAGCTGGAGGAGCAGGACGGCGCCGGTGGCGATGGCGAGGGCGCCGGCGAGGGCGGTCATCACCGGGGCGACGGGCTTGTCGCCGGGGATGGCGTGGGCGGCGAACCAGCCGACGGGGGCGGCGGGGACGAGCAGGAAGAGGCGCTTGTCCAGGACGCGCAGCGGCACGTGGGTGCGGCGGTCCAGGGGGAGGCCGAGGGCGCCGACGACGGAGAGGATGCCGCCGGCGGCGAGGACCCAGCCGCCGGGTTCGAGGTTGGCGAGGCCGCCGAGTTCGACGGAGATCGCGGTGACGGAGAAGGCGCTGATGGCGAGGGCGCCGGTGGCCGCGTAGAGGACGGCGTTGTTGCTGCCGCTGGGGGCGGCCCAGCGCAGGCCGGGGACGCCCTGGGTGGCGAGGAGCAGGGCGAGGGTGAGCAGTCCTGCGGTGAGGGCGAGCCACTGGAGGCCGGCGGGGGAGCCGGTGTAGGTGAGGTCGCCGGGGAAGTCCGGGGTCCAGGTCCAGGAGAGGGCGGCGGAGGCCGCGGTGGCGAGGGCGCCGAGGCCGGTGAGCGCGGTGGCGGCACGGGCCGGGAGGGGGATGACCGGGGTGGTTTCGGTGCTGGTGGTGGTCATGGTGGTCACGCCCTGTCCGCGACGCGCTCGCCGAGCAGGCCCTGGGGCCGGACGAGGAGCACGAGGATGAGGAGTACGAAGGCCCAGACGTCCTTCCAGGCACCGCCGCCGAAGAGGTGCATGCCGGGGAGGTGCTGGATGTAGCCGGTGGCGAGGCTCTCGGCGAGGCCGAGGGCGACGCCGCCGAGCATGGCTCCGTAGATGTTGCCGATGCCGCCGAGGACGGCGGCGGTGAAGGCCTTGAGGCCGAGCAGGAAGCCCATGCGGAAGTCGACCTGGCCGCTGCGCAGGCCGTAGGCGATGGCGGCGACGGCGGCGAACGCGGCGCCGATGGCGAAGGCCATGACGATGATGCGGTCGGTGTCGATGCCCATGAGCTTGGCGGTGTCGGGGTCCTGGCTGGTGGCCTGCATGGCGCGGCCGGAGCGGGTGCGGGTGACGAACCAGCCGAGGGCGAGCATGCACAGCGGGGCGGCGATGATCAGGAAGAGGTCGCTGCGCTGCACGGTGATGGAACCGAGGCTGAAGGGGTCGCCGGGGATCTTGGGGAAGACCCGGGCCTTCTTGGCGTCGGGGTAGAAGGAGAAGACGAGCTGCTGCAGGAAGATGGAGAGCCCGATGGCGGTGATGAGCGGGGCGAGTCGGGGGGCGTTGCGCAGGGGCCGGTAGGCGAAGCGCTCGGCGGCGACGGCGGTGAGGGTGGAGACCAGGATGCCGGCGATCAGCATCAGCGGTAGGGCCAGCCAGAGGGTGGTGCCGCCGGGGAGGGCGAGGTAGGCGGTCAGGGCGCCGAAGCCGCCGACCATGACGATCTCGCCGTGGGCGAAGTTGATGAGCTGGACGATGCCGTAGACCATCGTGTAGCCGATCGCGACGAGCCCGTAGAGGGCTCCGAGGATCAGGCCGTTGGCCAGCTGCTGCGGTAGGTCGTGCACCGCTGGGCCTCCGTTGTGCGTTCGGGGGTGTCCGCGTGGGTGGTGGATGTGGGGGCGCGCGGGGGCACTCGTGGCGCCCCCGCGCGCTGTGGTGCTGGTGTGTGTCCGGGTGGCCGGTGGGCCGGCCCTCGGTGGGCCGGCCCGGGGCGGGTCAGCCCTTGAAGGTGCCGGACTTCTCCACGGCCCACTTGCCGTCCTTGACGGTGTAGACGGTGAGCTGCTTGTTGGTGGTGTCGCCGAACTCGTCGAAGGAGACGGTGCCGGTGACGCCGTTGAAGGAGACCTTCTGGACGGCGTCGACGACGGCGGCGCGCGGGTTGGCGGGGAGCTTGCCGTTGTTGGCGCTGACGACGTTCTTCACGGCCTGGATGATGGCCCAGGCGCTGTCGTAGGAGTAGCCGCCGTAGGTCTCGTAGGCGTCCTTGTAGCCGCCGGCCTTGTAGTCGGAGATGAACTTGGCGGCGGTGGGGAGCTGCTCGACGGGCAGGCCGACGGCGGTGGCGAAGTCGCCCTGGCTCTTGGGGTTGAGCTTGATGAAGTCGCCGCTCTGGATGCCGTCGCCACCCATCAGGGGGATGTTGACGCCGGCCTCCTTGAGCTGGAGGGAGAGCGGGCCGGCCGCGGGGTACTCGCCGCCGTAGTAGACGGCCTCGGCGCCGGAGCTCTTGACCTTGGTGACGATGGCGGAGAAGTCGCGGTCGTCGGGGTTGACGTGCTCCTCGCCGACGATGGTGCCGCCCTGCTTGGTGAACTCGCCCTTGAAGGTGGCGGCGAGGCCGGCGCCGTAGGTCTTCTGGTCGTCGATGAGGAAGACCTTGGTCTTCTTGGCGTCCTGGAAGAGGTACTGGGCGGCGAACGGGCCCTGGACGGCGTCGGTGGTGGAGGTGCGGAAGTAGGACTTGAAGGGGCGCTTCTTGTCGCCGGTGGCCCACTTCTCGCCCTGGCTGAGGGCGACGCCGGTGTTGGCGGGGGAGACCTCGGCGAGGTTGGCGTCGTTGAAGATCTGCTGCATCGACTGGGCGACGCTGGAGTTGAGCGGGCCGACGACGCCGAGCACGCTGCTGTCGGCGACGAGCTGGGTGGCGTTCTGCTGGCCGGGGGCGGGCTTGGCGGTGTCGTCGAGGGCCTTGATCTGGAACTTGACCCCGGGGACCTCGTTGGACTCGTTGGCCTTCTTGACGGCGAGGTCCACGGAGTTGCGGATGCCGAGGCCGAGGGCGGAGAGGTCGCCGGTGAGGGGCGCGTCGACACCGATGGTGACGGTGGTGGAGCCGCCGCCGGTGGCGCCCCCGTCGCCGGACTTCTTCTCGTCGCGGGAGCCGCAGGCGCTCAGGCTGAGGGCGCCGATGACGGCAATGCTCACGACAACTGCTGCACGATGACGCACGGGGGTCCCCTTCGGTTCAGGAGGCGCCGCGCCTGAGTGGCGGGAGCCGGGGTGCGCGGAGGGCCTGGCCCAATCCGGTGGCGCGGTGACTGGCCGTGACTCTAGATGCCGTTGGGCGGCTCGGGCAGTGGTGCGGCGAGGCTGTGATTCTCTTGTTATGAGCACACGTAGCAGTTGTCTCAGCATGTGGTCGTTTCGGCCCGGCCGACCCAGTGATATCGGGCAGGTAAGGGCTGATCGGGCCATGTAAGGCCCAGAAATGGGGGTCACGGCTGGCTGCGTCGATAATCGGACATGAGTGTCCGATGTACGTGTTCCGACCGTGCACGTCCGGAATCCGGACATCAGGGGCGCGGTGAAGGGGTTCCGTGGTATTCGCGAGCCGCGGAACCGGCCGGCGCTTGGATTTCAAACTTATTACGCAGCGTTACAAAAATGGTATATCTGCGCGGAGCCCGCCGACCGCCCCCGGACATGCCGCCGCCCCCTTGTCTGGACCAACGCCTGCCCAGCAGGGCGGACGGTCAAACAAGGGGGCGGCCAAGGGATGTGACGGACGGTCGGCCCGGCTGGGCGGGGCCGATCCGGGGTCAGAGGTCGCGCAGCATGCAGGTCAGCCGGCAGCTGGTGATCCGCTTGCCGGTGTCGTCGGTGATCGCGATCTCGTAGGTGGCGGCGGTGCGCCCCTTGAACACGGCCGTCGCGACCCCGGTGACCAGCCCGGAGGTGGCCGAGCGGTGGTGGGTGGCGTTGAGGTCCACGCCGACCGCGTACCGGCCGGGGCCGGCGTGCAGCATCGCGCCGATCGAGCCCAGCGTCTCGGCCAGGGCGGCGGACGCCCCGCCGTGCAGCAGGCCGTACGGCTGCTGGTTGCCCTCCACGGGCATGGTGCCGACGACCCGGTCGCCGGAGGCCTCCACGATCCGGATGCCGAGCTTCTCGCCGAGGTGGCCGCCGGAGAAGGTGCCCGGATCGACGCCGAGCTTGGCGAAGTGGTCCAGCACGTCCTGCGGGACCTTCAGGACGGGTGCCGCGTCGGGGGCCGCTTCGGTCATGGGGGAGCTCCTGCCGTTCGGGGGTCGCGTCGTCGTGCTGCCTGTGATCGTACGACCGTCCTACTCGGGGGTAGCGGCGACGCCGGGCTGGCGTGGCGGCTCCGGCGCCCGTGCGGTGCCGCTGCTCCGGCCCGGTCGGCGCGGCGGCCTCGGCGCCCGGTCGGCGCGGCCGTTCCGGCCCGGTCGGTGCGGCGCCCCTTTTGTCGGTGCCGGGCCATAGGATCGGTGGCCGGTAGTGGAATCGGCAGGAACGGACGTTGACGTGGCTACGCAGAGTACGGACAAGGGCGCGACGGGTGGCGGCGGGGCCGGCCCGCGGCCCCGGCTGATGCTGCTCGACGGGCACTCGATGGCCTACCGGGCCTTCTACGCCCTGCCCGTGGAGAACTTCAACACCTCCACCGGCCAGCCCACCAACGCGGTCTACGGCTTCGCGTCGATGCTCGCCAACACCGTCCGCGACGAGCAGCCCACCCACCTCGCCGTCGCCTTCGACCTCTCCCGGCAGACCTTTCGCTCCGTCGAGTTCCCCGACTACAAGGCCAACCGCGCCAAGACCCCCGACGAGTTCCGCAGCCAGGTCGGCCTGATCGGCGAACTCCTCGACGCCATGAACGTCCCCCGGATCACCGCCGAGGGCTTCGAGGCCGACGACATCATCGCCACCCTGGCCACCGCGGCCGAGGCGGCCGGCTACGACGTCGACATCGTCACCGGGGACCGCGACTCCCTCCAGCTGGTCACCGAGCACGTCACCGTGCTCTACCCGACCAAGGGCGTCTCCGAACTCACCCGCTACACCCCGGAGAAGGTCGCCGAGAAGTACGGGGTCACCCCGCGCCAGTACCCCGACCTCGCGGCCCTGCGCGGCGACCCGTCCGACAACCTGCCCGGAATCCCCGGCGTCGGCGAGAAGACCGCCGCCAAGTGGGTCAACCAGTTCGGGTCCTTCGACGAACTGGTCTCCCGCGCCGACGAGGTGAAGGGCAAGATCGGCGAGAAGCTGCGCGACAACCTCGACTCGGTCAAGCGCAACCGCGTCCTCACCGAGCTGGTCCGCGACGTCGAACTCCCGCTCGGCGTCGCCGACCTGGCCCGCTCGGCGTTCGACCGGGACGCCGTCGGCACTCTCATGGAGTCCCTCGAGTTCCGCAACGCCAACTTCCGCGACCGCGTCTTCGGCATCGACCCGACCACCGGCGCCGAGGAGGCCGCGGCCGAGCTCGCCCCCGGCGTCGAGGTCGACGGCGAACTGCTCACCGACCCGGGCACCCTGGCCGCCTGGCTGCGCGAGCACGCCGCCGACGGCAAGACCCCGGTCGCCCTGGCCGCCGTCTACCAGTGGGCGCTCGGCGCCGGCGAGGTCACCGAGATCGCCCTCGCCGCGGGCGAGACGGCCGCCTGGTTCGACCCGGCCCTGCTCGCCGAGGAGGACGAGCGGGCCCTCGCCGGCTGGCTCGCCGACCCGGCCGCCCCCAAGGCCCTGCACATCGCCAAGCAGGTCATGCGCGCCTTCGCCGAGCGCGGCTGGACCATCGAGGGCGTCGTCGCCGACACCGCGCTCGCCGCCTACCTGGAGAAGCCCGGCCGCCGCACCTTCACCCTGGAGGTGCTCGCCGAGGAGTACCTGGCCCGCTCGCTCACCCCGGCGCCCGCCACCGAGAGCGGTCAACTCGCCTTCGACGCCCCCGAGGAGGACCCGACCGCGGGCGCCCAGGCGCTGATGCTCCAGGCCCGCGCCGTCCTCGACCTCGCCGCGCTCTTCGACACCCGCCTCGGCGAGGTCGGCGCCACCGGCCTGCTGCGCGACATGGAACTGCCCATCGCCGCCCTGCTCGCCCGCATGGAGCGCTACGGCATCGCCGCCGACCGCGAGTGGCTCACCGGGCTGGAGGCCCAGTTCGCCGCCGAGATCCAGCGCGTGGTCGAGGAGGCGCACGCCGCCGCCGGGCACGAGTTCAACCTCGGCTCGCCCAAACAGCTCCAGGAGATCCTCTTCGGCGAGCTCGCCCTCCCCAAGACCAAGAAGATCAAGACCGGCTACACCACCGACGCCGACGCGCTCACCTGGCTCGCCACCCAGACCGACAACGAACTCCCGGTCATCCTGCTGCGCCACCGCGACCAGGCCAAGCTGCGCACCACCGTCGAGGGCCTGCTCAAGACCGTCTCGCCCAAGGGCCGCATCCACACCACCTTCAACCAGATGGTCGCCGCCACCGGCAGGCTCTCCTCGCAGGACCCGAACCTGCAGAACATCCCCGTCCGCACCGAGGAGGGCCGCGCCATCCGACGCGCCTTCGTGGTCGGCGCGGGCTACGAGTCGCTGCTCACCGCGGACTACTCGCAGATCGAGCTGCGGATCATGGCGCACCTCTCCGAGGACGAGGCCCTGATCGAGGCCTTCGCCACCGGCGAGGACCTGCACACCACCGTCGCCTCCCAGGTCTTCGAGGTCCCGGGCGACGCGGTGGACGCCGAGATGCGCCGCAAGATCAAGGCGATGTCCTACGGCCTCGCCTACGGCCTCTCCGCCTACGGGCTCTCCCAGCAGCTCAGCATCAAGCCCGCCGAGGCCCAGGGCCTCATGGACACCTACTTCGAGCGCTTCGGCGGCGTCCGCGACTACCTGCGCCGGGTCGTCGACGAGGCCCGCGCCACCGGCTACACCGAGACCCTCCTGGGCCGGCGCCGCTACCTGCCGGACCTCAACAGCGACAACCGCCAGCGCCGCGAGATGGCCGAGCGGATGGCCCTCAACGCCCCCATCCAGGGCTCGGCCGCCGACATCGTCAAGATCGCCATGCTCCGGGTCGACGACGCCCTGCGCGCGGCCGGACTCACCTCCCGGATGCTGCTCCAGGTGCACGACGAAATCGTCCTGGAGCTCGCACCGGGCGAGCGCGAGCAGGTCGAGGCGATCGTCCGCGAGCAGATGGCCGGCGCCTACCCGCTGCGCGCCCCGCTGGACGTCTCGGTCGGCGTCGGCGCCAACTGGGAGGCCGCCGCGCACTGAGGCGCGCCGCGCATGGCGACGGGCCGCGTACTGACGCGCTCCGCGCAAGGAGACGGGCCCGGGCACCGGTCGTGCCCGGGCCCGTCGCCGTCCGTGCCGGTGGCCCGTCGGGTCCGTGGGGAATTGGACCGTGCGGCGGGTCAATCTCGTACTAGCGTAGGCGCAATGACAACGGGATCCCCTTCGACCGACCAGACCGTCTCCCTGGCCGAGGCGCCGATGCGTCAGGCCCGCAACTCCGCCGCCTTCTGGGCCGCGACCGGCCGAGCCCGGGGGCACGAGGTGATCCGGCGCCGCGGATTCCTCGCGGTCGACGGCGACGAGCGCGCCGGCCTGCGGATCCTGATCCAGGAGCCCGACCTCGACCCGGGCGAACTGGCCGAGCTGAGCGAGCTGGCCCGCCGGGCCACGGGCCAGGTGTACGCCGAGGATCCGTACAGCGCGACCTACCTGAACCACCTGGGCATGCGCAACTGGCAGATGCCGGTCATGCTGCGCCTGCCCGGGCCCGTCGGCGCACCGGCGCTGGACGTCCTCCGGGTACGGCGGCCCGAGGACCTCCAGGCGGCCGAGCGGGTCGTGATCGAGGGCTTCGAGCTGACCGGGTTCGAGCCCCACCGCCCGGGCGAGCTGTTCCCGATGGACCTGATCGGGCAGCCGGGCGTGGACGTGTTCGTCGCCTCGATCGACGGCGAGGCTGCGGGAGCCTGCGTCAGCGTCGTGGACGACGGTGTCGGCAGCCACTACTGGGTCGCCACCGCGTCGGCGTTCCGGTCGCGCGGCGTGGGGCGGGCCGTCATGCTCGGTGCCCTCGCCCACCTGGCGGACCTGCCGCTCACGCTCACCGCGTCGAAGCTGGGCCGCCCGCTGTACGAGTCGCTGGGCTACGCCGTCGCGTCGCCTTCGACCTGGTGGGCCTCTCCCGCGGCGGACGCGTAGCGGTCGGACCCACCGGCCTGGCGGTACCCGGGCTGCACGGGAAGTCGGCGGGGCCGACTTCCCGTGCAGCCTGATCGGTCGGACGATGTACCGCTCGGGTGGGATGCCGCGCTCCCGGGCGGCCTCGAACGGGCCGGAGGTCATCCCCGCCACGGCCGGGGCCGGCCCCCTGGGGCTGATGAAACGTCAGACACGTTGATCGCCGCCCGCATTGGCCGCGTCGGGACTCTGGTCGGTCCTGGTCGGCAGCCCTACGCTCCTGGTATGGCTCTGGATGGCGTCCTGCGCACCGGCCCCGCCTCGACCGACATCGTCCTGCGCGAGGGCGGCGGCACCCGGCGCACTGTGCTGCTGCACTGCCTGACGGCCGTCAGGAACGCGCTGATGGTGCCGGTGGCCCTCATCGTGCCGACCTTCCTGGCGGCGTTCTTCCTGTGGCTCCTCGACGCGGCCGGAGGCACCGTCGCCACGGTGGTCGGGGTGATCGCGGGGGTCGAGTACCTGCTTGCCGTCCCGGCGCTGGCCTGGATGGAAGTGAGCGCCGTCCACCGGATCGAGTTCGCCCCGCCCGAGGCGGCGGAGCGCTACCGGCTGGTTCGGGCCGGGCGCGCCGGCGACTGGCGGCCGCTGACCGAGCTGCCCGCCGTTCGGCTGGATCGCAGCATCACCGAGCCCTACGAGGGCGATCGCGCGCCGGCCGAGGAGACGCTCCTCGGCCGGCTGGACTTCACCGGTGGGCAGGTGGAGTGGAAGGCGCCCGCCGGCACCGACGCGGCGCTCCTGCAGGAGGCCCTGACCGCGCTGCTCGGCCCCGCCGGCGTCGAGGTCGTACTGACCACCAAGCGCAGCGTGCGGCCCAAGCCCTCGCCGGCGTCCTCCTCGCCGTGGATCTCCGGAGGATCGGGCTCGGCGAACGCGGGCGGCTGCTGAGCTGCTCGGGGCGGGCGGGCGTAGCGGTGCCGGGCGGCCTTGAACCGGGCCGGTGACGCGAAGTCACCGTGGGGGCGCTCCGTAATCGCCGGGCCGGTAGCGAAGTTGACCCTTCAAAGGTGCGGGGAAGGTCGAGCGGCAGGCTGGTGACAGCGGAAGGTTCGTGCGCGTAGCGTGGAAGGAGCTGGTCGGCAAGGGACCGACCCGACGGCGGCCGCGTGTACCCAGGGGACGCGACGGCCCCGGTCCCTGCGACTGAGGAGGCCGCATGTCCAGGGAAATGCTCTTCTACCGGGCCGACGACGGCCTGATAGCGACGGCAAGGCTCGGCACCGACGGCATCTTCGCCGAGCTGGCCGACGGAAAGCTCGCCCTGAACTGGACGCACATCGTGCCGGTGGGGCGTGAGCTGTTGTTCTACCGCGCCGGCGACGGCGTGATCTCCACGGGCCGGCTCGACACCGAGGGCATCTTCGCCGAGTTGGCCGAGGGCGGTCTGAACCCGGACTGGACCAGCATCACCGTGCTGACCGCCTGAGATCCGGCACCACCTCCGCCCGCTGAGGCCCCGACCGGTGAAGCTCCGCGGGCCGACACCCGGACCGCGCAGGAAGTCGGGTGGACCGACTTCCTGCGCGGCGAGCCCAGGGTGACGCTCCCGTCGCCGAGGCGGTGCGCGCCGGGGGCGGTCGAGTAGTCGGTGCCGGTGCCGACTTTCGAGGACCCGGTGGTGAGGGTGGCGGGGACCTCGAAGACGCCGAGGGCTTCGAGGAGTTCGCCGGTGTCGGCCTCGGAGCCGGGGCGGGGGTCGGCGAGGAGGGCGTCGAAGCAGTCGTCGAGGCGGATGACGGTTTCGGCGGGCGGGATGTCGAGGGCGAGGCAGACGGCCCGCGCTGCGGGGAGCGGCTGGCGCGAGCGACGGGCGAGGAGGGCGTAGGCCTCGGCGGGGGTGGAGTCGCGGGCGAGGGCGTGCCGGGCGAGGGTGAGGAGGGGAAGCTGCATCGCGGGCGCACCTTCAGGCGGTGACGAGGGAGAGGGCGGGGGACGGGGCGATGAGCGCCCAGACGAACTTGCCGACGCCGCCCGAGCGGGGGCAGCAACCCCAGCGTTCGGCCAGCTCGTTGACGAGGAGGAGGCCACGCCCGTGCTCGTCGTCGGGGGTGGCGGAGTGGACGGAGGGCCGGCCGGCGCCGGCGTCGTGGACTTCGAGGCGGAGGCGGTCGCCGATGACGGCGAACCGGACCTCGATCAGGCGGTCGGGTGGGGCGTCGGAGGGCTGGACGGCGTTGGCGAAGAGTTCGCCGAGCAGGAGCTCGGCGACGTCGGCGTAGCGGTCGCCGGATGGGAGGGCGGCGAGGTACGCCCGGAGGAGGTGCCGGGCGAGGGGCGTGGAGGCGGCACGGGGGTCGAGGCGCGCGGCGAAGGTGCGGGGGCGGCGGGTGGTGAGCATGGGGGGACCTCGTAGGGGCGGAAAGGGGGCGTGAGAAGGGGGGCGTGATGTCACGCTACGCATCCATAGGATCGCGTTCCGGTATCAATGATCGGCCGTCGGAGCTACGGTGACGACCAAATCGAGGTGCGGAGACCCGCAGCACCTGAGGGGAACTGGGATGTCACATCGGCGACTGGATAACGGGCTCACCTCGAGTCCGGCGGTGATGTTCGGTGAAGCGCTCCGTTTTGCGCGCGAGCAGGCCGGCCTCAAGCAGGAGGAGCTGGCTGCACTCCTCCACTGTCATCGGACGGTGATCACCCGGTATGAGGGCGGCAAGCGGCCCATGGATCGGGACATGGTCGAGAGAGCCGACGAATTCCTCGCCATGGGAGGCCTGTTGGTACGGCTTTGGGAGCGGGTGGACTGGCATGCGGATGTCGAGCACCCGGACTGGTTCCAGAAGTACGTCGAGCTGGAAGAGGAGGCCGTGGGGGTGCGGGTCCTCCAGTACATGCGCATGAACGGTCTGCTGCAGTGCGAGGAGTACGCCTATGAGATCTTCCGTCTCGGTGATGCCCGGAACAACCCGCAGTGGTTGTCCGAACGGGTGACGGCTCGACTGAGTCGGCAGGATCGCTTCCTGGCCGAGCATGGGCCGTCAATGATCGTGATCCTCCACGAGAGTGCGATCCGAACCGTCATTGGTGGACCAGGTGTCATGAGAAGGCAGATGGAGCACCTTCTGTCTGTGGGGGAGCGGACGAACGTGGCTATTCAGGTGGCGCCATTCGCGTTGAGGGCTCGGAAGTTGCCCAGTACGTCCGTGATTCTGCTTGAGATGCCTGATGGGAAGGAGTGGGTCTACTCGGAGAGCCTGTACCGAGGGCACTTCAGTGATGCTCCCGCGGTCGTGCAGGAGAGTCGCCGGGACTTCGACCTCGTCCGGGGGGCTGTACTCTCGATGGACGACTCCCACGCCCTTATCGCCGAAGCGATGGAGGAATATCGATATGCAGAACGCCGAGCTGAGCGGGGCGTTGTGGCGCAAGAGCAGCTACAGCGGGGACAACGCGGGCGAGTGCATCGAGGTGGCCCCAGGGTTCCCAGGCCTCATTCCCGTGCGTGACTCCAAGGACCCTGGGGGCGCTGCTCTCGTCTTCCCCGCCGACGCGTGGCAGTCGTTCGTGGCCGCCGTCCGCTGTGGTGAGTTCGGCGACGTGTGACGCGCCCTGCCGGCAGCAGAGGACCCCGCTACCCACCCGTGGGTCGCGGGGTCCTCTGCTGCTACTTCCTCGGGTTGGTGCGTTTGGTGGGTTCCGCGGTGGTCGGGTCCTCGGGCCAGGGGTGGCGGGGGTAGCGGCCCCTGAGGTCTGCTCTGACGGCTTGGTAGCCGTTGCGCCAGAAGCCCTCCAGATCGCCGGTGACCGCTGCCGGGCGGCCGGCGGGGGAGAGCAGCTGCACGGTGAGCGGTACTCGGCCGCCGGCGAGGGCCGGGGCCGCCTTCCAGCCGAACAGTTCCTGCAACTTGACGGCCAGCACGGGGCGTTCGGTGCCGTAGTCGACCCGTATCTTCGACCCGCTGGGCACGGTGATGCGTTCGGGGGCCAGCTCGTCCAGCCGCCCGGCCTGTCCGCTCGCCCAGGGGAGCAGGCGCTGGAGGGCTGCCGTCGTGTCGATCCTCGCGAGGTCGGCGCGGCGGCGGGCGCGGGAGAGCTCGGGTTCCAGCCACTCTTCGGCGCGTTCCAGAAGCGCGGCGTCGGAGACGTCCGGCCACGGGTCGCCGATGGCCGTGTGGAGGAAGGCGAGGCGTTCCCGGAGGTTGGACGAGAAGGTCAGCAGGGTGCTCACGCCCTCGCGGGCGAGGCCTTCGAGGATGGCGGCCCGCACGAGCGCGACCTCGGGCCGGTTGAGCGGCTTCTCGGCGAGTTCGATCGCGCCGAGGGACTCCACCCGTCGGGAGACGACTTCACCTCGCCGGGTGTCCCAGTGGACCTCCTCGCGGGAGCCGAGCAGGGCCGCCCCTGCCTGCCGAGCGGTGGGCTCGTCCAGTGCCGCCGCGTGCAGCACCCGCGCCGAGTGCGCGCCCGCCGGGCGGTCCGCCACCGCGACGGCGAGCCACGGCACGGCGCCGAGGCGGGTGCCCGGGGCCAGTTCGGCCGCCGTCCCCGACGCCATCAGGTACGGGCTGCGCTCGCCGGGTGCGGGCCGCTCGACCCGCGCCCTGGCGATCCGCTCCGGGAACGCCAGGGCGACGACGAGCCCGACGGCGGTCGCGTCGTCGAGCGCGGTGGCGGGCTCGTCGTCGGCCGCCCGCTGCAGCCGGCGGACTTCGTCGCGCCAGCGCCCGGCGTAGGGGTCGCGCGCCGAGCGCACCGCCCGCCAGACCGCCCCGAGGTCGTCCCCGAGCGCCCGCGGCGGCTCCTCCGACAGCAGGGCGACGACTTCGGCCGCCCGGCGGGCGCCCACGGCGGGAGCGCCGTCGACGAGTGCCCGCCCCAGTCGGGGGTGCAGCCCGGTGCGGGCGAGCCGGACGCCGCGCTTCGTCGCCCGGCCGTCGGCGGAGACGGCGCCGAGGGCCTGCAGCGTCTCCCGGGCGGCAGCCATCGCTCCGGCGGGCGGGGCGTCGGGCAGGGCGAGCCCGGTGGCGTCCGGGTCGCCCCAGCAGGCGGCCTGGAGCGCGAACGACGTCAGGTCGGCGAGGGCGATCTCGGGCGTCGGGAACCGTGCGGCGCGGGCGTCCTCCGCCTCGTGCCAGCACCGGTAGACCGTGCCCGGGGCCTCGCGCCCCGCACGCCCCGCCCGCTGGCGGGCCGCCGCGAGCGAGGCGCGGACGGTGACCAGGGCGGCCAGCCCCCGGGCGTGGTCGGTGCGCGGTTCGCGGGCGAGCCCGGCGTCGACCACGACCCGGACGCCGGGCACGGTGAGGGAGGACTCGGCGACGGCGGTGGCGAGCACCACCCGCCGGGAATCGGAAGGCGTCAGCGCCGCGTCCTGCACGTCCTGCGGCGCGCGCCCGTGCAGTTGCAGCACCTCGGCGCCGACGGAGCCCAACTGCCCGGCGACGCGGGCGATCTCGCCGACGCCGGGCAGGAAGCAGAGCACGTCGCCCTCCCGCTCGACCAGCGCCCGCCGCACGACGGCCGCGACGTGGTCGAGCAGCGCGAAGTCCACCCGGGTGCCGTGCGCGGGCCGGACGGCGCGCGGTGGCGGAGCCCAGACCACGTCCACCGGGTGGGAGACGCCGTGCGCCTCCACCACCGGGGCGCCGCCGAGCAGCTCGGCCCAGGCCTCGGTGTCGGAGGTGGCCGAGGCGCAGACCACTCCCAGGCCGGGCCGCAGCGCCGCCCGGACGTCGAGCAGGAAGGCGAGCGCGGTGTCGGCGTCCAGGTGCCGTTCGTGGCACTCGTCCAGCACGACCACGTCCACGCCGGGCAGTTCCTGGTCGCGCTGGAGGCGCTGCAGGAGCACGCCGGTGGTGACCACCTCGACGACGGTGTCCGGCCCGACCCGGCGCTCGCCGCGCACGGTGTAGCCGACCTCGCGGCCCACGGACGAGCCGAGCAGCCAGGCCATCCGCCGGGCGGCGGCCCGGACGGCGAGCCGGCGCGGTTCGGCGACCAGGACGCGCCGGACGGGCCGGCCGTCGGAGAGCAGCCCGGCCAGGGCGAGCGGCACCAGCGTGGTCTTGCCGGTGCCGGGCGGCGCGGCGAGCACGGCGGTGCCGGTGCCGTCCAGTGCCTCGTGCAGGGCGGGCAGGGCGGTGCGGACCGGAAGGTCGCGCCAGGCGGCCCCCGCCGATCGGTCGGGCAGCAAGCCGGCTCAGCCCCGCTCGGTCACGAAGACCGCGGTGCCGGGGATCAGCCGGCCGCGCAGCGGGGACCAGCCGCCCCACTCCTGCTCCAGGCCGGCCGGCCACTCGGGCTCGACCAGGTCGACCAGCCGGAAGCCGGCGGCGACGAGTTCGCGGACCCGGTCGCCGAGGGTGCGGTGGTGCTCGACGTAGGTGGCGCGGCCCTGCTCGTCCTCCTCCACGTACGGGGTGCGGTCGAAGTAGGAGGCCACCGCGGTGAGGCCCTCGACGCCGGGCTCGTCGGGGAAGGCCCAGCGGATCGGGTGGGTCACCGAGAACACCCAGCGGCCGCCGGGGCGCAGCACGCGGTGCACCTCGCGCATCAGGGCGGCGGTGTCGGCGCTGAACGGGACGGCGCCGTAGGCGGAGCAGGCGAGGTCGAAGGAGGCGTCGGCGAAGGGGAGCACGGCGGCGTCGGCCTGGACGACCGCGACGGGGGCGGTGCCGCGGCCGAGGTCGATGCGGCGGGAGTGCTGGAGCTGGCGGTGGGAGATGTCCAGGGCGACGGGGCGGGCGCCGCGGCCGGCGAGCCAGCGGGAGCACTGGGCGGCGCCGGCGCCGAGTTCGAGGACGTCCTTGCCGGTGACCTCGCCGAGCAGCCGGGCGTCGGCCTCGTCGAGGCCCTCGGGGCACCAGGTGAAGCGGTCGTCACCGAGGAACTCGCCGTGTTCGTCCTGGTACTCGTCGGCGTTGCGGTCCCACCAGTGCCGGCTGGCCCGGCTGCTCTCCCCGCTGCCGGCCTCGCGCCGTACCGCGTCGTCGCCGTCGGCGTCAAGATCGTGGAGCTCGGACTGGGGGGTGGTGGCCACGGTGATAATGCCCATCGCGTAGGGTGTGGGTGCGGAAGCGCCGCTGCCGCGACCGGGCCCGTCAGGGTCCGGATCCTGGCGGTGGCATCCGGGGAAGGGCTCCCTGCGGGCGCCACCGTGAGGTGCGCAATCGGAGGATATGGCCTGATCCGTACCGGGCTCCACCGTCTTGCCGTTCTTGGCGTTGACCGTGCCTGGCCGTCCCCGTATGCTACAAGTTGCGCTGCGGGCCTGCGCGCCTCGGACGGAGCAGGTCGCGCTCGCATTCTGTCGAAGACCCCCACGGTCGCAAGACGGACGCCGGTTCTCGCCTATGGCGGGAAGTCCGGTGGGCCGCGTCTTGGGCTGTCCGGGTGTTCGGTGGGAGCGATACGGGCCCTCCGCGTGGCATTACCTACGACTTCATGTCCGTACCGGAGCCCTTTTCCTAATGA
Organism: Kitasatospora sp. NPDC051705; assembly: GCF_044453265.1. Taxonomy (NCBI): domain Bacteria; kingdom Bacillati; phylum Actinomycetota; class Actinomycetes; order Kitasatosporales; family Streptomycetaceae; genus Kitasatospora; species Kitasatospora sp. NPDC051705. Next base: position 41,758 of record NZ_JBITCO010000030.1, on the reverse strand, counting down.
CGAGCCCCACCGACTCCTCCATCAGCACCACCCCGCAGGTCGCGGTCAACGACATCGGCGACGCCGAGGCGTTCCTCGCCGCCATCGACGAGACCATCAAGTACTTCAACGATGGCGACATCGTCGAGGGCGTCATCGTGAAGGTCGACCGTGACGAGGTGCTCCTCGACATCGGTTACAAGACCGAGGGCGTCATCCCGTCCCGCGAGCTCTCGATCAAGCACGACGTCGACCCCCACGAGGTCGTCGCCGTCGGTGACAACATCGAGGCCCTGGTTCTCCAGAAGGAGGACAAGGAGGGTCGTCTCATCCTGTCCAAGAAGCGCGCTCAGTACGAGCGTGCCTGGGGCACGATCGAGAAGATCAAGGAAGAGGACGGCATCGTCACCGGTACCGTCATCGAGGTCGTCAAGGGTGGTCTCATCCTCGACATCGGCCTCCGCGGCTTCCTCCCGGCCTCGCTCGTCGAGATGCGTCGCGTCCGCGACCTCCAGCCCTACGTGGGCAAGGAGCTCGAGGCCAAGATCATCGAGCTGGACAAGAACCGCAACAACGTGGTCCTGTCCCGCCGTGCCTGGCTGGAGCAGACCCAGAGCGAGGTCCGCCAGACCTTCCTCACCACCCTGCAGAAGGGCCAGGTGCGCTCCGGCGTCGTCTCCTCGATCGTCAACTTCGGTGCCTTCGTGGACCTGGGTGGCGTCGACGGCCTGGTGCACGTCTCCGAGCTGTCCTGGAAGCACATCGACCACCCGTCCGAGGTCGTCGAGGTCGGCCAGGAGGTCACCGTCGAGGTTCTCGACGTGGACATGGACCGCGAGCGCGTCTCCCTGTCGCTGAAGGCGACCCAGGAGGACCCGTGGCAGCAGTTCGCCCGTACGCACCAGATCGGTCAGGTCGTCCCGGGTAAGGTCACCAAGCTGGTTCCGTTCGGTGCGTTCGTCCGCGTGGACGAGGGCATCGAGGGTCTGGTCCACATCTCCGAGCTGGCCGAGCGCCACGTGGAGATCCCGGAGCAGGTCGTCCAGGTCGGCGACGAGATCTTCGTCAAGGTCATCGACATCGACCTCGAGCGCCGCCGCATCAGCCTGTCGCTGAAGCAGGCCAACGAGGCCCTGGGTGCCAACCCGGCCGAGGTCGAGTTCGACCCGACCCTGTACGGCATGGCCGCCTCGTACGACGACCAGGGCAACTACATCTACCCGGAGGGCTTCGACCCCGAGGCGAACGACTGGCTGCCCGGCTTCGAGAAGCAGCGCGAGGAGTGGGAGCGCCAGTACGCCGAGGCGCAGTCCCGCTTCGAGCAGCACCAGGCCCAGGTCATCAAGAGCCGTGAGGCCGACGCGGAGGCCGCTGCCGAGGGTGGCGACGCCGTCGCCGCCGCCGCCGGTGGCTCCTACTCGTCCTCCAGCGACGAGGGCTCGGGCGCCCTGGCCTCGGACGAGGCCCTGGCCGCCCTGCGCGAGAAGCTGGCCGGCGGCCAGAGCTGAAGCTCTGATCCGCTGCCAGTCCCTGGCGCGTAGCTGAACGGTGGGCCCCACCCGGAGAGATCCGGGTGGGGCCCATTGTTTTTCCCGTTCACTTATTTGTCCCTTATCTCATGGATTTTTGTGATAAGGGGCTCATGGGGTGGCTATGGGTGTTTCCGGGGTGAGCACCTACCTTGGGAGGAGTTGCCCGATGGGTCGCTCACCCGGCCCCACACGCTAGGCACCCCCTGCACATGCGCCGTAGCACCGCAGTGACTCCTCCCCCCGCGACGTCCGCCGACCACCAGGTCCGCGGGCGCCTCGCCGCCCTCGGCCGGTTCTGCTTCCGGCACCGGCGGTGGGTCCTCGGTTTCTGGGCCGTCATCCTGGTCATAGGGGTGCTGATCGGCGGGCGGGTCTTCGAGGGCTCGGTGGCCGGGGCCTCCTCCGCCACCGCCGAGGGCGACCGCGGCAACGCGGTGGTCGCCGCGGCCGATCCGGCCAAGGGCACCGTCACCGCCGTCGTGGACGGCAAACCGGTCGACGATCCGGCGGTGCGGGCGGCCGTCGAGAAGGCGACCGCCGAGATCACCGCGCTGCCCGGCGTCTCCTCCGCGCTCGACGCCTACGGCACCGGCCCGGCCCCGGCCGCGCTGCGCTCCGCCGACGGCACCGCGAGCCTGGTCTCCGTACGGATGGCCGACACCAGCACCTCCGCGCAGACCGACGCCGTGACCCAGCGGCTCGCGGCGCTCGACGGTGAGAGCGGAGCCCACGTCACGGTCGGCGGGGACCTGGTGCTGCAGGACGAGGTCAAGACGCAGACCGAGAAGGACACCCGCTTCGGCGAGATGGTGACCCTCCCGCTCACCCTGGTCGTGATGGTGCTGGTCTTCGGCGGCCTCGCGGCGGCCTCGCTGCCGGTGATCGGCGCGGTCGCCTCGGTGGGCGGCGCCCTGCTGGCCATGTTCGGCTTCAGCAAGATCATGGACATCGACACCAGTGTGCTGCCGATCGCCACGGTGCTGGGGCTCGGGCTCTCCATCGACTACGCGCTGCTCATGGTGAATCGTTTCCGCGAGGAACGGGGCCACGGAGCCGGCATCGCCGCCGCCGTCGAACGCACCGCCGCCACCGCCGGACGCACCGTCGCCTTCTCCGGGCTCACCGTCGCCGTCGCGCTCTCCGGCCTGTTCGTCTTCACCAGCCCGGTGCTGGGGGCGGTCGCCGCGGCCGGGGTGAGCGTGGTGGTGATCGCCGTCGCGGCCGCACTGACCCTCGTCCCCGCGCTGCTCGGCTTCGCCGGCTCACGGATCAAGACGCCCGCCGCACCCGTCCCGGACGAGGGCTTCTTCAGCCGCACCGTCCGCCGGGTCCGCAAGCGCGCGGTGCTCGTCGCCCTCGCCTGCGTCGCGGTGCTGATGGCCGCCGGCGCGCCCTTCCTGCACGCCGACATGCGCAACTCCGGCGCCGCCGTACTGCCCGCCTCCTCGGCCGGCCGGCAGGTCGCCGACACCGTCGACCAGCGGTTCCCGCAGGCCTCCGCCGCGCCGATCACCGTCGTCGTCGAGGGCGGCGCCACCGTCGCCCAGGCCTACGCGGACGACGTCGTCGCCAAGCTGCCCGGGGTGAGCGGGGTACGGGCGGTGACCCCGGTGAGCGACTCCGTCTCCACCGTCGACGTGCTCGTGCACGGCGACCCGCAGGGCGGCGAGGCCAAGAAGGTCGTCCAGGAGCTGCGGGACCACCGCGGCGGGCTGAAGACCTACGTCACCGGCGGTGCGGCCTCCGTGGTCGACTTCAAGAACGAGCTGATGTCGCGCGGCCCCTGGGCCCTCGGCCTGGTCGCGGCGGGCACGCTGGTGCTGCTCTTCCTGATGACCGGCTCGGTGGTCATGCCGGTCAAGGCGCTGCTGATGAACCTGCTCTCGCTGGGCGCCTCGCTCGGCGCGCTCACCCTGGTGTTCCAGGACGGCTACTTCAGCGGACTGCTCGGCTTCAGCCCCACCGGCGGCCTGGAGACCTTCATCCCGGTGCTGGTCTTCGCCTTCGCGTTCGGGCTCTCGATGGACTACGAGGTGTTCCTGCTCGCCCGGATCAAGGAGCTGCGGGACAAGGGGTACGGCTGCGCCGAGTCGGTGGAGCTGGGCGTCCAGCGCAGCGGCCGGATCATCACCTCGGCCGCCCTGCTGATGGTCATCGTCTTCGCGGGCTTCGCGCTCGGGGACATGCTCATGGTGAAGCAGATGGGCATCGCCCTGGCCGTCGCCGTCGCCGTGGACGCCACCCTGGTGCGCTGTCTGCTGGTGCCCGCCGCGATGAGCCTGTTCGGCGAGTTCAACTGGTGGGCGCCCGCACCGCTGCGCCGACTGCACCGGCGCTTCGGGCTGAGCGAGCACGTCGACCTGCCGGACATCGCGCCGGCGACCCTTCCGGCGCAGCGCCCGGCCGCGGCGCAGTCGCCGGTGGAGCGGGAGCGGGCGGAGCGCGAGCCGGCGGACGGGAAGCCGGTGGACCGGGAGCCAGCGGACCGGGAGCCCGTGGAGCTCGTGGAGCGCGTGGAGCTGGCGGGGGCCGTCAAGCCCTGACCGGGCCCCGGGGGGCGCCCGCCCGCGGTCGGTGCGGTCAGTGCAGACGGGCGAGGAGGTCGACGGCGGTGCGCAGCCGGTCGCGCTCCTCGGGGGTGAGCCGGGCCTCGATGGCGGCGGCGATCCGGGCCTCGCGGCGGGCGCGCTGGTCGAGCAGGGCGGCCCGGCCGGGCCCGGTGACGGCGACCAGCAGCTTGCGGCCGTCGGTGGGGTGCGGCTGCTGGGCGACCAGGCCGGCATCGGTGAGCAGGGCGACGGTGCGGGCCATCGACTGGTGGCGCACGCGCTGGCGGGCGGCGAGTTCGGCGACGGTGTAGGAGCGCTCGTCGCGGACCAGCAGGCCGAGGACGCCGGCCTGGTTCTGCGGCAGGGCGTCGTCCGGGCGCAGGGAGCGGACCAGCTCGCCGACGGCGGTGCGCAGGTCGGCGGCGAGTTCGAGGGTCTCGGGTGCCGGGGCCGCGGGGACGGGGGCGTCGGGGGCTGGGGCGGGGGTGTCCATGGGAGAAGCCTATCGAAGAAGTGTGCAGCAAAACTGTGCAGCCTTGCTGTATTCTTTTCTGCATGAAGATCACCAAGTTCGGACACGCCTGCATACGCCTGGAGCACGACGGCACCACCGTCCTCGTCGACCCGGGGGCGTTCAGCGACCCCGCGGCCCTGGCCGGGGCCGGCGCCGTGCTGATCACCCACGAGCACATGGACCACTTCGAGGAGTCCCGGCTGCGGGCCGCACTGGAGGCCGACCCGACACTGCGGGTGTGGACCAACGCCGCGGTGGCCGCCCAGCTGGAGGGCGTGCGGAGCAGGGTCTCGGTGGTCGGCGAGGGCGACGCCTTCGAGGTCGGCGGCATCGGGGTGAGCGTGCACGGCGAGTGGCACGCCGTGATCCACCCGGACATCCCCCGGGTGAAGAACATCGGCTTCCTGTTCGACGGCCGGCTCTTCCACCCCGGCGACGCCTTCACCGTGCCGCCGCACGCCGTGGACACCCTGCTGCTGCCGCTCGCGGCGCCGTGGAGCAAGGCCTCCGAGGTGATCGACTACGTCCGGGAGGCCGGCCCGCGCCGCGCGGTGCCGGTGCACGACGCGACGCTCAGTCCGATCGGCCACGCGGTGCAGACCCGGCTGCTCGGGCCGGACGGGCCGGGGGTCGCCGGCGCCGAACTGCGCGTCCTCGGCGAGGGCGAGAGCCTGGACCTCGGCTGACGGCGGCGGCCGGGCGCCGGTAGCCTGGCGCCATGCTGAAGATCGGACTGACGGGTGGCATCGGGGCGGGCAAGAGCGAGGTGTCCCGGCTGTTCGCCGCCCGCGGCGCGGTGATCGTGGACTCCGACGTGATCGCCCGCGAGGTGGTCGCGCCGGGGACGGCCGGACTGGCCGCCGTGGTGGCCGAGTTCGGGCCCGACGTGCTGCGGCCCGACGGCGCGCTGGACCGCCCGGCCCTCGGGGCGGTCGTCTTCGCCGACCCGGACCGGCTGCGCGCGCTGAACGCCGTCGTCCACCCGCTGGTGCGCGCCCGCTCCGCCGAACTGGAGGCCGCCGCCGCCCCGGACGCGGTGGTGGTGCACGACGTGCCGCTGCTCGCCGAGAACGGGCTGGCGCCGCTGTACGACCTGGTCGTGGTGGTCGACGCCGCGGACGAGGTGCGCGTCGAGCGGCTGGTGGAGCTGCGCGGGATGACCGAGGAGGAGGCCCGGGCCCGGATGGCGGCCCAGGCCTCGCGGGCGGACCGGCTGGCGATCGCCGACGTGGTGATCGACAACGGCGGGCCGCTGGACGCCCTGGAGGCCCGGGTCGAGGAGGTCTGGGCGGAGCTGGCCGCGCGCGCCGCGGCCTGACCTCCGGCCGGGGCACAGCGGTCGGGGCGCGGCGGTCGGGCGTAGTAGCCGGGGGCTCAGTGGCCGGGAACAGCCTGGAACTCGCCCTTCCGGGACGGGATCATGGACGAATGGATGATCGTTTCTCTCCCGGGCCGCCGACTTCCGCGCCGCCGACTTCCGCACCCTCGTCACCCGTGCTGCCGTCGCCTGCCTCCTCGTCACCCGTGCCGTCGCCCGCCGCACCGGCGCTCCTCGCTCCGCCGGCCGTCGTGAGACTCCCGCAGTACGCCCGCGCCGACCAGGACGAGATCCTCGGCCCCGGCGACGACCCGTACGGCGTCGCTCACACCGGGCTGACCTTCCTGCCCAAGGACGTCCACTTCGGCATCCGGGCCGCCGACGGCCGGCTGATCGCCCACACCGGCCTGCTGCCGCTGCCGCTCACCGTGGGCGGCACCGACCTGGTCGTGATCGGCGTCGGCGGGGTCTGCGTGGCCCCCGACCGGCGCGGTGGCGGCCTGGCCGGCGTCGTCGTCGGGGCCGCCCTCGACCACGCCCGCGAGCTCGGCCACCGGCACGCCCTGCTGTTCTGCCGCCCGCCGCTGGCCGCCTTCTACCGCGGACTGGGATTCCGGGAGGTCGCCGAGGAGGTGACGGTGGAACAGCCCGGGGGGCGGCTGGCGGTGATGCCGCTGCGCACCATGTGGGCGCCGCTGGCGGCGGGTGCCGGATGGCCGGAGGGGCCGGTGCGGCTGCGCTCGCTGCCGATGTGACACCGTGCCCGGGCCGCCGGGGAGCGCCCCCCGGCGCACCCGACGGCCCGGCGGCCGTCCTGCGACGGCCGCGTCATGTGCACCCTGCGGCGGTTTCGCAGTGGTGGTGCTGCCGTGACGGTCCACGCCGCGGCCGTCACACCGCGGCCGGCGCCCCCGCCGCGTGCGCGACGGCGGCCGCGGCCAGCGCCCGGATCATGGCGTGCGGCCGGCTGCCGTCGCCGGACAGCTCCGGCTGGAACAGCGAGGCCAGGAAGAACGGGTGGTCCGGCAGCTCCAGGACGCGCGTCTCGCCGCTGTCGTCCGCGCCGCTGAACAGCAGTCCGTGCGTCCGCAGCCGCTCCAGGTAGTCCGCGTTCAGGCCGTAGTTGCAGTGGTAGCGCTCCTGGGTGCGGGTGGTGCCGAGGACCCGCTCGGCGAGCGTGCCGGGGGTGATCGCGACGGCGCCCTCGTGCCCGACCAGGGAACAGGCGAGCGGGACGATGACCTGCTCGTCCCCCTGCGGGTGCTCCTCGCCGTGGACGACCCCGGCGAGGCCGCAGACGTTCTGCGCGAACTCCAGCACCGCGTGCTGGAAGCCGGCACAGGTGCCGAGGAACGGGATGCCGCGCTCGCGGGCCGTCCGGACGGCGGCCAGTGCGCCCGCCTCGCTGCGGTAGGGGCTGCCGGGGAGCAGCCAGATCGCGTCGAAGCCGGCCAGTGCGCCGGGTGCCGCGGCCTCCTCGGTCGGGATCCAGTAGGCGTCCAGGACGAGCCGGTCGCGTTCGGCGAGGGCGTCGAGCAGGCCGGGGACGCGGGCGTGCGAGCGGACGGCGGGGGAGCGGTCGCCGACCAGGGCGATCCGGGGGGTCAGGTACGTCATGCCGCTATCCTGACGCCGCACCCGAGATCAGCGCCAACGATGATTTCTTACCCATCGATCAGAAGAGTTGATGACCGCCGTGGATCCGCAGCAGCTGCGCACCTTCGTCACCGTCGCCCGGCTCGGCTCCTTCTCGGAGGCGGCGCGCGAACTCGGCTACACGCAGTCCGCGGTCTCGCAGCAGATCGCCGCCCTGGAGGCCGACCTCGGGGCGGGCCTGCTCGACCGGCGTCCGGTCCGCCCCACCGGAGCCGGCCGGCGGCTGCTGGAGCACGCGGCGCCGCTGCTGGTCCGGCTCGACGCGGCGCGCGCCGACGTCGCGCGCCTGGCCGGCGCCCCGAGCGCCCGGCTCGTGCTCGGAGCCACCCCGCTGGCGGTCGGGGCGGAGCTGGGGCGCGTGCTCGGCGAGGTGCGCCGGGCCCATCCGGGCGTCGACCTCGTCGTGCGGGTCCTCGCCCAGGACGTGCTGCCCGCCCAGGTCGCCACCGGCGAGGTCGATCTCGCCCTGGTCGACGGCCTGGCCGCGCCCAGCGACCCGCTGCCGCTGCCCGACGTCGGCCCGCTCGGCACCGTCGCCGTCGACGAGCGGCCCGTCGCCGTCGCCCTGCCGGCCGGGCACCCGCTGGCCGGCCGCGCCGGCGTCGCCCTCGCCGACCTCAGCGCCGCCCGCTGGCTGGACGCCCCCGACCTCACCCCCACCGCGGACCGGCTGCGCGCCGCGGCCGGCGTCGACGGCTTCCGGCCGGCCACCCGCTACCGGGGCACCGACGTGCACGGGCTGCTGGCCCTGGTCGCCACCGGGCACGGGCTCACCCTGCTGCCGGCCCCGGTCCTCGCCGGGGCGGCCGGCGTCGCCTCCGCGCCGATCGCCGCCCCGCGGCTGGTGCACCGCACCGAACTCGTCCACGGCAGCCTGCCGGAAGGGCCGGCGGCGCTGCTGGCGCGGCTGCTGGTCGGGTAACGGGTGGGTGGGCGCCGTGGGTGGGTGGACGCCGCGGGCGCCGTTGTGGAGGCGGGCGCACCAGGCGTTCACGTCCCGGGCCTGACGGCGGTCGCCTCCGCGGTGCTGTCATGGGCGCATCCGCCCGGCGGGAGGCCGGGCCGGCCCAGGAGAGAACGCCCTCATGATGCTCCGTCAGCGCCTCACCGTCGTCGCCGCGTCGACCGCCCTCGCCGCCGCCGGGCTCGCCGCCGGCACCGCGCAGGCCGCCCCCGCGAAGGCGGCACCGGTCAAGACCCGCCCGCTCGCGGCGAGTTGTTCGCAGGCCTACCTGCCGCTGCCCGACCCGTCCTGCACCCCGGGCGCCTACAACCCGGACGTCACCCAGGCCACCATCGGCCGGACCATCTGCGTCTCCGGCTGGACCGCCACCGTCCGCCCGCCGACGAGCTACACCAACGCCCTGAAGACCCAGCAGATCGCCCAGTACGGCTTCTCGGACACCAACCCGTCCGACTACGAGGAGGACCACTTCGTCCCGCTCGAGCTCGGCGGCGCCCCGCGCGACCCGCGCAACCTGTGGCCCGAGCCGCGCTACGGCAGCCAGACGGCCACCGGCAAGGACGGCGTCGAGACGAAGCTCAAGAACGCGGTGTGCAACGGCCGGGTGACCCTCGCCGCGGCCCGCAGCGCGATCGCGAGCGACTGGACCACGGCGCTCGGGCGGCTGGGGCTGTGACCGGCTGAACGAGTGCCGCCCGGGCCGTCCGGTCCCCTGTGCCGGACGGGCCGGGCGGCCGTCTGTGGGTGGTGCTGGACTACGGGGACCGCTCGAACCCCCGGGGCTCCGGGTGCTCGCGGTGCTCCCGGAGCCCCGGGTGCGCCCCGGGCGTCACTGGTGCCCGTCGCACCCCGGCAGGGCCTCGCAGAGCGGTGCCGTCATGCCGGTGCCGACGTACCGGTCCTCGGGGGCCTTCCAGGCGTCCTTGGGCTGGGCGCCGCCCTTGGTGGTCGCCCAGACGGACAGCTCGCTGACGAAGCCGCCGTCGGTGACCACGTACTCGTGCAGCGTGGCGGTCGAGCCGTCCGGCTGAGGGACGGTCAGCACGGCGGCGAAGTACGGCGCGCCGTCCGCGCTCACGACCTTCACGGTGGCGCCGGGGGTGGTCCTGGCGCAGCCCTTGAGGGCGTCCACGAGGTGCGCGTCCGCCAGGTTGGTGAGCTGCTTGGTGCCGCTGCTGTGGGTCGGGTCCCCGTGGGAGAGCACGGTCTGCTGGGCCGTCCAGCGGTCGCCGCCGAACCCGACCGAGGCCTTCGCGGCGACGCCGGTGAACAGCCCCTCGTCGTCCTTGGCGGGCACGGCGCGGCACAGCTCCATGCCCTTGAAGGCGACCGCGCCGGTCACGGGCTTGGCGTTGGCGGCCAGTGGCGCGTAGTGGTACGTCTCGTCCATCGGGACGCTCTTGGTGTCCATCCAGGCCGCGGCCGGGATGCCCTTGTCGGCGCCGCCGGCGGCGGGCTTGGTCGCGCCGGGGGTGGCCGCGCCGGTGGCGGCGGCGGAGGGTGCCGCGGAGGTGGGCGCGGGCGCGGCGGTCCGGCCCGCGTCCTGGCCGCTGGTGTCCGGTCCGCAGGCGCTGAGCGCTCCCAGGCAGACGAGTGCCGCCACGGCGGTGGCGGCCGGTCCGGTGCTACGCAACTGACGATTCCCCAAGTGTCCGGTGTGGTGGATCGGGGTCGGGCGCGCGGTGGGCGCGGGCCGCGTGTGCGCGGTGCCGGCCTTCCGTCCTCGCCGCCCGGCCGACCCGCGGTCGCGGGCACTCGGCATGGCTCTTCCTTCCCCCGTGGTTCCCGCCGTCCGGCCCCCTGGCTCCGCCGCGCACCTCTGGTCTGAGGGGCGGTCAGGGTCGGCTGTGTCGACGGCGGTCGAAACTTATGCCACCGGGCCGCCGGGAGCAAAGCGGGATTGCGGCGGGTGGCCCGCGGCTCCCGGCGGTTGCAGCGGGATGGTGGTGAACATGTGTGCGGGCGTGTCGGAAGCCATGGTCGCGCTGCGGTGGCCGAAATGGGCATGCCAGGCGGTGCGTTGACCGCCCGGACGGCGCCCCGGCGGGGATCCCCGCTGCCCGGGGCGGGTCCCGCGCGCCGTCCGGGCCATCGGCCGGGCGGCGCGCGGGCGGCCCGGACGGGGCGCCGGGCGGCTCCGGCACCAAGGCTTCCCCAGGGCGGCGCCGCCGCCGTGGCACGGTGGTCAGGCGCGGGTGCCGGGGACGCCGAGCTGCTGGGCCAGCCAGGGCAGGGCCCGGGCGAAGGTCGCGGCGCCGGTCTGCCAGCTGTGCTTGCCGGAGCCGACGGCGGTGGTGGTGCGGATGCCGTCCTTGCGCGCCGCCGCGTCGAGGGCCCGGGCGGACTCGATCTGGGCGTGTTCCTCGTCGCCCTGCCCGAAGTAGCCGGAGACGCCCTGGTAGCGGGGGTGGTGGGCGAGGACGGTCAGCGGGTCGTGGGCCGCCCAGGCCGCGGCGTCGCCGCCGTACAGTTCCTGGACGGTGTGGTCCCGGTCCCCGATGTACGGCCCCCGGTCGCCCGAGAAGTCGCCGAAGTGCGTGAAGACGTCGGGGTGTTCGACCGTCAGGTCGACGGCGCAGGTGCCGCCCATCGACCAGCCGGCGACGCCCCACCTGTGCGGGTCGGTGGCGGCGTTGAAGGTCTTCTGGACGAACGGCGGGACGTCCTTGAGCAGGTGGCTCTCGGCCCTGCCGTGCGGGCCGTCCACGCACTCGGTGTCCACCCGGAACCCGCCGGTGGCGTCGACGAAGACCAGGATCGGGGCGAACCCGTTGTGGTGGGCGGCGAAGTCGTCCACGGTGCGCACCGCGTTGCCGGAGCGGACCCAGTTGTCGGGGGCCGCGAACTCGCCGCCGATCATCTCCAGCACCGGCAGCTTCGGCCGGTTCTGGCTGCGGAACCACGCGGGCGGCAGGTAGACCAGCTCCTGGCGGTGGGCGAAGCCGCTCGCCGTGTCCGGGATGTCGACCTGGACGATCCGGCCGGTCGTGGTCCTGCCGTGGATCGAGCCGAGCTCGGCGAGCGTGACCTGCTGCGGCAGCGGCTGCCCGGTCAGTTCGCCGACGGCGTCCTGGAGGGTCGGGTAGTAGCCGGTGGCCGCGTTGACGCTGTTCGCGGCACAGAACAGCGCCAGCAGCGCGGCCGGCGGCGCCAGCGCCCGCCGCCACCAGCGGGCGCCGCGCCAGCCGAAGCCGAGCACGCTGAGCGCCGCGACGGCCACGCCGCCCCACAGCCACACCCCGAACGGGACGGGGTCGGTGATGCCGGAGAGCGTGAGCACGCCGGCGGCCGCGAGCGCGGTGAGGGCCAGCGCCGCCCCCAGGGCGATCGGGCCCCGCCTCCGCCGCCAGGCCCGGTCCCGCCACCCCAGGGCGGCCAGGAACAGGGCGAGGGCCGCGGCCTGGACCGTCCACGGGAACCAGCCGCCGAGCAGGGAGACGTTCATCCGGCGGAGGCTAGGCGCGCAGGATGAGAAGCGGATGAAAGGCTGGTAGGACGCTGGAAGAGGGCTGTGAGGAGAACGGGGATGCCGAACAGCGGCGAGTCGGCCTCCTGGGCCGCCATCGGGCGGACCTCGACGGCGGTGAAGTCGGCGAAGAGCGCCCGCAGTTCGTCCGCGGAGTAGGCCAGGCCGCCCTCCAGCCCGCCGAGGCGGTAGAGCTCCTCGTCGGGGCGCTCGGAGCCCATCGCGCCGGCCGCGAAGGCGGTGACGGCGAAGTGCCCGCCCGGGGCGAGGACGCGGTCGAGCAGGGCCAGGTAGCTGATCCTGCGGTGCGGCGGGAGGTGGTGCAGACAGCCCGAGTCGTAGACCAGGTCGTACCGGGCGTGCGGGAGTTCGACGTCGAAGATGCCGCCGCGGTGGAACCGCGGACGCCGCGCCGTGCCGGCCCCGGAGGCGCGCTCCTCGGCCCAGGCGATCGCGGTGGGCGAGAGGTCGACGGCGTCCACGTCGAAGCCGAGCGAGGCGAGGTGGATCGCGTTGCGGCCCGGCCCGCAGCCGAGGTCCAGCGCCCGCCCCGGGGAGAGCAGGCCGCGGTCGAGGTAGGAGACCAGGTTCTCGTCCGGCTTGGGGGCGAAGAACGGGCGGTCGGCGGAGCGGTCGGCGTAGAAGCCGTCCCACCAGGCGGCGGCCCCGTCCGTCCAGCGGTCGGCGGCCGGCGGGAAGAGCCGGTCGAGCAGGTCGAGAACGTCCTCGGTGGTGCGGATGCTGCGGTTCATGAGGTCGAGCGTAGTGATCGCGGACGGCCGCCGACAGGGTCGTCACCGCAGGTGGGAAGGGGTGGGGCGGGGGCTGCGGCAGGGGCTGGGCGGGGGTCGGCCGGGGGGTGCCGGGGCGGGGGCGGCGGGGCGGCGGCGGGGGTGTGGCGGCCCGTCAGGAGGCCTTTGCGAGCGGCCCCGGGAGGCGCTGCGGGGGCGCCCGGATCACGGTTGGGGCACGGTCCGCGGGGCGGGCCCGCAGACCGCGCCGGGGCCGCGCCGGGGCCGTCGCGGCGGGTGCGGCGCGGGGCCGCGCGGGCGGCACGGTGCCCGCCGCCGCGGGCCGGCCGGCCTCAGCCGGCGAAGCGCTCGCGCAGGGCCGCCAGGCCGGAGGTGAACACGCCGTGCACCCGGCCGGCGGCGGCCTCGCGGTGCTCGGGCGCCACGTCGTAGCGGGCCGTCCACTCGACGAAGCTGGCGCGGAGCTCGGTGATCTCGGTGACCCGCAGGGTGGCCCGGTAGCGGTCCAGTTCGAAGGTGCCGTCGGGGAAGCCGTAGGTGTAGCTGCGGGCCTCCTCGTCGTAGGCGAGCAGGGTCTCGCGCAGCATGACGCCCTCGAACCCGAAGACCCGGACCGACCCGATCGTGTTGCCGGTCAGCTCGTTGCCGAGCCGGCTCTCCGGCAGGTGCGGGTGCCAGCCGCCGAGGCCGTGGAAGTCCCGCACCAGGGCCCAGACCCGCTCCGCGGGGGCCTCCACCACCGTGCTGACCTTGGTTCCCGCCATGGGTGCCGCCGCCTTTCGTGACGTGCCGTTCGGACGGTTGCCATCCTCGGCCCGGCGGGCGGCGGACGCCAGCAGGCGGGCCGGACGGCTGCCGGCCTGACCCCGGCCGTTGTGGGAACCGCCTCGACCGGCGGCCCGTTGGGTTCCTCATGAACGATGAACGGATCTCCCTGGGCCCCGTCACCGAAGCCGAACTGCCCCTCTTCGAAGCGCTGCTGGCCGACCCGCAGGCGCTCGGCGAGTACCAGTGGTTCGGCTGGCGGGACCCGGGCCGCTTCCGGCGCCGCTGGCTGGAGAACGGCCTGCTGGGGGACGACCAGTCGGTGCTCGCGGTGCTGTCCGGCGGCGGGTTCGCCGGCTTCGTCGCCTGGCGGCGCAAGGGCTCGGTCGGCCTGGCGTCCTGCTGGAACATCGGGGCCCAGCTGCGGCCCGAGGCACGCGGGCGCGGCATCGGCACCGAGGCCCAACGCCTGCTCGCGGACTACCTGTTCGCGCACACCCCGGTGATGCGGCTGGAGGCCGACACCGAGGACACCAACCTCGCCGAGCAGCGGGCGCTGGAGAAGTGCGGCTTCACCCGTGAGGGCGTCCGGCGCAGCGCGACGTTCCGGGACGGCGCCTGGCGGGACGTCGTCCGCTACAGCCTGCTGCGCACCGACCCCCGGCCCTGAGAGTCCCTAGCGGCCGGGGTCGGGGGCGGGGGCCGGTGCGGTGTCCGTGCCGGGGGTGAGCAGGTAGCGGGCGCCGGGGCCGGCCTCGCCGGCGCGGTCGGCGGCGTTGTAGAGGGAGCAGCGGGAGAGCGACAGGCAGCCGCAGCCGATGCAGCCGCTGAGCTTGGCCTTGAGACGCTCCAGTTCGGCGATCTGCTCGTCGATGCGGCTCTGCCAGGACGCGGCCACGAGGTCCCACTCGTTGCCGCTGGGGGCGGGGCGCTCGGGGAGCCGGTCCAGGGCGACGCGCGCCTCGTCGAGGGAGAGGCCGACCCGCTGGGCGGCGCGGACGAAGGCGATCCGGCGCAGCGTGCCGCGGGTGTAGCGGCGCTGGCCGCCGGAGGTGCGGGTGGCGTGGATGAGGCCGAGGCTCTCGTAGTAGCGCAGGGCGGAGGCGGCGAGGCCGCTGCGGTGGGCGAGCTGCCCGATGGTGAGCAGGTCGTTGCGGTGCGGCCCGGGGGCGCGGCCGTGGTCGGGTGTCGCCGTCATGGACGCCCACTGTAGCCGCTTGACCTCAAGTCGGCTTGAAGTTGCACCATCGTGGTCATGACGACGAACGCGACCGCGGTCAGCACCCGTTTCGAGGACCTGCCGGGCCTGATGGGCCTGATGACCGGCGACGAGAAGCACGGGCCCGCCGCCACCTCCACCCTGGACGCCCTCTGGGTGCTGTACGACCGGGTGCTGCGGGTCACCCCGGACCGCGCCGAGGCGCCCGACCGCGACCGCTTCCTGCTCTCCAAGGGCCACGGCCCGATGGCCTACTACGCGGTGCTGGCGGCCAAGGGCTTCGTCGATCCGGCGGTGCTGGCGGGCTTCGGCGGCTACGACTCCCCGCTCGGCCACCACCCGGACCGGCTGCTCGTCCCCGGGGTGGAGATCGCCTCCGGCTCGCTGGGCCACGGGCTGCCGCTGGGCGTCGGCACCGCGCTGGGCCTGCGGGCGCAGGGGCTGGCCGATCCGGCGGTGTGGGTGCTGGTCGGCGACGCCGAGTTCGACGAGGGCTCCAACCACGAGGCGGTGGCGTTCGCCGGCGCGTACGGGCTGGACCGGCTGCACGTGGTGGTGATCGACAACTCCTCGGCCACGCACGGCTGGCAGGGCGGGATCGCGGCCCGGTTCGCGGCCGAGGGCTGGTCCACCCGGACGGTGGACGGCCGTGACCACGAGGCGCTGTACGAGGCCTTCACCGTCGAACACCCCGGCCGCCCGCACGCGGTGGTCGCCCGGGTCGAGCCCAAGGACTCCTGAGCCCGGCCGGGCCCCGGCACCGAGCACCGACAGGCCGGAGCACAGACCGAGCGCCGGAGCACCGACAGCCGGAGCACAGACCGAGCGCCGGAGCACCGACCGGCACACCAGGACGCACACCGTGAAAGGCACCACCCTGATGGAAACCATGCGCGACCGCTTCATCGACGTCACCTCCCGGCTGCTGGACGAGGACCCGCGACTGGCCCTGGTGCTCGCCGACATCACCGCCGCCTCCTTCGGTCCGGCCCGGGAGCGGCACCCCGACCGGGTGGTCAACGTCGGCATCCGCGAGCAGCTGCTGATCGGCGCGGCCGGCGGCCTGGCGCTGACCGGGATGCGTCCGATCGCCCACACCTTCGCGAGCTTCCTGATCGAGCGGCCCTTCGAGCAGGTCAAGCTGGACCTGGTGCACCAGGGCGTCGGCGCCGTGCTGGTCAGCGCGGCCGGCTCCTACGACTGGCCGGCCGGCGGCCGCACCCACATGTCGCCGGGCGACGTCGCCCTGCTGGACACCCTGCCGGACTGGACGGTCCACGTGCCCGGCCACCCGGACGAGGCCGAGCAGTTGCTGCGCCACGCCGCCGCGGACGGCGACCGCAACGTCTACGTCCGGCTGTCCGCGCACCGCAACGCGGCCGCCGTGCCGGTGGAGGCGGGGCGGTTCACCACCGTGCGGAGCGGTTCGCGCGGGGTGGTGCTCGCGGTCGGGCCGATGCTGGACGGGGTGCTGGCGGCCACCGAGGGGCTGGACGTCACGGTCCTGTACGCGGCGACGGTGCGCCCCTTCGACGCGGCCGGGCTGCGCGCGGCGGTGGGGGAGCGGGCCGACGTGGTGCTGGTCGAGCCGTACCTGGCGGGCACCTCGTCGAACGAGGCGCACGCGGCGCTGGCCGACCGGGCGCACCGGGTGCTGGGTCTGGGCGTGCCGCGGGAGGAGCACCGGCACTACGGCTCGATCGAGGAGCACCTGGCCGCCTACGGGCTGGACGCGGCCTCGCTGCGGGAGCGGATCGGCACCTTCCTCTGGTGACCCGGGCGGTCGCGCGCGGTGCCGGGCCGGGGGTGACCCGGGCGGTCGCGCCGCGGCGCCGGGCCGCTCAGACCGCCACGACGGCGACGGAGTCCGCCGCGAGCCGGACCGCGGAGCCGTCGAGCCGGGCCGGTCCGAAGGCCGCGACGACCTCCCGCCCGGCCGCCCCCAGCGGCACCGCGGCCTCGGCGGTGCCGAGGTTGACCGCGATCCGGTACGGCCCGCGGTGCACCACCAGCCAGCGCGTCGCCTCGTCGTGGGTGACCCGGACGGCGCCGAGGTCCGGGTCGGACAGTTCCGGACGGTCGCGCCGCAGCGCGATCAACGTCCGGTACCAGTCGAGGAGTTCGGAGTGCGGCGCGCGCCGGGGTTCGGTCCAGTCGAGGACGGAGCGCAGTACCGTGGCGGGCTCCTGAGGGTCCGGGACGGCCTCGGCGGCCCAGCCGTGCTCGGCGAACTCCCGCCGCCGGCCCTGCCGGACGGCCTCGGCGAGCTGCGGGTCGGTGTGGTCGGTGAAGTACTGCCAGGGGGTGGCCGCGCCCCACTCCTCGCCCATGAACAGCATCGGGGTGAACGGCGAGGTGAGCACGAGGGCGGCGCCGCAGGCGAGCCGGCCGGGCGGGAGGGCGCTGGAGAGGCGGTCGCCCAGCGCCCGGTTGCCGATCTGGTCGTGGGTCTGGAGGTAGCCGAGCAGCCGGTGCCCGCCCTCGGGCGGGAAGGGCCGGCCGTGGTGGCGGCCGCGGAAGCTCGACCAGGTGCCGTCGTGGAAGTAGCCCCTGGTGAGGGTCTTGGCGACGGCGGCGAGCGGCCGGCGGGCGAAGTCGCCGTAGTATCCCTGGGATTCGCCGGTGAGCGCGCAGTGCAGGGCGTGGTGGAGGTCGTCGCTCCACTGGGCGGTGAGGCCGTGGCCGCCGTGTTCGCGGGCGGCGGTGGTGCGCGGGCTGTTGAGGTCGGACTCGGCGATCAGGAACAGCGGGCGGTTGGTGGCGACGGCCAGCCTGTCGACCTCGTGGGAGAGTTCCTCGAGGAAGTGGACGGCGCGGTCGTCGGCGAGGGCGTGCACGGCGTCCAGCCGCAGGCCGTCGATCCGGTAGTCGCGCAGCCAGGCCAGGGCGCTGCCGATCAGGTAGCGGCGCACCTCGTCGGAGCCGGGGGCGTCCAGGTTGACCGCCGCCCCCCAGGGCGTGTGGTGCCGCTCGGTGAAGTACGGCCCGTAGGCGGGCAGGTGGTTGCCGGACGGGCCGAGGTGGTTGTGGACGACGTCCAGGACCACGCCGAGGCCCTTGCGGTGGGCGGCGTCGACGAAGCGCTTCAGCCCCTCGGGCCCGCCGTAGGGCTCGTGCACGGCCCACGGCGCGACCCCGTCGTAGCCCCAGCCGTGCCGGCCGGGGAACGGGCAGACCGGCATCAGCTCGACGAAGTCGACGCCCAACCCGACGAGGTGGTCGAGGTGTTCGGCGGCGGCCTCGAAGGTGCCGCGGGCGGTGAAGGTGCCGATGTGCAGCTCGTACAGCACCGCTCCGGGCAGCGGGCGGCCGCGCCAGCCCGTCCGGGACCAGTGGAACGCGGCGTGGTCGACCCGGCGGCTGGGGCCGTCGGGGCCGTGCGGCTGCCGGGGCGAGCGGGGGTCGGGCCGCGGCGGACCGCCGTCGAGGCGGAAGGCGTAGTCGCCGTCCGGCGCCTCGCCGGACCACCAGCCGTCGCGGTCCGCGTCGGGCGCCAGCGGGTGGTCCGTGCCGTCGACCCGGACGTCGACGCGGTCGGTGGCGAAGGGGGCCCAGACCTCGTACTGGTTCACGCGCTCTCCGTCGGGTCGGTGGTCGCGGTGGAGGCCGCCCCGGGCGCGGCGGGCCGGGTCAGCAGCGCCACCGGGTGGGCGGCCAGCAGCTCGGCGACCGGGACCGGCCCGGCCGGGTGGGGCCGGCCGGTCAGCCGGTCCGTCCAGGGACCGCCCGCCGGCAGCTCCAGGGCGGTGGTGCGCCAGCCGCCGGAGCGCTCCAGCCCGTACGGGAGCCGGGTGACGGCGGTGATCACGTCCTCGCCGCGGGCGAAGGCGAGCAGGTGGTCGGCGGCGGGCCCGGTGGCGGCCAGCGGCCGGTAGCGGCCGAGCGGGCGGGCGCGGCGCAGGTGCAGGGCGGTGGTGGTGAGGTGCAGCTTCTCGCGGGCGAGGTCGCCGGGGCGGGGGGTGGCCGAGTCGGTGAGCCGGACGGCGAGCGCGCCGAGGTCGACGGCGCGCCGGTTGTCCGGGTCGACGAGGGTGTACAGCGGCTCCTCGCTGCCCTGGTAGAGGTCGGGCACGCCGGGGACGGTGAGGTGCAGCAGCGCGGCGGAGAGCGTGTTGGCGCGGGCGTACGGGGCGATGGCGTGCACCTTGCCCTCGATCCGGGGGAGCAGCCCGGCGTTGGCGTACACGGCGCGGGCGCGGGCCTCGACGTCCTGCTCGTAGCGGGGGTCGGGGGCGGTCCAGGAGGTGCGCAGCTTGGCCTCGCGGGCGGCCTTGAGCAGGGCGGCGACCAGCCGGTCGGGGTCGATCGGCCAGGCCGCGACGAGGGTGTGCCAGAGCAGCCAGTCGCCGTCCCGGTCGGGGCCGGGCCCGGCGGCGGTGGACCAGGCGGCGGCCTCGGCCGCCCAGGCCCCGGGCTGCTCGGCGAGGACGGCGAGGCGGGCGCGGGCGTCGGCGCTGCGCTTGGTGTCGTGGGTGGACAGCACCGTCATGCTGCCCGGCCAGTGCTGTTCCAGGTCGCGGCACCAGGCGTGGAAGTCGGCCGGTCGCAGCCCCGGCCGGGCGGGTTCGCCGCCGACCTCGTTGAGGCCGGGCAGCGCGTTCCAGCGGTAGAACGCGGTGTCCTCGACGCCCTTGGCCGCCACCGCGGCGGCGGTCTGCGCGAAGCGCTCGCAGAACTCGTCGTGCTCGGGCCCGCGGCCGGCCGTGCCGAGGGCCAGCGCGGCGACCAGCCGGTCGGTCGGGTCGGCCGAGCCGTCCAGCGCGGCCCGCAGCCCGGCCTCGGCGGCCGCCGGGACGGGCTCTCCGGGCCGCGCGTAGGGCCGGTACCCGGGGTAGCCGGTGAGCAGCCGGCGCACGGAGTCGCGCAGCTGCCAGGGTGCGTGGTCGGCGTGCGCCGGGTCGGCGGCGCCGATCCGCAGCGCGGTGCGCACCAGCCGGTCGACCTCGGCGGCCAGCTCGCCCCGCGGGCCGGCCATGTCGGCCCGGCCGCGCCGGGCGGCGGCGACGGCCGGGTGCGGGTCGGCGCAGGGCTCGCCGGCGGCGGTGGTGTCGGCGGCGCCGCTGACGAAGGCGGGGTAGGCCCCGGCCAGCCGGCAGGCGCCCGCGTGGTCGGTGAGCACGCCGTCGATGCGGCGCAGCGCGTCGTAGCCGGTGGTGCCCGCGCAGGGCCAGTCGGCGGGCAGCCGTTCGTCGCCGGTGAGGATCTTCTCGACCACGGTGTAGGCCCCTCCGGTGGCCTCGGCGAGGCGGCGCAGGTAGCCGCGCGGGTCGGCGAGTCCGTCGGGGTGGTCGATCCGGAAGCCGTCCAGGACGCCGTCGGCGTGCAGCCGCAGCAGGACGGCGTGGGTGGCGGCGAAGACCTCGGGCTCCTCGACCCGGACGGCGATCAGCTCGTTGACGGTGAAGAACCGGCGGTAGTTGAGCTCGGTGCGGGCCAGCCGCCACCAGGCGAGCCGGTACCACTGGCGGGCGAGCAGCTCGGGCAGGGGCAGGCCCTCGGTGCCGGGGCGCAGCGGCAGCTCGTGGTCGTGGTAGCGCAGCACCGGGCCGTCGACGGCCAGCTGGTCCAGGACGGCGCCGAGCCGGTCGCCGAGCAGCGGCAGCAGCACCCGGCCGCGCCCGGGGGCGTCGGCGGGGCCGGGCTGGGCGGTCCAGTCGATGTCGAACCAGGGCGCGTAGGGGGAGTCGGGGCCGTCCCGCAGCACCTCCCAGAGCGGCCGGTTGAGCCGTTCGGGGACGGGCACGGCCATGTGGTTGGGGACGACGTCGGCGATCAGCCGCAGGCCGTGCCGGTGGGCGGCGGCGGCCAGCGCGCGCAGTGCGCCCTCGCCGCCGAGCTGTTCGCTGATCCGGCCGTGGTCGACGGTGTCGTAGCCGTGGGTGGAGCCGGGGGCGGCCTCCAGCAGCGGGGACAGGTGCAGGTGGGAGACGCCGAGGGCGGCGAGGTAGGAGACGGCGGCGGTGGCGTCGTGCAGGGTGAAGCCGGGCTGGAGCTGGAGCCGGTAGGTGGACGTCGGGACGGTGGCGGCCGGGCGGGGCTGCGCGGGCTCGGCGGCGGAGGTCATAGGTCCATGAGTACCCGGGGGAGCCCGCCGCCAAGACCCGTTGCTGACCCGAACAGGTGACCGGGCCCGGTCACGCGGGCCGCTGCAGCACCATCAGCGAGCGGTCGGTGAGCCACAGGGTGTCGCCGGCCTTGACCCGGGCGCCGGTGCCCGGGGCGGGCAGCCGGGGCTGCGCGGTGTCGACCACCACCTGCCACTCCTGCCCGTGGTCGGCGGGGACGGTGAACTCCAGCGGTTCGAAGTGCGCGTTGAACATCAGCAGGAAGGAGTCGTCGACGATCCGCCCGCCGCGCCGGTCGGGTTCGGAGATGGCGTAGCCGTTGAGGAAGACGGTCAGCGACTTGGCGTAGCTGGCGCCCCAGTTGCGCTTGGTCATCTCCTCCCCGCCGGGGGTGAACCAGGCGATGTCGGTGAGGTCGTCGTACCCGCCGGTGGTGGCGGGCGCCCCCGCGCCCGGCCGGCCGGAGACGGGGCGCCCGTGGAAGAAGCGCCGCCGGCGGAACACCGGGTGGTCGCGCCGCAGCCAGATCATGCCCTGGGTGAACTCCAGCAGCCGGGCCTGCGGGCCGTCGTCCTGCGGCCAGTGCACCCAGGAGATCTCGTTGTCCTGGCAGTAGGTGTTGTTGTTGCCCTGCTGGGTGCGGCCGAGCTCGTCGCCGTGGGAGAGCATCGGCACGCCCTGGGAGAGCATCAGGGTGGCGATGAAGTTGCGCTGCTGGCGGGCTCTGAGGTCCTCGACGGCAGGGTCGGTGCTGGGGCCCTCGGTGCCGCAGTTCCAGGAGCGGTTGAAGGACTCGCCGTCGCGGTTGTCCTCGCCGTTGGCCTGGTTGCGCTTGTCGTTGTAGGAGACCAGGTCGCGCAGGGTGAAGCCGTCGTGGCAGGTGACGAAGTTGATGGAGGCGATGGGGCGGCGGCCGTCGTCCTGGTAGAGGTCGGAGGAGCCGGTGAGGCGGGAGCCGAACTCGGCGAGGGTGGCGTTCTCGCCGCGCCACAGGTCGCGCACGGTGTCGCGGTACATGCCGTTCCACTCCGTCCACAGCGGCGGGAAGTTGCCGACCTGGTAGCCGCCCTCGCCGAGGTCCCAGGGCTCGGCGATCAGCTTGGCCTGGGAGACCACCGGGTCCTGCTGGACGAGGTCGAAGAAGGAGGAGAGCCGGTCGACCTCGTGGAACTGCCGTGCCAGGGTGGCGGCGAGGTCGAAGCGGAAGCCGTCGACGTGCATCTCGGTGACCCAGTAGCGCAGCGAGTCCATGATCAGCTGGAGCACGTGCGGGCTGCGCATCAGCAGGCTGTTGCCGGTGCCGGTGGTGTCCTCGTAGAAGCGCTGGTCCCGGGCGAGACGGTAGTAGGAGACGTTGTCCAGGCCGCGCAGGGAGAGCGTCGGCCCGAGGTGGTTGCCCTCGGCGGTGTGGTTGTAGACGACGTCCAGGATCACCTCGATCCCGGCCGCGTGCAGCGCCTTGACCATCGACTTGAACTCCTGCACCTGCTGGCCGCGGTCGCCGTTGGAGGAGTACGAGGAGTGCGGGGCGAAGAAGCCGATGGTGTTGTAGCCCCAGTAGTTGGACAGGCCCAGGTCGCGCAGCCGGTGGTCGCGGACGAACTGGTGCACCGGCATCAGCTCGATCGCGGTGACGCCGAGCTTGGCCAGGTGCTCGATCACCGCCGGGTGGGCCAGGCCGGCGTAGGTGCCGCGGATCTCCTCGGGGATGCCCGGGTGCAGCTGGGTGAGGCCCTTGACGTGGGCCTCGTAGATGACGGTGCGGTGGTAGTCGGTGCGCGGCGGGTGGTCGGTGCCCCAGTCGAAGTACGGGTTGATGACCACCGAGTGCATGGTGTGCGGGGCCGAGTCGAGGTCGTTGCGGCGCTCGGGGGCGCCGAAGTGGTAGCCGTAGACGGCCTCGTCCCAGTCGATGGTGCCGCTCATCGCCTTGGCGTACGGGTCCAGCAGCAGTTTGGCGCTGTTGTGCCGCAGGCCCAGGCCGGGGTTGTAGGGGCCGTGGACGCGGAAGCCGTAGCGCTGGCCCGGCTGCACGCCGGGGAGGTAGGCGTGCCGGACGAAGGCGTCCGTCTCGCGCAGCTCGACGGCGGTCTCCGAGCCGTCCTCGCCGATCAGGCACAGCTCGATGCGGTCGGCACTCTCGGAGAACACCGCGAAGTTGGTGCCGGCCCCGTCGTAGGTGGCACCGAGGGGGTAGGGCTTACCCGGCCAGACCTGCATGAGTCCTCAACTTCCTTGCCACTGACTGAAACTGACAGGTAGTCCGACAATCTGCCCCGGACCCGGACGCTCTCTTCCCGGCCGGGCGGCCGGGCATGTGCGGCGCCCGTGCGCCGTGACGCACGGCACAGTGCGCATACTCCCCGAGCCTTCCCCCGGCGGCCGGGACATGTGATCCCGGTTCGCCCGAACGGGTGTCCGGCGGCCATTCCTGTGAAGAGTGGGCCTGGTGGTGGCCCCGGGCCCGGTGGGCCATCCGGCTGCGCACCGCTCGCGGCGGGCAGTACCCTTGATCGTCCGGCCGCCCCGGGCCGGTGGCGGTCCATCAGCCGATCGGGGCCAGAAGGCAGCAGCAGACCAGATGAGGTGGCGCATGGTGTTCCCCGCCGGCGGCCGCGGCTCGGAGCCCGGCGGCCCCGACCGGGGCGGCGCCCGCAGCGAGGCGCCCACGGTCGTCATGCGCCCCACCTCCACCGGCCGCGCCCTGGTGCCCGCCCAGGGCGGCCCGGTCGAGGTCCCCGCCCTCGCCTGGTCCGTCGCCGAGTGGGAGGACGCCTACCAGCGGGTACGGCTGTCCGGCCGCGCCTACGTCTGGCTCAACCTCGTCGAACAGCGGCTGCGCTCCCTCGTCGACGAGGTCCTGCACCCCATCTACGCCCCCGCCCACGGCGAGGACTGGGTCACCGCGGCCGCCGGCCCCGCCGGCGAGGAGTGGGCCCACCGGGCCGGCGCCGTCCGCGAGATCAGCCGCCGCAAGGGCTACCTGCTCGACCCGGCCGACGACGACCCGCTGGTCTTCCTCACCCTGCCCCAGCTGCGCGAGCTGATGGTCCAGCACTGGCCCTGCTTCGAGCCCTACCTGGCCGACCGGCGCGAGATCGAACTCGCCCTGGACGAGCTGGAGGTGGCCCGGCACGTGGTCTCCCGCAACCGGGTGCTCACCCCGACCGTCCTCGCCCAGACCGAACGCGCCGCCGCCCGCCTGCTCGCCGTCCTCGACGGCGGCGCCGGCGGGGTGCCCGCCGACGTCGTCGAGTCCCTCGTCGCCGGCCGCTACGCCGACGTCGTCGCCGTCCACGCCGACCGGGTCCGCCTCCAGCGCGACCTGCCCGTCGAGGACCTCCTGGACGGCGCCCGGCGGCTCGACGCGCTCGGCATCGGCCTCGGCATGCTCTGCCAGAACTACACCGGCAAACGGCTCGTCCGGCTGGCCGGCGAGGGCTGCCGGGTCCGGCTGCTCTTCCTCAACCCGGCGAGCAGCGCCGTCCGCCGGCGCGAACGCGAACTCGGCCTCGGGCGCAACGAGTTGTCCCGGTCCATCGAGATGAACATCATGCACGTGCGCCGGGTCCGGGCCCGGCTGCGCGACCAGGGCGGCTTCGAGATCCGGGTCTTCGACGAGACCCCGCGCTTCACCGCCTACCTGGTCGAGGGCCCGCGCCCGGCCGGCCAGATCGGCGGCCGCCGCCAGACCCGCGACCTCGGCGTCATCCAGCCCTACCTGCGCCGCTCCCGCGGCATGGAGTCCCCCGCCCTGGTCCTGCGCGGCGGCGCCGGCCAGCAGCCCGGCGGCACCGAGGCGGGGCTGCTGGAGGTCTACCGCGAGGAGTTCGAGGGCGTCTGGGGCGACTCCCGGCCCGTCTCCTGAGGACGCCGCCCGCCGGGTGGCCCCCGGTCGGGGCGGTGCGGGCCGTGGTGGGCGGAGCCCCCGTGCCGATCACGGGGGACGACGGCGCCGCACCGCGTCTCGAAGACGTGCACCGCCCCTGAGGAACCGGCCCGGCGGCCGTCCACGCGCTCAGGGGCCCCACGCGGCCTCCGCCCCGTCCGCGGTGGTGTCGGCCGCCGCGGCCTCGGTGTGCGAGTACGTGGTCCGGGGCGCGCGGTCGCCCGTGCGGTCGTGTGCCCAACCACACCGTGCGTCGCCGCCGTTGGGGCCCCCGGACGCGGTCCGGGGCCGGCCGCGGCCGCTCGTGCGCCGCCCCCGCCGGACCGGCCGCGGCCCCACCCAGCGGCCGGGTTGTCGGTGGGGCGGGTGATGATAGGGGCTGATTCGAGCGGCCGGACGGAAGGACACACCCCTATGAGCTGGTGGCAGCAGCCACTGGTCGGCTTCGACCTGGAGACCACGGGCACCGACCCGGCCGTGGACCGCATCGTCACGGCCGCGCTCGTGGACACCGTCGGGGCCCGCCGGGTGGGGGCCGCGCACTGGCTGCTCGATCCCGGGGTCCCGATCCCGGCGGAGGCGGAGGCGATCCACGGCATCGGCGACGACGTGGCCCGCGGCAAGGGCCGGCCGGCCGCGGAGGCGGTGGAGGAGATAGCCGCCGCGCTCTGCGAGCGGCTCGCCGCCGGGCACCCGGTGGTCGCCTTCAACGCCCCCTTCGACTTGTCGCTGCTCGACGCCGAGCTGCGCCGGCACGGGCTGACGCCGCTCGCGGAGCGCCTCGGCGGGCCGGTCGGCCCGGTGCTGGACGCCCTGGTCGTCGACCGCGCCGTGGACAGGTACCGCAAGGGCTCGCGCACCCTGCAGCGGGTCTGCGAGGTGTACGGCGTGGAGCTGACCGACGCGCACGAGGCCGGCAGCGACGCGCTGGCCGCCGTCCGGGTCGCGGTCGCGCTCGCCGAGCGCTACCGCGCCGAGGTCGGCGACGTCCCGGCGGCCGAGCTGCACCAGCGGCAGATCGGCTGGTACCGGGAGTGGGCCGAGGGCCTGCAGGAGTGGCTGCGCCGCGGCAAGGACCCGCAGGCCGTGGTGGATCCGCGGTGGCCGATGAGATGACCGCCGCCGCCGGAGCGCGCGGGCGGTGGCGCCGTCCGGGCCTTCGGGCCGAGTGGCCGATGGCCGAGTGGTCGGTCCGTGGTCCCCGTGCCCCGCGGCCGGGCCCGCCGCCGGAGGGCGCGCCGGGTGCGGGCCGGGCTCCGGCGTTGTTCCGCGCCGCGGTGGCCGGGCGCGGCGCGGCCGTCGGCTCCGCTAGGCGGCCGGGAAGTCGAAGGTGTAGCCCTGGGCCACCAGCCAGGGCAGCAGCTGCTTGAGCGCGGCGATGGTCTGGCTGCGGTCGCCGCCGCCGTCGTGCATCAGGATCACGCCGCCGGGCTTCAGCTGGTTCTGCACGGTGGAGACGATGGCGGGCACGCCGGGGCGCGACCAGTCGCGCGGGTCGACCGACCAGCCCAGCGAGGACATCCCCAGGCCCGCGGTGATCTGCTCGTTGTCGGCGTTGAACCCGCCGCCGGGGGCGCGGAACCAGGTCACCTGGGTGCCGGGGCCGCCGGCCTGGACGATCATGTCCTTGGCGGCGGAGATCTCGTAGGCGGCCTTGTCGTGGGGGAGCTTCGCGAACGGCTGCGGGTGGTGGACGCTGTGGTCGCAGAGCCGGTGGCCGGCCGCGAGGACGCGCTTGACCAGGGCCGGGTTGGCGGCGGCGTTCTGGCCGATCTCGCAGAAGGTGGCCTTGGCGTGGTACTGCGCGAGCAGGTCGAGGATCTGCCCGGTGGCGGGGCCGGGGCCGTCGTCGAAGGTGAGTGCCACGGTGCGGCCGCCGGAGGCGGTGGAGGACAGGACGGTGCCGGGCTTGGCGTGGCCGGGGGCCCCGGGCGCGGACGCGGTGGGGGCCGGCGGTGCGGGGGTGGCCGGGTGGGAGGAGTCGGCCGGCACGGCGGGGACGGCGCTGGGCGCTCCGGTCGCCGGTCCTGCCGGTGACCCCGTCGTCGATCCGGTCGGGGAGCCCGTCGGGGATCCGGCCGGGGTGCCCGGCTGCTTGGACGTGCGCGGCTTCGGGGTGGCCGGCGGGGCGGCGGGGGAGCCGGCCACGGCGTCGGAGCCGGGGGTGGGCGCGATGGTCCCGGCCGGGGTCCCGGTCGGCGCGCCGGTGTCCGGGGTGATGGTGATCGGCGGCCGGGTGGCCGGGCTGCCGCTGGCCTGCGACTGGAGCGCCCCGTTCGCGGTGCCGCACGCGGCCAGGCCCAGGGCGGCGGCCACCACGACGCAGCCCGCGAACAGCCGCCGGCGGCGGGCCGTGCGGGTCGGGAGGGTGGCTTCGCGGGGGGCGGGCTGGGGCATGGCGGCGGCTCCGGTTGGCGCAGAGGGGTGCATGGACGGGGGCCGATCCCTCGGTCAGGATGACTGTCCGATAGGACGCCGATCGTACGTGCCCCGGTTGCGCGCCGGACCGGACCGCCGTAGGAGTCTTCTCACACCGGCCCGGGTTGGCACCCCACCCGTCCGGCGGTTATCCGGCGCCCCTCGCGCCCCGTCCGCCCCCGCGTCAGAAGGGGTACCAGCGCACCCCGGTGGCCCCCTCCCGCAGCGACTCGACCCGGCGCCGGAACTCCGCCAGCGCGGCCGGGTTCCCGGGCGCCTGCTGGGCGACCCAGGAGGCGCTGGCCGTCTCCCGCGCCCCGCGCAGCACCGCGAAGCCGGGCCAGTCCCGCACGTCCCAGCCGTACGCCGCGGTGAACGCCCGGTACTCCTCCCCGGGCACGCCGTACCGGTCGTGGCTGAGCGCGAGGACCACCAGGTCGTGCTCCCGCAGGTCGTGCGAGACGGTCTCCAGGTCGAGCAGGACGGGCCCGTCCGGGCCGACGTGGACGTTGCGCGGCAGCGCGTCGCCGTGGATCACCCCGGGCTGCAGGTGCGGGGAGAGGTCGGGGAGGGCGGCGGCGAAGGCGTCCCGGCGGCGGCGCAGGAAGTCGACGTCGGCCGGATCGACGTGGCCCTCGGCGCCGGCGAGCCAGCGCTCGACCGGGGCCAGCAGGTCGCGCCGGCCGAGCGGCAGCGGAGGCGCCGGGAGCCGGTGCAGGGCGCGCAGCAGCGGGGCGAGGTCCGCGGGCCGGGCGGGTCGCACGGCGGGGGCGAGCCGGTACCAGAAGGTGACCGGATGGCCGTCGGCGAGCTGCGGCCCGGGCGGGAGCTCCCGGTGGGGGCGCACCACCGGGACGCCCTGCCCGGCGAGCCAGTGGGCGACGGCGAGTTCGCGCCGCGCCCGCTCCTGCAGCTCGGGGCCGCGGCCGACCTTGGCGACGACGGCCGGGTCGCCGAGGTCGAAGACCGCGTTCTCGCCGAGCGCGAGCAGCCGGGCGTCGTCGGGGCCGGGCAGGCCGGCGGACGCGCAGGCCCGGGCGAGCAGCAGCCGGGCGCGGCCCTCGTCGAAGGGGATCATGGGGTGCTCCGTTGTGCCGGCGTTCATCCGGAGGCCTCCGGGTCGTGATCATCATGACGCACCGGTGCCGGGCCCCGCGGGCTGCGGGGTCCGGCACCGGTGCGTGGCGGCCGGCGGGCCGGCGCGGGTGGTACGGGTGGTACGGCGGCGGGACGGGCGGGACGGGCGCCGGGGCTCAGACCTCGATCCGGCGGTGCCGCGCGCCCTGCGGGGCCGGGGCGGGCAGCCCGCCGTCCGGCGCGGGGCCGGAGCCGGGACCGACCGGTGGGGCGGACCCGAACGGCGCGGTGGAACCGCCGTGCGGGGTGTCGCCGGCACCGGCCGGCGGGGCCGCCTCGCCGTGCGAGAGGTCCGGCAGCCAGTGCAGGCAGCGCGGCAGGTACCAGTTGCGCTCGCCGAGCAGGCTCATCACGGAGGGCAGCAGCACGGCCCGGATCACCGTCGCGTCGATCAGGACGGCGACGGCGAGGCCGACGCCCATCTGCTTCATCGCCTGCATGGAGAGCGTGCCGAAGACCGCGAACACCGCCACCATGATCACCGCGGCGCTGGTGACCACCCCGGCCGTGGAGCGGATGCCGTGGGCGATCGCGGCCCGGGTGGGCAGGCCGCGGTCGCGGCCCTCCTTGATCCGGGAGACCACGAACACGTGGTAGTCCATCGAGAGGCCGAAGAGGATCACGAAGAGGAACAGCGGCACCCAGGACTCGACCGCCCCGACCCCGGCGGTGCCCAGCAGCGAGGCGCCCACGCCGTGCTGGAAGACCAGGGTCAGCACCCCGTACGCGGCGCCCACCGAGAGCAGGTTGAGCACGACGGCGGTGGCGGCGACGGCCAGCGAGCGGAAGGAGGTGAGCATCAGCAGGAAGGCGAAGGCGACCACGAAGCCGAACACCAGCGGCATCGAGCCGGTCATCCGGGCGTTGAAGTCGTACGAGCCGGCGGTCTGCCCGGTGACCGGGGCCTCGGTGCCGGGCACCCGCAGGACGGTGGCCGGCACCAGGTCCTCGCGCAGGGTCCGCAGCGCCTCGTTGCTGGTGGTGTCGTTGCCGGTGCCGTTGAGCGGGACGTCGACGGTGGCGATGCCGTGCTCCGCGTGCACGGTGACGTCCACCGGTCCGTGCATCCGGCCGCTGGCCAGGGCCCGCGCCCTGAGGTCGGCCAGGGCGGCGGTCATCGCGGGGGAGGTGATGTCGGCGGCCTTGACGACGACGGTCGCGGGGGAGGGGCTGCCGGGGAAGGCGGCCTCGATCCGCTGCGCCGCGGTCACCAGGGCGTTGCCGCGGGGCAGTTGCTGCTGGAAGGTCAGGTTGGCGGTGTGCATGGTGAGCAGCGGCGCGGCCAGCGCGAGCAGGAAGGCGCCGGAGAGCAGGGTGGCGGCGAGCGGGCGGCGCAGCACGGGGGTCAGCACGGCGTTCCAGAACCGGCCGCCGGTGTGCGCGGTGTCCCGGCGGCGGAGCCTGCCGAGCAGCGGCACCCGGCCGCGCTCGACCCTGTCGCCGAGCAGGGAGAGCAGGGCGGGCAGCACGGTGAGCGAGCCGAGCACGGCGGTGACGACGACCACGATGGTGGCGAAGGCCATGGCCCGGAAGTCGGCGATCCCGGTGAGGAACATGCCGGCCATGGCGACGACCACGGTGACACCGGAGACCAGCACGGCCCGGCCGCTGGTGGCGGCGGCGACGGCCAGCGCGGTGTGCGGGTCGCGGCCGGCGGCCCGTTCCTCGCGTTCGCGGCGCAGGTAGAACAGGCAGTAGTCGACGCCTACGGCGAGGCCGACCAGCAGCATGACCGAGCTGGCGTCGTTGCTGGTGTGCAGCAGGCCGCTGGTCAGCGCGACCAGTCCGCCGGCCGCGACGAAGGCGGTGAGCGCGAGCACCACCGGCAGCACGGCGGCGACCAGGGCGCCGAAGGCGACCAGCAGGATGCCGAGGGCGAGCGGCACGGCCGTCCACTCGGCGCGCGCGAAGTCGTCGGCGAACTGGTCCTGGATCCACTTGCCGGAGCTGGCGTCGCCGAGCTCGACGACGGTGAGGTCGGGGTGCTGCCGCTGCACGGCCGCGACGGCGTCCAGGACGGCGGGGACGTCGGCGAGCGCCCGGTCGTGGTCGCCGTCGAGCGTGAGCTGGACGAGGACGGAACGGCCGTCCGCGGAGACCGCCCCGGTGTCGGCGGGGGAGCGGACCGCGGTGACCTTGCCGGTGGCCCGGACGGCGCTCGTCACCTGGTCGACGACGGCCCGGAAGCCGGGGTCGTCGGCCTTGCGGGTGGCGCTCTGGACCAGGACGTTCTCGGTGGCGGGGCTCTTGAGGCCGGCCTCGTCGAGGAGCCTGGCGGCGCGGGAGACCTGGCCGGGCATGGCCTCGGACTCGGTGACCTGCGTGCTGCCGTGCAGTCCGCCGAGGACGGCGGCGAGCACGACGAAGAGCAGCCAGCCGAAGACGGCGGTCTTCCTGTGCCGGGCGCTCCAGGCGCCGATGGCGGCGGCCGTGCCGGATCTGGTCGTCATGGTGGGTCCCCCCGGGGAGTGCGGCGGTCGTCGCCGGCGCGGTGGTGCCGGACCGGCCCGTGGTGGCCGCCGGATCGCGGGCGCCGGTGCGGTCCGGCGCCGCAACAGACAGTAGGGAAACGGCCGTTGACCAGGTATCCGGCTGGCGGGTGAGCCCGCCCGGGGGCCTTCCTCGGGGGCGGGGTGGGGTTTTCCCTACCGTCCTACCCTGATGTCTCCTCCCCGGGGGTAGGGGGTGGGATCCACCCTGAGGGGGAGCTGTCTCCACCCGGAGCACGAGGTCAAGAGGGGTCCGTTCGGGAGAGACTGGGTCGGGGCCGGTTCGGGGCGGCCCGACGGGGGTTGGAACACGGGGGCTCCTTGCCGGTCGGCAAGCACGTGCTCGTAGGATGACGCCCAGACCTACTTACCTGCCGACCGGCTAGGGAGCGTCGACGAGCGTCTCCCGCCGGTCCTGCCGTCGCCCGGCGTCCCGTCCCCCAAGGGCTGCGGTGAACCATGCCCAGGAGGCATCGAGCATGTTCCACCGACTAGGACAATTCGTCGTCCGCCGCGCGTGGTGGGTGATCATCGCGTGGGTGGTCGGGATGATCGCCGTCGTCGCCACGGCGCCGAAGGTCAGCTCCCAGACCGACGAGGCCGCCTTCCTCCCCAAGCACTACGAGTCCATCCAGGCCATGCAGGTGCAGGAGCGGGCCTTCCCGTCCGCCTTCACCCCGTCCGCGCTCGCCCTGTTCGAGCGCAGCGACGGTGGCGCGCTCACCGACGGCGACAAGGCCGCGATGGGCAAGCTCGTCGACGACATGACCGCCAAGAAGATCGACGGCGTCGCGAAGATCGTCCCGCCGAGCGACCAGTTCGGCTTCTCGCCGGACCGCAAGTACGCGATGGCCATGATCGAGGTCGACAAGGCCAAGCAGCAGGACCAGAACCAGATCGCGGACGTGGCCAAGGCCATCCGCGACGAGGGCAAGTCGCTCGCCGGCAGCACCGAGCTGAAGTTCCAGCTCGGCGGCCCCGCCGCGCAGGCCCTCGACCAGAAGGACGCCTCCGGCTCGGCCGAGGGCATCATCACCATGGCCACCCTGCTGCTGGTCATCCTGATCGTCGGCATCATCTTCCGCAGCGTCCTGGCCGGCCTGCTGCCGATCCTGGTCTCGCTGGTGGTCGCGCTGCCCGCCTCCATGGGCATGATCAACTACGCCACCAAGGCGTTCGACCTCAAGAGCACACCGGTGCTGATGGCGATCCTGATCGTCGTCGTGCTCGGCGTCGGCACCGACTACTTCCTGTTCCTCGCCTTCCGCTACCGCGAGCGGCTGCGGGCCGGCGACGACCGCAAGGACGCCGTGGTCAACGCGGTCGGCCGGGTCGGCGAGGCGATCGCCTCCGCCGCCGGCGCCGTCACCATCGCCTTCGCCGCGCTGATCCTCTCCAGCCTCGGCATGTTCCAGGCCCTCGGCCCGGCGCTGGCCATCGCGGTGGTCGTCACCGCCCTGGCCGCGCTCACCCTGGCCCCGGCGCTGCTCGCCGTCATCCCCGCCCGCGCCGTCTTCTGGCCCGGCAAGAAGTGGATGAACGAGCCGAGCACCGCGCGCTTCACCGCGCTCGGCCGTGTCGTCCAGAAGCGTCCGGCGCTGGTCGCCGCCTCCTCCGGCGCCGTCCTGATCGCCCTGTCCGTCGGCGCGCTGAGCTACAACGGCCTGTTCGACATGGCCGGCAGCTCCATGCCCAAGGACAAGGAGTCGATGGTCGTCCAGGACAAGATGGCCACCGGCTTCTCCGCCGGCGCCGCCGACCCGAGCCAGGTCTACCTGAGCAGCACCGGGGGCGCGAAGCTCGACCCGGCCTCCTTCCAGGCCTACGCCGACAAGCTCCAGGGCGTCACCGGGGTCTCCAAGGTCTACGTGCCGAGCGCCGAGGCCAAGAGCGTCAGCGCCGACGGCACCACCGCCCAGTTCACCGTCATGCTCAAGGACGCGCCCGCCAGCAACGAGGCGATCGACGCCGTCACCGCGCTGCGCGAGGTCGCCCACGGCCAGGCCCCGGCCGGCACCGAGGCCAAGGTCGCCGGCCTCACCTCGGTGTACAAGGACATCAACCTGGCGATGACCCACGACTACAAGCTGGTCTTCCCGATCGCCGGGCTGCTGATCCTGCTCATCCTGGCGCTCCAGCTGCGCAGCGTGGTCGCCCCCTGGTACCTGATGGCCTCGGTGGGCCTCGGCTTCAGCGCCACGCTGGGTGCCACCACGCTGCTCTTCCAGAAGATCGGCCACGAGACCGGCCTGATGTTCATGATGCCGATCCTGATCTACCTCTTCGTGGTGGCGATCGGGACGGACTACAACATCCTGATCATCGCCCGACTGCGCGAGGAGGCCCGCGAGGGCCGCAGCCCGCGCGAGGCGGCCCGCGAGGCGCTGCGCCACGGCGGTCCGACCGTCGCCGCGGCCGGGTTCATCCTGGCGGCCTCGTTCGGGACGTTCATGCTCGCGGGCAACACCTTCATGATGGAGTTCGGCT
This sequence comes from Kitasatospora sp. NPDC051705, assembly GCF_044453265.1. Lineage (NCBI taxonomy): Bacteria > Bacillati > Actinomycetota > Actinomycetes > Kitasatosporales > Streptomycetaceae > Kitasatospora > Kitasatospora sp. NPDC051705. Next base: position 8,559 of record NZ_JBITCO010000030.1, on the reverse strand, counting down.
TCGCGATGGCCTTCGGCATCATCCTGGCGGCCTTCGTGATGGCGATGTTCTTCACCCCGTCGCTCACCGCGCTGATCGGCAACGCCGCGTGGTGGCCCGGTCACGGCGCGACCCCGGGCCACGGCCACGGCCAGGGCGGCCGCCCTGCTCCGGTGGCGGGCTCGCACGGTGTGCCGGAGCCGGCCGGCCGGCGCTGACCGGTTCGTCCGGAAACAGGCGGCGCCCCGCTTCGGCGGGGCGCCGCCTGCCCCTTTCCCGGCGCCGCCAAACGTGATCTGTCGGGCAGAAAAGTCCCCGGTCAATCGGGGTGCCGCCGTGCTACAGTCGACTCAGTTGCAGTTTTGGTTCCCATGAACGTATGTGTGCGCCTGCTGGTTCCAACCAACAGGCGCATTTGTTTTGTCCGGTGTTTCAGTCTCCGGATGGGGATCGCGGCTACTCCGGGGTCCACACGGTGTGGATCCCTGATGCCCCAGTTTTAGAGGAGACGGTTATGGCTACCGGCACCGTGAAGTGGTTCAACAGCGAGAAGGGCTTCGGCTTCATCGAGCAGGCCGAGGGTGGCCCGGACGTGTTCGCCCACTACTCGAACATCCAGGCGAACGGCTTCCGTGAGCTGCTCGAGGGCCAGCAGGTCGAGTTCGACGTGACCCAGGGCCAGAAGGGCCCGCAGGCCGAGAACATCCGCGTCATCGGCTGACGTCAGCCTCCGCGCTGACTCGCGATATCGCGAAGCGGGGGCCCGCACCACTCGGTGCGGGCCCTCGCCCATGCCGCCGTACGGCCGGGGCGGCGAACTCCAATCCGACGGCCGACCAGCCCCCGACACCGGGGCTGTAGACCTCCGGACGGAGACCCCTTGACCACCCCTGCCCACCCCCCGCGCGACCGCGCCGCCCGCACCGCCGACCGCGGTGCCGACCAGGCCCGCCGCACCGAGCGCCCGCGCCGCGGCGAGAACGCCGACCGCGCCCGCCGCGGCGACAACCCGCGCGCCACCGGCGCCGACCGCTCGCGCAAGCCGCGCAGCCGCGCCGGCGCCCCCCGCACCACCACGCCCGAGGCCGCCGACTTCACCGTCGTCGAGGGCACCCCGGCCCGGCCCCCGGCGGCCACCTTCGCCGAGCTCGAACTGCCCAAGGGCATCCTCGCCGCGCTCACCCGCGAAGGCGTCACCGAGCCCTTCCCGATCCAGGGCGCCACGCTGCCCGACTCGATCGCCGGCCGCGACGTGCTCGGCCGCGGCCGCACCGGTTCCGGCAAGACCCTCGCCTTCGGCCTGCCGCTGCTGGCCCGCACCGCCGGCAAGCGCGCCGTCGGCCGCTACCCGCTGGCGCTCGTCCTGGTCCCCACCCGCGAGCTGGCCCAGCAGGTCACCGAGGCGCTCACCCCGTACGCCACCGCCGTCAACCTGCGGATCACCACCGTCGTCGGCGGCATGTCCATCGGGCGGCAGTCCAACGCGGTGCGGCGCGGCACCGAGGTCCTGGTCGCCACCCCGGGCCGGCTGGACGACCTGATCGGCCGCGGTGACGTCAACCTCTCCGACGTCGCCGTCACCGTCCTCGACGAGGCCGACCAGATGGCCGACATGGGCTTCCTGCCGCAGGTCAGCAAGCTGCTGGAGCAGGTCGCCGAGGGCGGGCAGCGGATGCTGTTCTCCGCGACCCTGGACCGCAACGTCGACCGCCTGGTCAAGCGCTTCCTCACCGACCCGGTGACCCACTCGGTCGACCCCTCGGCCGGCGCGGTCACCACCATGGACCACCACGTCCTCCAGCTGGACCCGGCCGACAAGGCGTCCACCACCGCGCACATCGCCTCCCGCGACGGCCGCGTGATCATGTTCGTGCACACCAAGCACGGCGCCGACCGGCTCGCCAAGCAGCTGCTCGCCAACGGCGTCAAGGCCGCGGCCCTGCACGGCGGCAAGTCCCAGCCGCAGCGCAACCGGGTCCTGGACCAGTTCCGCGACGGCAACGTCACCGCGCTGATCGCCACCAACGTCGCCGCGCGAGGCATCCACATCGAGGGCCTCGACCTCGTCGTCAACGTCGACCCTCCGGTCGACCACAAGGACTACCTGCACCGCGGCGGCCGCACCGCCCGGGCCGGCGAGTCCGGCACCGTCGTCACCCTCGTGCTGCCCGAGCAGCGCCGCGAGGTCAACCGGCTGATGACGGTCGCGGGCATCCGCCCCACCGTCACCAAGGTCCGCCCCGGCGACGCCGACCTCGCCAAGATCACCGGCGCCCGCACCCCCAGCGGCGTCGCGGTCACCCTCGCCGTCCCGGTCGTCGCCGCCCCTGCGGCCGACAAGCCCGCCGAGGGCCGGACCGGCGCCCCGCGCCGCCGCGCCGGCAAGCGCTCCGGGCTGCCCACCGACGTCGACATGAACGGCAACCCGCGCCGCCCCCGCCCCAAGCAGCGGATGGGCGCCGCCGCCCAGGGCGACCGCCCGCAGGCCGCCGGGTTCATCGGCCGCTCCTCCGGCCGCGCCAAGCCCGGCAGCGGCGCCAAGAGCGGCTCCAACTACGGCACCGGCCGCCAGCGGCGCAAGTTCGACTGACGCAGCCCGTGGACGGACACCGGCCCGGCACCCCCCGCAGTACGGGGGTGCCGGGCCGGTGGCGTTCCGGCGGGGCGGTGCCGGTGCCCGCGCGGGGTGCCGGTGCCGGCGCCGGTGCGGGTGGCAGTGCCCGCGCGGGTGGCGGCGGTGCCCGCGCCCACGAACGACCCGCCGACCGGCGCCCGTCCGGGCCGCCCCCGCCGGAAACCGCCGGTCGCCGCACCGCGGCCGCTCAGCAGCGGTGCGACCGGCAGTTCCGGCGAGCTGCCGGTTGACGCCCGGTACCACTTCCCCGAGGCTTCACGAGCCCCGCACATTCCGCACGGAACTGTCACGGGCCAAGCCGAACAAGCCGACTGACGAACAGTCATCCACGAAGGGGACCGGTTCCATGCGCCGCACCACCGCCCTGCTCGCCTCCTCCCTGATCGCCGCCGCCGCCGCGCTCTTCGCTCCGGCCACCGCCGCACAGGCGGCCCCGTCCTGCACGGTCTACGCCGGCCCGTGGAACGCCGTCGGCACCTGCACCGGCCTCGACCCGATGCAGACCTGGGCCGTCACGGCCAGCTGTCAGTACTGGAACGCCGACCACACCATGCAGCTCTTCCGCCCGGCCTTCGGCGGCTTCGGGATGGGCGACGGCAGCGTCTCGGCGAGCTGCATGGTCGGCGACGCCGTCTGGTTCCCGCGCGTCGTCCTCGGCGCCACGCCCCCCGCCGGTCCGACCGGCCAGATCACCGGCTACGCGAGCAAGTGCGTGGACGTGAAGGGCGCGAACACCGGCAACGGCACCCCCGTGCAGATCTACGACTGCAACGGCAGCGTCGCCCAGAAGTGGCGGATCGGCGTCGACGGCACCGTCCGCGCCCTCGGCAAGTGCCTGGACATCAAGGGCGGCGGCACCGGCAACGCCACCCTCGCCCAGCTCTACGACTGCAACGGCACCGGCGCCCAGCAGTGGCAGGCCCGCCCCGACGGCTCGCTCCTCAACCCGCAGTCCGGCCGCTGCCTGGACGACCTCGGGTTCTCCACCACCAACGGCAACCAGCTGGGCATCTGGGACTGCAACGGCGCCGCCAACCAGAAGTGGAACCTGCCCGTCTGATCCGGGCGCCCCGCGCGGGGCGGCGCGGCCGACGCTCCTGCGGCCCCTCCGGGGAGCCGTCGGCCGCACCGCCTCAGGGGCGCTCCGCCGCCGCGCGGTAGCGGCCCGGGGTGAGCCCCGCGTGCCGCTTGAAGGCGTGCGAGAACGCGAACGGCGAGCCGTAGCCGACCTTCCGCGCCACGGCCGGCAGCGGCTGGTCGGTCTCGCGCAGCAGCCGCGCCGCCGTGGTCATCCGCCACCACGTCAGATAGCCGATGGGCGGCTGCCCGGTGAGCGCGGTGAACCTGCGGGCCAGCGTCGCCCGCGACAGCCCGACCCGGGCCGCCAGGTCCTCCACCCGCCAGGGCCGGGTCAGGTCGGAGTGGATCGCCTCCAACGCGGCCGCCACCTCGCGGTCCCGCAGTGCCAGCGGCCACCCCTCCTGCACGTTCCCGTCGAGCCAGGCCCGCACCAGGTACACCAGCAGCAGGTCGAGCAGCCCCGAGACCGCCGCGTCCCGGCCCGGCCGGGCCCCGGAGGCCTCCGCGGCCAGCAGCTCGATCGCCGCGCGCAGCTCCGGGTGGCGGCCGAGCCGGGCCGGGACGTGCACCACCTCCGGCAGGCCGGCCAGCACCGGGTGCGCGCGGGTGCGGTCCAGCCGGTACTTGCCGCACAGGAAGTCGGCGGCGCCGTCCGGGGCGTCCGCCCCGTCGACGAGCGTGCCGAACGGCGCCGGGCCCGTGACCCGCGGCGAGTCGGACAGCGCGTGCGCGCCGCCGTGCGGCACCAGGACCGCGTCCCCCGCCTCCAGCCGGGTCGGCTCGCCGTGCTCGGGGACCAGCCAGCCGGCGCCGCGCAGCAGGACGTGGAACCCGGCCCCGTCGTAGGGCTCGAACCGCTGGCACCACGGCCCGAGGACCCGCAGCCGGTCGGAGGAGGGCCGCCCGGTGCGCATGGCCGCGATCGCGTCGCTCAGTACGTCCACCGGCTCATCGTACGGGCCGGGTGGCGAGACGATCGCGCAATCATACGAGCCGATCGGGCATCGGAACGCTCGCCCGCCCGACCTAACGTGGAGTCATGCAGACCTTCCACCTCGGCGAGATCGAGGTCACCAAGATCGTCGAACTCCAGGGCCCGTTCGCGCCCGCCCGCACCGTCGTCCCGGGCTCGCCCCCCGAGCTCTGGCGGGACAACGCCGCCTGGCTGGCCACCGACCACTGGAACCCCGCGGACGACCACCTCGTCGGAGCGGTCCAGACCTGGATCCTGCACTGCGCCGACAAGGTCGTCCTCGTCGACACCGGCGTCGGCAACGACCGCGACCGGCCCCAGGCCCCGCTCTTCAGCGGCCTCGAGGGCGACTTCCTCGACCGGCTCGCCGCCGCCGGCGTCCGGCCTCAGGACGTGGACTTCGTCGTCAACACCCACGTCCACTACGACCACGTCGGCTGGAACACCCGGCTGGAGAACGGCGCGTGGACGCCGACGTTCCCCAACGCCACCTACCTGATCCCGCTCGCCGACCAGCGCCACTTCGACCCCCGCAACGCCCACCGGCGCCCCGCCGCCCGGAACGAGCAGGAGCGGGCCGCCCGGGCCGGCGACGAGCTCGTCTACACCGACAGCATCGCCCCCGTGCTCGGCCAGGCCGTGCTCTGGGAGGGCACCCACCGCATCGACGCCGCCCTCACCCTCGAGGCCGCCCCCGGCCACACCCCCGGATCCGCCGTCCTGCGGGTGCGGTCCGGGACGGACCGCGCCGTGTTCGTCGGCGACCTGATGCACAGCCCCGTGCAGATCCTCGACCCCAGCCACAGCAGCTGCTTCTGCGAGGCCCCGCAGCAGGCCGCCGCCACCCGGCGCAGCGTGCTCGAACGCGCCGCCGACGACCGCGAACTCGTCGTGCCCGCGCACTTCGCCGGCGCCGGCGCGGCCGAGGTCCGGCGCGAGGGCAGCCGCTTCGCGATCACCGGCTGGGCCCCGGCGGCCTGATCCGCGCCCGGGCCGGTGATGCCGCGGGCGGGTGGTCCAGCGGGTGGCCGGGTGGTCGAGCGGTCGGCCAGCCGGTCGGCCAGCCGTCCGGGCGGGTTCAGGCGGACAGCGCCGCCGGCGCCGGGACCGCCGCCCGCGCGGCCGCCCGCGCCCCGTCGTAGCGCTCCAGCAGCAGCTCCGCCACCTCGGGGGCGGCTCCCAGCACCCCGGCGACCAGGTCGGCACCCGCCGCGTCCGCCGCGATGCGGTCGGGCAGCAGCCCCGGTGCCAGCAGGTACGGCGAGACGGCGGTGCGCACGGCCCCGGCCGCGCGCAGGGCCGCCAGCGCCGCGGGCACGCGCGGACCGGAGGCCGAGGCGTACGCCACCTCGACGCCGGCCCAGCCCCGGGTGCGGCGCCACCGGTCGGCCACCGCGCGGGTCGCCGCGTCGGCCGCCGGGTCCGAGGAACCCGCGGCCGCCAGCACCAGTCCGGTCCGGGCCCGGACGGCCGCGGAGCCCACGTCCAGTCCCGCCTCGGCGAGCCGCCGCTCCAGGGCGGCGAGCAGCAGCGGGGAGGGCCCGAGCACGTCCGCCACCGGCAGCCCGGAACCGGCGGCCCGCAGCGCGCCCGGGACGTCGTGCTTGGCGTGGAAGGCCCGGTTGAGCAGCAGCGGGACCGCCACCGCCGCCCCGAGCCGCCCGACCACCTGGGGGATCCGCGGGGCGCAGTGGTCCAGGTAGGCGGTGGCGACCTCCAGGCCGGGCCGCCGCGCCCGCACCCGCTCGACGAGCGCGGCCACGGTCGCGGCGTGCCGCGGGTCGCGGCTACCGTGCGCGATCAGGAGCAGGGCGGGCGTCATCGGTCGTCACCTCACTTGGCGGCGGCCAGCAGGCCGCGGTTGCGCAGCACCCGGCGCTCGACCGGGGTGAACACCAGCAGTTCGATGGCGATGCCGACGAACAGGATCAGGACGATGCCGAGCAGCACCCCGGACATGTCGGAGAACTCGCGCTGGTTCTCCAGGTACCGGCCGAGGCCGAGGCCCAGGTCGGGGGAGGAGGCCACCAGCTCGGCGGCCATCAGCGAGCGCCAGGAGAAGGCCCAGCCCTGCTTGAGGCCGGCCAGGTAGCCGGGCAGCGCGGCCGGGATGAGCACGTGCCGGGCGCCGGTCAGGCCGGTGGCGCCGATGGTGCGGCCGGCCCGCAGGAACAGCGGCGGCACCTGGTCGATGCCGGCCACCAGGCCGTTGGCGATCGACGGGACGGCGCCGAGCAGGATCACCGCGTACATCATCCGGTCGTTGATGCCGAGCCAGATGACCGCGGCCGGCACCCAGGCGACCGAGGGCAGCGACTGCAGGCCCTGCAGCACCGGCCCGATCGCGGTGCGCACCGGGCGCACCCGGGCCACGACCAGCCCGATCGGGGTGCCGATGACGACGGCCAGCAGGAAGCCGGACAGGCCGCGCCAGACGCTGGTCCAGATGATGGAGAACAGGGTGCCCTGGTACCAGAGGTCCTGGGCGGAGTGCCACACGTCGGCCGGACTGGGCAGCTTGTAGGCGGAGGTGAGGTGCAGGCTGTACGCGCCCTGCCACAGTGCCAGCACCACCAGCACGCCGATCAGCGGCGGCAGTGCCTTGGCCCGCAGCGCCTCGCCGAGCGAGCCGCGCTGGGCGGAGACGGCGTCCAGGGCGTCGAGGCCGGCGCCGACGTCCGCGGTGTCGGTGGGGGCGGCCCGGTCGGCCGGGGTCCGGTCGGTCTTGTCCAGGACCGGAGTGGTGTCAGTGCTGGCCATGGCGACGGATCTCCCCACGCAGTTCTTCGGTGATCTCGATGGACAGGTCGGCGACGCCCGCGGACTCGATCCGGCGGGGTTGCGGCAGGTCGATCCGCCACTCGCGGGCGACCCGGCCCGGGCGGGAGGAGAGCAGCACGACGCGCTGGGCGAGCCGCACCGCCTCGCGCACGTTGTGGGTGACGAACAGGACGGACAGCTGCCGTTCGGCCCAGATCCGGGTGATCTCGTCGTGCAGCACGTCGCGGGTGATGGCGTCGAGCGCGGCGAAGGGCTCGTCCATCAGCAGCACCTTGCTGCCCTGGGCGAGGGCGCGGGCCATCGCGACGCGCTGGCGCATGCCGCCGGACAGCTCGTGCACCCGCTTGCCGTAGGAGCCCTTGAGGCGGACGAGTTCCAGCAGGCGCTCGGCCTCGGCGCGGCGTTCGGCGCGCGGGACGCCGGCGAGCTTGAGGGCGAGCTCGATGTTGCGTCCGGCGGTGAGCCAGGGGAACAGCGCGTGCTCCTGGAACATCAGGGCCGGGCGGCCGCCAGGCACCTCGATGCTGCCCGCGGTGGGCCGGTCGAGGCCGGCCACCAGGTTGAGCAGGGTGGACTTGCCGCAGCCGGAGGCGCCGAGCAGGGTGACGAACTCGCCGGGCGCGACGTCGAGGGTGATGTCGTCCAGGACGGGGGTCTGCGCGCCAGGGCGGCCGAAGGACTTGTGCACGTGCGAGATCCGGACGGCGGGCGTGTCGACGGGGGCGTCGGTGCCGGCGGCGTCCGCCGAGGTGGTCAGTGCCGGGGTCATCCGGGCACCTCCTGCGTGAGTGGTCTGGCGGGTTCGGGGCCGGGGCCCGGCCCCGCCCGTCCCGGTGGGCATCGATCGTGGATCGACCGGGCGGGCGGGGGTCCGGACCGCGGAGTCGGGGAGCGGGACTCGGTGCTGCCCGGCGCTACTTGGCGCCGAGCCCGGCGTCCGCCACGGGGCTCTGGCCCTTCTCCTTGAGCACCTTGTTGAGCAGGGTGAGGTCGTAGATGCCGTTCAGGTTCGGCTTCTTGAGGAGGCCGGCGGTGACGGCGTGGTCGGCTTCGGCCTGGAGGGTGCCGGCGAGGGGGTCGTCGAGGAAGTCGATGTCGGCCCAGGCGGGGT
>NZ_JBITCO010000029.1:42040-101043 GCF_044453265.1 Kitasatospora sp. NPDC051705 | reverse complement strand
GTCACCCTGCTCGGCGCCTCCGGCTGCGGCAAGTCCACCCTGCTCAACCTGGTGGCCGGCCTCGACCGGCCCACCGCGGGCAGCATCGAGGTGCCCGGCGGCCGCCCCGCCCTGATGTTCCAGGACCACGCGCTGTTCCCCTGGCTCACCGCCGGACGCAACATCGAACTCGCCCTCAAGCTCGCCGGCGTCCCGCGCGCCGAACGCCGCGCCGAGGCCGAACGCCTGCTGGAACTCGTCCGCCTCGACGGCTCCCACCACAAGCGGGTGCACGAGCTGTCCGGCGGCATGCGCCAGCGCGTCGCGATGGCCCGCGCCCTCGCCCAGGGCGGCGAGGTGCTGCTGATGGACGAGCCCTTCGCCGCGCTCGACGCCATCACCCGGGACCTGCTGCACGAGGAGCTCATCCGGATCTGGACCGAACGGCGGCTCACCGTCCTGTTCGTCACCCACAACGTGCGCGAGGCGGTGCGGATCGGTCAGCGCGTCGTGCTGCTCTCCTCCCGCCCGGGCCGGGTCGCCCGCGAGTGGCGGATCGACCTGCCGCAACCCCGCCGGATCGAGTCCGCCGGGGTGTCCGACCTGTCCATCGAGATCACCGAACACCTACGTGGGGAGATCCGCCGCCATGGCCAGCACTGACATCCTCCCCGACGCCCTCCCCGGCCGGCTCCCCCGGCCGGGCGGACCCGCCGGGGGAGCCGGCCGCGCCGGCGGCACCTCCGCACCCGCCGTACCCGCCGTACCGGGCGACCCGGCCACCGACGCCGCCGGCGTCGTGGCCGGCTTCGACGCGCTGGAGACCGCCCCGGCGCAGCGCACCCCGATCGGCCGCCGGCTGCGTCAGCGGGTGCTGCCGCCGCTGCTCGGGGTCGCCCTGGTCCTCGGCCTCTGGCAGCTCGCCTACGGCCTGCACCTGACCACCCCGGACAAGCTGCCCAGCCCGGCCGACGTCTGGCACGCGCTCACCGATCTCTGGGACCGGGGCACGCTCTTCTCGATCATCTGGACCAGCGTCTGGCGCGGCGTCTCCGGCTTCCTGACGGCCGTGCTGATCGGCACGCCGATCGGTCTGCTCGTCGCGCAGGTCAGGCCGCTGCGGGCCGCCGTCGGCCCGGTGCTGTCCGGCCTCCAGTCGCTGCCCTCGGTCGCCTGGGTGCCCGCGGCCGTCATCTGGCTCGGCATCAACAACTCGGCCATGTACGCGGTGATCCTGCTCGGTGCGGTGCCCTCGATCACCAACGGCCTGATCGCCGGGGTCGACCAGGTGCCGCCGCTGCTGCTGCGCGCCGGCCGCACGCTCGGCGCGACCGGCGCCCGCGGCGCCCGGCACGTGCTGCTGCCGGCCGCGCTGCCCGGCTACCTGGCCGGCCTCAAGCAGGGCTGGGCCTTCTCCTGGCGCTCGCTGATGGCCGCCGAGCTCATCGCCTCCTCCCCCGACCTCGGCCTGGGCCTGGGCCGGTACCTGGAGAACCAGCGCGAGTTCTCGGACATGGCGGGCGTGCTGCTGGGCATCGTCCTGATCCTCGTCGTCGGCGTCGCCATCGACCTGCTGGTCTTCACCCCGCTGGAGCGCCGGGTGCTGCGCAACCGCGGGCTGCTGGCCGCTTCACACTGACACCTCACCATCCCCCCCGGCCACACCGGAAAGGGCGGTTCCGCCACGGAACCGCCCTTTTCCCGTCCCATCGCGCTCTCCAGTGGAATTCGACGCCCTCCCGACCCCCCCTTGAGGGGCTTCACCCATCGTGGCGATGGGCGATATTCCCCGATGATTGGAGATTGACATGGGCGCGAGACCCAGGTCCGTCCTGCGATCCCTATGGAAGAACTTCGCCGAGGGTCTGATGTGGATGGGGCGGGCGGCGACCGGAGTGTGTCCCCCCTACGAATGGCGGGACCTCAGAATCCCACCTGCCGACCAGCCCTGTCTGCCCCCCTTGTCGGATGAGGAGCTCGCCCGGTGGGCGGCGCTGGTCAAGGATCTGCGGTAGTCCCGGTAAACCCCCTGAGGAGGCGGTCAAATGCACAGCAATCTAATAGTGGCCAAGATGGACCCTCGTTCGAGCGCTGAGGTGGCTCGGCTTTTCAGCGCCTTCGACGAGACCGAGATGCCGCATCGCATGGGGACTCGGCGACGTCAGCTCTTCATGTACAACGGGCTGTACTTCCATCTCCAGGACTTCGAGGACGACAACGGCGGCCGGCTCATCGAGCAGGCGAAGGGCGACCCGCGCTTCGTCCGCATCAGCGACGACCTCAAGCCGTTCATCCAGGCCTACGACCCGTCGACCTGGCGCTCCCCCGCGGACGCCATGGCCCAGCGGTTCTACACCTGGGAGTCCGAATGACGGGCCGGCGGGTGGTCATCACCGGCGTCGGGGTGGTGGCACCGGGGGGAATCGGCGCGAAGAACTTCTGGAGCCTGCTCAGCGAGGGCCGCACGGCGACCAGGGGGATCACCTTCTTCGACCCGGCGCCGTTCCGCTCGCGCGTCGCGGCCGAGGTCGACTTCGACCCGTGGGAGCACGGGCTCGGCCCGCAGGAGATCCGGCGCACCGACCGCGCCGCGCAGTTCGCCCTGGTCACCGCCCGCGAGGCGCTCGCGGACAGCGGCCTGGACCTGCCCGGCCTCGCGCCGCACCGGGTCGGCGTGGCGGTCGGCAGCGCCGTGGGCGCCACCATGGGCCTCGACGAGGAGTACCGGGTGGTCAGCGACGGCGGCCGGCTCGGCCTGGTCGACCACGAGTACGCCGTCCCGCACCTCTACAACTACTTCGTCCCGAGCTCCTTCGCCGCCGAGGTCGCCTGGGCGGTCGGCGCCGAGGGCCCCTCGACCGTGGTCTCCACCGGCTGTACCTCCGGCATCGACTCGGTCGGCTACGCGGCCGAACTGATCCGCGACGGCTCGGTCGACGTGATGATCACCGGTGCCAGCGACGCGCCGATCTCGCCGATCACCGTGGCGTGCTTCGACGCGATCAAGGCCACCACCCCGCGCAACGACGACCCCGAGCACGCCTCCCGGCCGTTCGACCTCACCCGCAACGGCTTCGTCCTGGGCGAGGGCGCGGCGATGTTCGTCCTCGAGGAGCTGGAGTCGGCACGCCGGCGCGGCGCCCACGTGTACGCCGAGATCGCCGGCTACGCCAGCCGCTGCAACGCCTTCCACATGACCGGACTGCGCCCCGACGGCCGCGAGATGGCCGAGGCCATCCGGGTCGCGCTGGACGAGGCCCGGCTGAACCCCGAGGCCGTCGACTACATCAACGCGCACGGCTCGGGCACCAAGCAGAACGACCGTCACGAGACCAGCGCCTTCAAGCGCAGCCTCGGCGACCACGCCCGCCGTACCCCCGTGAGCTCGATCAAGTCGATGGTCGGCCACTCGCTCGGCGCGATCGGCTCGATCGAGATCGCCGCATCCGTCCTGGCCATGGAGAACCACGTGGTGCCCCCGACAGCGAACCTGCACAAGCCGGATCCCGAGTGCGACCTCGACTACGTGCCGCTGACCGCGCGCGACTGGCACACCGACACGGTGCTGACGGTCGGCAGCGGATTCGGCGGTTTCCAGAGCGCGATGGTCCTCGCCCGACCGGACAGGGGCACCGCGGCATGAGCACCCAGGTCGTGGTGACCGGCATCGGCGTCGTCTCCCCGAACGGCTTCGGCGTGGACGACTACTGGGACGCCACCCGCGCGTCCCGGAGCGGCATCGGCCGCATCAAGCGCTTCGACCCCGAGCAGTACCCGTCGAAGCTCGCCGGCGAGGTGGACGGCTTCACCGTGCAGGAACACCTGCCGAGCCGGCTCATCCCGCAGACCGACCGGATGACCCAGCTCGCCCTCGTCGGCGCCGAGCACGCCCTGGCCGACGCCGGGGTGTGCACGGATGCGGCCGACGAGTACGGCATGGGCGTGATGACCGCCAGCAGCTCCGGCGGCTTCGAGTTCGGCCAGGACCAGCTCCAGAACCTGTGGAGCCAGGGCAGCCAGTACGTCAGCGCCTACCAGTCCTTCGCCTGGTTCTACGCGGTGAACACCGGCCAGATCTCCATCCGGCACGGCATGCGCGGCCCCAGCGGCGTGGTCGTCAGCGACCAGGCCGGCGGCCTCGACGCCCTCGCCCACGCACGCCGACTGATCCGCAAGGGCAGCGACCTGATCCTCTCCGGCGGCGTCGACGCCGCCATCTGCCCGTGGGGCTGGGCGGCCCAGCTCACCACCGGGAGGATGACCACCGAGGAGCGCCCCGACCGGGCCTACCTCCCCTTCGACGCCGACGCCACCGGGCACGTGGTCGGCGAGGGCGGCGCCCTGCTGATCCTGGAGGACGCCGAGGCCGCCCGCCGGCGCGGCGCGACCCGGGTGTACGGCGAGATCAGCGGCTACGGGGCGACCTTCGACCCGGGCCCGGACAGCGGCCGGGAGCCGACCCTGCGCAAGGCGATCGAGATCGCGCTCGACGACGCGGGCCTGTCGCCGGGCGACGTCGACGTCGTCTTCGCCGACGCGGCCGCCACCCCGGAGCTCGACCGGATCGAGGCCGCGGCGATCACCGGGCTCTTCGGGCCCCGGGCGGTCCCCGTCACCGCGCCCAAGACGATGACCGGCCGGCTCGGGTCGGGCGCCGCCCCGCTGGACGTCGCCACCGCCCTGCTGGCCATGCGCGACGGGGTGATCCCGCCGACCGCGAACGTCACCCCCTCCCCCGACTACGACCTCGATCTGGTCACCGAGCCGCGGCACGCGCCCGTGACCACGGCACTCGTCCTGGCCCGGGGCCACGGCGGCTTCAACTCCGCCCTCGTCCTGCGTTCCGTCGACTGGAACTGACCACAAGAGAAGGAGACCAGGGTGAGCACCACCGGGTCGTCCACCGCTCAGCCTCCCGTCCAGAAGAGACGCATCCTCAGGCTGTTCCGCCCGTACCGGAAGAACCTGTTACTCGTCTCGTCCCTGGTCGCGGGCTCGTCCCTGGTCTCCCTCGTGAACCCCTTCCTGATCCGCGAGATCATGGACGTGGCGTTGCCGCAGGGCAGAACCGGGCTGCTGTCGCTCCTCGCCTTCGGCATGATCTTCGTCTCGATCGCCACCAGCACGTTCAACGTCTGGCAGACCCACGTGTCCGCCAAGGTCGGCCAGTTGGTCATGCACGACCTGCGGACCTCCGTGTACTCCCACCTCCAGCGCATGTCGCTGGCCTTCTTCACCCGGACCCGCACCGGCGAGGTGCAGTCCCGCATCGCCAACGACATCGGCGGGATGCAGGTCACCGTGACCACCACCGCCACCGCGCTGGTGTCGGACCTGACGATCGTCATCGCCACCACCACCGCGATGGTCCTGCTCGACTGGCGGCTGACGCTGGCCTCGCTGATCATGCTCCCGGGGTTCGTCTGGGTCAGCCGCCACGTCGGCGACGAGCGCCGCGTCATCTCCCGGGAGCGGCAGCACCAGCTCTCCGAACTCTCCTCGATCGTGCAGGAGTCGCTCTCGGTCAGCGGGATCATGCTCGGCCACACCATGGGCCGGTCACGGTCGCTGAGCGACAACTTCGCCCGGCAGTCCCGCAAGCTCACCGGCATCGAGGTGCGCGCCAGCACGGCCGGCCTCTGGTACCAGTCCACCATCTGGATCGTGATGGCCTCCATGCCCGCGGTGATCTACTGGGTGGCGGGGCTGACCTCGCACGGCGGCCGGATGGCCATCTCCCTCGGCGCCCTGGTCGCCTTCACCACCCTGCAGCAGAGCCTGTTCCGCCCGGCCCAGCGGCTGCTCACCATCGGGCTGGACATCCAGAGCTCGCTCGAGCTGTTCGGGCGGATCTTCGAGTACCTCGACCTGCCGGTCGACGTCGCCGAGCCGGAGCGGCCCGTCGAGCCGGCGGTGCTGCGGGGCGAGGTCCGCCTGCGGGGGGTGGGCTTCTCCTACGCGGGGGCGGAGCGGCCGACGCTGGACGGCGTCGACGTGACCGTCCCGGCCGGGCGCAGCCTCGCCATCGTCGGGGAGACCGGCTCGGGCAAGACCACCCTCAGCTACCTCATCCCGCGCCTGTACGACGCGACCACCGGCACCGTCACGATCGACGGCGTCGACGTGCGCGACCTGTCCTTCGGGACGCTCTCGGCCGCGGTCGGCGTGGTCTCCCAGGAGACCTACCTGTTCCACGCCACCGTCGCCGACAACCTCCGCTTCGCCAAGCCCGCCGCGACCGACGAGGAGCTCGTCGCGGCGGCGAAGGTCGCCCACATCCACGACTACCTGATGTCCCTGCCGGACGGCTACGACACGGTCGTCGGCGAGCGCGGGTACCGCTTCTCCGGCGGGGAGAAGCAACGCCTGGCGATCGCCCGGGCCATCCTGCGCAACCCGCCCATCCTGGTGCTCGACGAGGCCACCAGCGCGCTCGACACCCAGACCGAGCAGGCCGTCCAGGAGGCCATCGACGCGGCGAGCGCCGGCCGGACCACCATCACGGTCGCCCACCGGCTGTCGACCATCCGCGACGCCGACGAGATCGTCGTGCTGGAGCGCGGCCGGGTCGCCGAGCGCGGCACCCACGAGGAACTGCTCGCCCTCGGCGGCCACTACGCGGCGCTCGTCAACCGCGACACCGAGATGGCGGTCGCCTGAGCCGGCGCCGCGAGAGCGCGGCCCGCACCGAGACGACGGGACGGCGCCACCGGGAGGGTTCCCGGGGGCGCCGTCCCGTCGTCCCGCCCTGGCGCCGTCCCGTCACGGCGCCCGTCCCCTCGTCCCGTGTCGGTGCCCCCGGCCCGGCCGCCGGGTGGGGGGCCACCGCCGCGCCGTGGGACCGCGGGGGCGGTGCGGCACCCGTCGGCGAGCGACCCGCCGTCCGTCGCCCGGCCGCCGGCCGCACCGTCCCCGCCGCGGCCGCGGGCGAGCCGTCCGCTCCGGCACGGTCGCCCCCGGCGCCCACCCCCGCGGACCACCCCGCCCCCGGGAACCACGAGTGCCCCGCGCCGGTGGCCGGCGCGGGGCACTTCGGGCGGACCCTCACGGACTCAGGGGTTCAGCACCCAGGCGGAGTGGTGGGCGCTGAAGCCGATGTGCGGGTAGTACTCCGTCGCGGCGGGGGCCGACAGCAGGACGATCTTGGCCTGCGGCGCCTCCTTGCGGGTCGCCTCGATGAGCTCCCGGCCGATGCCGGACCGCTGGTGGCTGCGGACGACGGCGATGTCGGACAGGTAGGTCACGTAGGCGAAGTCCGAGACGCTGCGCGCGATGCCCACGAGCTCGCCGTCGACGCGGCAGGTGACGACCAGGTTCGCGTTGCGCACCATGGCCGCCATCCGCTCGGTCTCGTCGACCGGCCGGCGCTCGCCGAGGCCGGACTCCCGGTAGACCCGCAGAACCTCCTCGAGGTCGAGGTCGGGACCGCTCTCCCGCTCAATGCTCCAGCTCACGAAGGCTCTCCAGTCGCTTGTAGATGACGTCATGGTGGACCAGGAAGCGCTCCGGTCCCAGGTGGTCCGTGGCGACCCCCTCGGCCCTGAGCCGGCCGAGGAAGTCCTCCCCGTTCGCGGCGTCCTGGATCATCCGGTAGGTCCGCTCCCGCTCGCTCCCGCCCTCCAGCAGGTCGGCGAGCACCGCCGAGCTGTACACCAGCCCGTTGGTCCGGTCGATCGCGTCGCGCATCCGGCCGGGGAAGACCTGCAGGCCCCGCACCAGGTCGGCCGCCGAGGTCACCTGGTAGTGCGCGACGGTCATGGCGTCCGGCAGGACGACCCGTTCAACGGAGGAGTGGGACAGGTCCCGCTCGTGCCAGAGCGCCACGTTCTCCAGCATCGTCCCGGCGTACCCGCGCAGCAGCCGGGCCAGCCCGGTGAGGCGCTCGCCGGTCGTCGGGTTGCGCTTGTGCGGCATGGCGCTGGACCCCTGGTACGCGACGGTCCGGGGCTCCTCCACCTCGCGGACCTCGCTGCGGGACAGCAGCCGCACCTCGACGGCGATCTGCTCGACGCAGGCGCCGAGCGTGGCGATCGCCGCGACGAGCTGGGCGTGCCGGTCGCGGGCCACGACCTGGCTCGGCGCCGGCTCCACGCCGAGGCCGAGGGCCGCGCACACGTGCTCCTCGACGAAGGGGTCGATCAGCGCGTACGTCCCGACGGAGCCGGAGATCGTGCCGACCGCGACCTGCTCGCGCGCCTGCCTCAGCCGCCCGACCGAGCGGTCGACCGCGAAGGCGAAGCCGGCCAGCTTGTGGCCGAAGGTCGTGGGCTCGGCGTGCATGCCGTGGGTGCGCCCGATGCACGGGGTGTCCCAGTGCTCGACCGCCCTCTCCACCAGCACCCCGCGCAGGCGGGCCGTGGCGCCGATCAGGACGTCGCAGGCCCGGGCCAGGGTGGACCCTAGCGCGGTGTCCACCAGGTCGTAGCTGGTCATGCCGTGGTGGACCCAGCGGGCCGAGTCGTCCGGCAGGTCCTCGCAGAACGCGGCGAGGAAGGAGAGGATCTCGTGGTCCCGCTCGCGTTCGAGCTCCGCGACGCGCGCCGCCGACGGCACCCGCGCCCGCCGGATGTCCGCCAGCGCGCCCTCGGGCACCCGCCCGAGCAGTGCCTGCGCCTCGGAGGCCAGGACCTCCACCTCGGCCCAGGTGGTGTACCGGGCCTGGTCCGACCAGAGCTCCGCCATCTCGGGCAGTGAATAACGGGGTATCAAGACCGACGTACCTCCTCGGGGATGGCCACCGGGCCCCGCGGACGCGAAGGCACGGCGCAGCGGCTTGCTCAGGCGGCCTTGCGGACGATCTCCACGGCCTTGCCGTCCAGGAGGGTCTGCACGGCGTCCTCGCCGGCGATGTCCATCTCCATGTCGTGCAGGCGGCCCAGGACGAACTGGATGACCTTCTCGGTCTGCGTCTCCTCGGTGCCCTCCCAGACGAGGTCCGGGAAAACGGTCAGGTAGACCTTGTCGTTGCCCTGCGAGTAGATGTTCACTTCCATGATGTCGCGCAGCGCCATGCGAGCGTTGTAGATCAGGCTGTTCATGGGTGCCACCGTCTTTCGGTATCGGATTTCCTGCGGCTTCGTCGCCACACGCGGTGACCCCATGGTGGTGGGCCGCCGACGGTGCTGACTTCTTCGATGTTGCCATCGTCGACCCCGTGAAAACGAGGCCCGCGTTCATCCCGTTCAACTGCGCGAAATCCGCAATCGAACACCGCCGCCAATTGCCGGTGATTGACAGAAAAAGCCGCCACTGGGGAACATCGATGCAGCCCATAAATGCGTCAGGCCGTCTCACAAAAAGCATCCGGAGTGCCATGAAAATCCTGTTCATCACCACAGGCAGCCAGGCCACCTACTACGCCGCCGCCCCGCTGGCGACGGCCGCGCGCAACGCGGGCCACCAGGTCATCCTGGCCGCCCACGAGCCGTGGGTGGAGACCGCGGAGGCCATCGGCCTGCCCACGTTCTGCTTCACCGTCGACCCGATCCGGCACTTCATGCGGATCACCAACCCGGGCCGGGGCCTGCGCTTCCCCCGCGAGCTCGGCGACCAGGAGATGATCGGTCAGGGCCGCGGCTTCGCCCGGATGGGTCTGGCCGGCGTGGAGTCCCTCCTGGAGCTGGCGAAGGACTGGACCCCCGACGTGGTGGTCGGCAGCTCGCAGAGCTACGCGGCGATGCTGCTCGCCGCCCACCTCAAGGTCCCGTACGTCCGTCAGGTCGAGTACCTGGGCATCCCGCTCACCGGCATCGACCCCGGCGCCGAGGAGGAGCTCCGCCCCGAGCTGGAGCGCCTGGGCGTGGACGGGCTGCTCAAGCCCGACCTGCTGCTCGACTCGACCCCGCCGTCGCTGCGCCCGTCCCACGACCCCGCCGCCCAGTCCGTGCGCTGGATCCCGAGCAACCCGCAGCGCCGGCTCGAGCGGTGGATGTACACCAAGCCCGAGGGCCGTCGTCGCGTGCTCGTCACCTCGGGCTTCCGCAGCCTGATGTTCCGCGACCCGGGCTGGTCCATGCCGCTGCTGGTCAGCGAGCTGGACAAGCTGGGCGCGGAGGTCCTGATCGCGGCCTCCCCCGGTGCCGCCGAGCGCTTCGGCTCGCAGCTGGGCGACGCCCGCGTCGGCTGGATCCCGGTCGACGTCGCCGCCGCCACCTGTGACCTGGCGGTCCACCACGGTGGCGCCACCACCGCCACGACCCTGATGGCGAACGGCGTGCCGCAGCTGATCATCCCGGAGAACCCGCCGGAGTTCCCGCCGAACTACCACCGGGAGGCCATCGCCAAGGCCATCAGCGACTTCGGCGCCGCCAAGACGCTGTGGCCGCAGGAGCAGGAGCCCGACAAGGAGCCGGGCGCCGTGATCGCCGCGGCCTGCAAGGAGCTGCTGGAGACGCCCAGCTACACCGAGCGGACCCAGTTCCTCGCCAAGGAGATCGCGTCCCTGCCGACCCCCGGCGAGATCGTGCCCAAGCTGGAGGCGCTCGTCTGACCCACCCGGCGGGTTCGCCCCCGGTGACCCGGATCGCCCCGAGACCACGGAGCCCCCTCCGTCGGCTTCGGGGCGATCCGCGTTTTCCCGGCCCGCGCGCCGACGGCGGACGACCGCCGGTGGCGGGCCGCCGCGGCGGCCTTCCGCGGCCCCGCGGGGCGGGCCAGCGCCACGGACGGAGGCCCCGGGGCGTAGCGCGGCGCCCCTGCCCGGCCGCCCGGCGCCCGGCCGCCGCCCGTCCGCCGGCCCGTCAGCCCGTCAGCCCGTCAGCCCGTCAGCCCGTCCGGGCAAACGGAATGCCGGCCGGTGAGACTACCGGCCGGCATGGCGACGATCTGGTGCACGGGATCAGGGGGCGACGAGGGCCTCCAGCTCCCGCAGCACCTCGGACGGGGTCGGCAGCGACGCACTCTCCTTCGCGAGCAGCCGGGTCCGCTCGGCGAAGCGCGGGTCCGAGAGGATCTCCCGGCAGCCGGCGGCGATCACCTCGTCGGGGGTCCGGCCCGGTTCCGGCCGGTGCTTGTCGACGATCAGGGCGGCGCCGAAGTCGCGGACGGCCTCCGCGACGGCCTTGCCGTAGCCGTTGTCGGGGATGATCAGCTGCGGCACGCCCGCGTTGATCAGCGTCATGGCGGTGGTCGCGCCGCCGTGGTGGACCGCCAGGTCGCAGGTGGGGGCAACCACGTCCAGCGGGATCCAGCCGATCCGGACGTCGCCGAGCTCCGCGCCGAACTGCTCGGCGGCCTCGGGCAGTGCCGCGATCAGCACCTCGGCCCCGGCCGCGGTGAGCCCGTCGACCAGCCCCCGCAGCGAGCTCCCGGCGGCGTCGAGCACGAGGTTGCGGGTCCCGGCGGTGATCAGCACCCGCTTCCGGCCCTCGGGCCGGGTGTACATCCAGGGCTCGACCCGGCGCTGGCTGACCCGGGGCACCCAGCGCATCGACCGGGCTTCGGGGGCGCCGGCCGGGCGGACGGAGGGCGGGCAGAGGTCGATGAAGAGGTCGGGGGCCGGGAGCTCGGACAGGCCGAGGCGCTCCAGCTCCGGCTGCAGCTCCTCCACCGCCTTGCGGTCGCGGCGCGCCATCGGGGCGATGTGCCAGATGTGCCGGACGTAGGGGACCTTCAGCTTGGCGGCGAGCGCCCGCGGGACGTGGGAGAGGCCGCCGACCACGAGGTCGGGGGTCCAGGCCCCGGTCAGTTCCAGCAGGGCGTCGATGCGGGCGGTGGCGGTCATGGCCTCCTGGCCGTACCGCATGCGCTCGGGGGTGATGCAGACGGCGGGCAGGCCGACCGAGGCCGCGGCGGCCATCAGCGGCTCGTCGGCGGCCACCAGGATCTCGTGGCCGGCGTTCCGGGCGGCCGCGGCGAGCGGGGCGACGCCGAAGACGGCCGCCTGGCTGCCCCCGACGGTGAACAGGATTTTCACGGCGATCGAACCTCTTTCGGTGGGAGGGGAATTCGGTGTTCCGGGACCCCGCTCGGTCAGCCGGCCTGCGCCATTTCCATGATGTATTGGCCGTAGGACGATTTCGCGAGACGGCTGCCGAGCCGGAAACAGGTCTCCTGGTCGATGTAGCCCATGCGCCAGGCGATCTCCTCGAGGCAGGCGATGCGCACGCCCTGACGGTGTTCCAGGACCTGCACGTAGTCCCCGGCCTCCATCAGCGCGTCGTGGGTCCCGGTGTCGAGCCAGACGAATCCGCGGCCCAGCGGGATGAGCGTGGCCTCGCCGCGCTCCAGGTAGACCCGGTTGAGGTCGGTGATCTCCAGCTCCCCGCGCTCGGACGGCCGGAGTTGCCGCGCGATGTCGACGACCTGGTTGTCGTAGAGGTAGAGCCCGGTGATCGCCATGTTGGTCTGCGGCTTCTCGGGCTTCTCCTCGATCGCGACGAGCCGGCCGCGCTCGTCGACGGTGCCGACGCCGTAGCGCTCCGGGTCGCGCACGGGGTAGCCGAAGAGGACGCAGCCCTCCAGGTCCTGCGCGGCCCGCTGGAGCATGGGCCCGAACTCGTAGCCGTGGAAGATGTTGTCGCCCAGCACGAGGGCCACCGAGTCGTCGCCGATGTGCTCCTCGGACACCAGGAAGGCGTCGGCGAGCCCCCGGGGCTTGTCCTGCTCGGCGTAGGTGAGGGTGATGCCGAGCCAGGAGCCGTCGCCCAGCAGCCGGCGGAACATCTCCTGGTCCTCGGGGGTGGTGATGATCTCGATCTCGGTGATCCCCGCCAGCATGAGGGCCGACAGCGGGTAGTAAATCATCGGCTTGTCGTAAACCGGGAGCATTTGCTTGGAGACACCGAGCGTGATCGGATGGAGCCTCGTACCATTGCCGCCGGCCAGGATGATGCCCTTCACCGTGCCGCCTCCTCAGTGGATTCGTGCCAATTAGGCGAATGACCGCACTTTATATCGGGGGAAGTGGCGACCGAAAGAGACCTTGCGACCCGGGGCCGCGTTTATCCGCGGGTGTTGACGGACAAAGCGGCGGCTACCTACGCTGACCTCATCCCGATTCAGGCACGTGAATTCCTCTTGTCGCTTAGGTGGACCTGTGAAAATCGAAGATCTGTCACCCGTTCACGAATCCGAGCGGGGCCCCGGCATCGGCATCATCGGGTGCGCCGACATCGCCGTCCGGAGGGCCCTGCCGGCGATCCGGCAGTCACCGTTCCACCTGGTGGCGGTGGCCAGCCGCTCCCAGGAGAAGGCCAAGAGCGTCGCGGCCCCGTTCGACTGCGAGGCCGTGGCCGGCTACGACCGGCTCCTCGAGACGCCCGGCGTCGACGCCGTCTACATCCCGCTGCCGAACAGCCAGCACGCGGAGTGGGCGCACCGGGCGCTGAGCGCGGGGAAGCACGTCCTGATCGAGAAGCCCGCGGTGCCCAGCGAGGAGACCGCCCGGTCCCTCGTGGCGCTCGCCGAGGAGCGCGGACTGCTCATCATGGAGAACTTCGCGTTCCTGCGGCACCCCCAGCACGAGCTGGCGCGCTCCCTGCTGGCCGAGGGGGCCATCGGCCGGCTCCGGGCCTTCAACGGCGCGTTCGGCATCCCCCCGACCGACCCGAACGGGATCAAGTACCAGGCCGACCTCGGTGGCGGGGCGCTCTGGGAGGTCGGCTGTTACCCCGTCCGCGCGGCCCAGGAGTACCTCGGGGACTCCGCGCGGGTCCTGGGCGCCGGGCTGGAGTTCGACGGCGGCCTGGGCGTGGACGTCTCCGGGGTGGCGCTGCTGCGCGGCGACGACGGCGTCACCGCGAACTGCTCCTTCGGCCTGTCGCACAGCTACCGGTCGACCTACGACCTCTGGGGCAGCGAGGGCCGGCTCGTGCTGGAGTGGGCCTTCACCCCCTCCCGGGACGCCCGCCCCGTCCTGCGGCTCCAGCAGCGGGACCGCGAGACCCTGATCACCGCCCCCGCCTCGGACCAGTTCCTCGGCGTCTTCACCGCCTTCCACGACGCCGTCCGCGACCCGGCGGCGCGGCCGGCCCACCACCACGAGCTGGTGCGGCAGGCCGCCCTGATGGCCCGGATCCGCGAGCACGCCCTGGGCCAGGAGGGCCCGGTCGGCGGGACCGGGTGAGGCGGTCACGGGAAGGGGAAAGGGAACGGCAGCCGGAGTCCGCGGACTCCGGCTGCCGTTCCCTTTGGCGTCGTGCTGGCGTCGTGCGCCTGCCCGTCCCGCGGTCGTGCGGATGCTCGTGGTGCGGGCGCGTCCCGGTCGGTGGCCGTCCGGCCGGCGGGGTGCTCCGGCGTTCCGGCACGGCCGCTAGCGGCCGCCGTTCACCAGCGCGGGGAAGGGCCGGGGGAGGCACTCCTCGTAGGTGGGCAGCAGGCCGGCCGCCGCCGCCTCGGCCAGGGTGGGCGCCGCGGCGTCCTTGTCCGAGCGGATCGGCTCCTCCTTCAGGTCCCAGGGCAGGCCCAGGGCCGGATCGAGCGCGTCGACGTCGATCATGGTGCCGTGCACGTACTCCTGCGAGCAGAGGTAGCTCATGCAGGTGTCGTCGCTCAGGGCCAGGAAGGCGTGACCGATCCCGTCGGGCAGGTACACCGCCGTCCCCGTCTCCGGGCTCTGGTACGTGACGTCGTAGTGGCCGAACGTCGGCGACCCCACCCTCAGGTCGACGGCGATGTCGAGCGCGCTGCCGCGCACGCAGGTGACGAACTTCGCCTGGCCGGGCGGGACCTTGGTGCCGTGGATGCCCCGGAGGGTGTTCCGCCTCGACACCGAGTAGTTGACCTGGCGGACCGCGAACTCCCAGCCGCTGGCGGCCAGCAGGGCGCTGGTCTTCACCGACTCGAAGAAGTACCCGCGGCGGTCGCTCAGGGTCTCCGGCTCGACGCGGTACGCGCCGGGGACCGTCATTTCCGTGATCAGCACCGAATGCTCCCTCGCTGGCTCAACCGGTCGGGGCCGGACCGGCGCCGGCCGCCTGGGCGATCCGCTGCCGCATGGCCGCGGAGTCGTTGGCGTGCGGGAAGTCCTCCTCGGGGACCTCGACGCCGAGGAAGGCGCAGAGCGGCTCCCACCCCTGCTTGACGTCGTACACGAGGACGTTGTCCGCGCCGAGGGCCCGCACGACCTCCTCGTTGTGCCGGTGGTACGCCTCGATGGCGTGGTCCTTGTCGGTGAACCGGCCGCCGAAGATGCCGTCCCAGACCATCGTGCTGGTGACGCGGAGCAGCCGGTCCTGGTGGGAGCCGGGCTCCGGCGGGTTCTCCGCGCTGCGCAGGACGAACTGGAAGAGGGTGTCGTGGGTGCTGCGGTACCAGCCCTCGGCGTCGCGCACCGTGAGGATCACCTTGGCCTCCGGGAAGGCCTCGCTGATCTGCCGGTAGTAGACGGCGCAGGGGCCGTCCACGGCGGAGGTGCGGCCCTCGAAGAGCGCGGCCCAGTCGGGTTCGGCACCGTCGCAGACGACCTTCTCCCACTCCTTGAGCCGGGTCTCGTCGCCGACGATGTCGAACATGTGAAAGCAGGGGCCGAGACCGAGCCGGTCCAGGGCCACCTGCAGGGACGTGGTGCCGGTCCTGCCCAGGCCGGCGTTGATGAGCTTCAACACGGTGGTCGGGCTCCTTCTCAGCGCCAGACGGCGGGTTCCTGGTTGGTGGCGACGTTGACGCGGTTCCAGAAGTTCACCAGGCCGATGTGCATGACCAGCGCGCCGAGCTGCTCGTCGGTGTAGTACTGCGAGGAGTCCTCCCAGACCGCGTCCGAGGCCATGTCCTGCGGGTCGGTCATCAGGGTGACCGCCTCGGCCATCTCCAGCGCGGAGCGCTCGGCTCCGGTGAAGCAGGACTCCTCGCGCCAGGTGGCGACCTGCGGCAGACGCTCGTCCTTCGGCCCGTCCTTGCCCGGCTCGTCGGTGAGCAGGTAGACCCGGCCGTTGATCTCGCTGACGCGCAGCCGGATGAGGTCGAGGGTCGACTGCGGCACTCCGACCTTGCCGATGACCTCGGTCAGGTCGAGCAGGGGCTGCAGGGTGCCGGGAACGACCAGAGAAGGGTTGTCCATCCGTGGGGTCATCGGGTCTTCTCCTGAGTGATAAGTGCGCCTGAATTACCTTCCGAAACATGCTGCTAGGAGCCCGCCGCATTCGCAAGAAATCCCGTTCAACTGAGGAATGCACGCAGATGCAACACCGGCAATCGGCAAGTTGCGGGAAATTCGGCCGATGTCCTGTAGTGGACTCGTGTCAGTCCCCACCACAACGACGAGGCAGTCGATCTGCCGCAGCATTCCCGAAACCCGGAAATTCCTCCTCGAAGGTCATTCCACGGTCGCCGGGCACGTGCTGGACGTGCTCGGCGCGATCCGCGCCACGGACCCCTCCCTCGGCGCGTACGTCGAGGTCGCGCAGGCCCGCGCGCTGCGCGAGGCCGAGGCGGCCGACCGTCTGCTGGCCGCCCTCGGCCCGGCCGCCTTCCGCGACCGGCCGCTGCTCGGCGTCACGGTATCGGTGAAGGACCTCATCCAGACAGAGGGCCTCCCCACCAGGCGCGGCTCGCTGCTGCCCAACCGGCGGCCCGCCGCCGACGCCCCGTCCGTGGCCCGGCTGCGGGCCGCGGGCGCCATCGTCGTGGGGAAGACGACGACGTCGGAGTACGGCTGGAGCGCGAGCACCGTGTGCCGGGTCTCCTCCCCCACCCGCAACCCCTGGGCGCTCGGCCGGACGGCCGGCGGCTCCAGCGGCGGCTCGGCGGCCGCGGTGGCGGCGGGCCTGTGCACCGCCTCGCTCGGCACCGACGGTGCCGGGTCGGTGCGCATCCCCGCGGCGTTCTGCGGCGTGGTCGGCTTCAAGCCCTCCTACGGCCGGATCCCCTACGTGCCGCCCTGCCCCGAACGGCTCTCGCACGTCGGGCCGTTGGCGCGGACGGTGGCGGACGCCGCGGCGCTGACGGCGGTGCTCGGCGGCGCCGACCCGCGCGACCCCGACTCGGGGACGACGCCGCTCGTGGCCGCGGCGGAGCCCGCCGGGCTGCGCATCGGCTGGATCGAGTTCCCGGGGACGTCCGGGCCGGTCCGCGACGTCACCGAGGGCGTCCTGCCGGTGCTGGCCGCGCTGGGGCACCGGGTCGACCGGATCGAGGTGCCGTTCCCCGACCCGTACCGCGCCCTGGTGGACATCCTGGCCGCCGCCGACGCCCACGGCACCGCGCCGGAGGACGACCCGGGGTGCGACCCGGGCCGGCTCGCGATCGTGCGCTACGGCCGCTCCCTGGGCGCCGCCGCGGTGGCCCGCGCCGAGGAGACCAGGCTCGCCCTGCGGGCCCGGCTGGCCTCGGTGATGGAGTCCCACGACCTGCTGGCGATGGCGACCGTCCCGATCGAGGCGTTCGCCGCCGAGGCGATCGCCCCGCCGTGGGCGGCCGACCCCGAGGACCTGCGCTGGCTGTCGTGGGCCCCCGCGGCCTACCCGTTCAACCTGACCGGCCAGCCCGCGCTGTCGCTGCCGGTCGGCCTCACCCCGGCCGGGCTCCCGGTCGGGCTCCAGCTCGTGGGCCGGGTCGGTGCCGACGGCCTGGTGCTCTCGACCGCCGAACTCGTCGAGACGGCGCTCGGCCTCACCCTCACTCCCCCCGGCATCACAACGGAAGGAAGATGATCATGGTTTCCAGGTCATGGTCCCTGCACGGCGGCGACGAGAGCGTGGGGCGCCCCTCGTTCGTCGCCGAGTTCGGGCTCTGGGACGAACGGCAGGCCGCCGCCGCCGAGCAGGTCGAGCTCCAGCTGGACGAGGTCGACCTCGTCCGGGTCGTGTTCTGCGACCCGCACGGGCTCGCCCGCTCCAAGACCGTGCCCGCCGGCGTGTTCCGCTCGGTGCTGCGCAACGGCATGGACTTCAGCGCCGGGCCGTTCCTCTTCGACACCGGCCACGCCGTCGCCGTCGACTTCCTCGCCGACGCCGGCGTCGGGGTCGGCGAACTGCGCGGCGCCGGCGACTTCGTGCTCGTCCCGGACCCGCGCACCTTCCAGGTGCTGCCGCGGACCGAGCCGCGGACCGCCTGGGTGCTCGGCGACGAGTACCTGCGCGACGGCACGCCGCACCCGCTCTCCGCCCGCAACGTGCTGCGCCGGGTCTGCGCCGACTACGCCCGGCACGAGCTGTCCCCGGTCATCGGCCTCGAGGTCGAGTGGTACCTCACCCGGCTGACCGGCGGCCCGGTGGGCAACGAGGGCAACGGCTTCGGCCTGCAGGGCCCGGCCCCGCAGGTCGAGGCGGTGAACCCCGGCTACCAGTTCAACCTGGACAGCGCCTACGACTCGGTGGCCCACGTCGCCGACCCGCTGGCCGCGATGCTGATGCGGCTCGGCCTGCCGCTGCGCTCCTTCGAGCACGAGTCCGGCCCCGGGCAGCTGGAGACCACCTTCAACCCGATGCTCGCCCTGGACGCCGCCGACGCCATGCTGCTGTTCCGCACCCAGCTCAAGCAGGAGTGCCGGCGGCGCGGCTACCACGCCTCGTTCATGACGCTGCCCCGCCTGGACAGCTTCGACCCCAGCGGCTGGCACCTCCACCAGTCGGTGACCAGCGCCAAGACCGGCGTCAACCTCTTCGCCGAGGGCGACGGCCTGCAGGACGCCATCTCCGCCGAGGGCCGGGCCTACACCGAGGGCCTGCTGTCGCACGCCCGCGAGTTCTGCCTGCTCTCCGTGCCGACCGTGAACGGATACCGGCGCCTGGCACCGGAGTTCACGCTCGCGCCGACCTCGGTGGACTCGCGGTTCGAGGACCGCAGCGCTATGGTCCGGATACTCAGCGGCGGCAGCTCGACCCACGTCGAGAACCGGATCGGGGAGCCCTGCGCCAACCCCTACCTGGCCATCGCCTCCCAGCTGCACGCGGGCCTCGACGGGCTGCTCGCCGGCGTTCCGGAGCAGCCCGCCGCCCACCGGCCGCTGCCCCGCACCCTGCACGAGGCACTCGAGGCCTTCCGCGCGAGCGACCGCGCCGAACGACTGCTCGGCGCACCGCTCAAGTCCTGCCTGGCGAAGCTCAAGGAGAGCGAGGCCCGCCGGTTCGACACCTGGTGCGCGGCCGAGCTCCCGGAGAGCGCGCCCGGCGGCGTCACCGAATGGGAGCAGCGCGAGTACTTCGGCGCGTTCTGAGCCACCCGCACGGGCGCCCGACCGCCGGGCGCCCGCCGCACGAGCAGTCCCGCACGACCTGACGGGCCACCACTTGTGAGGAGAAGACCATGCCATGGGTGAAGGACACTCCTTCAGTCACCACCACCGCGCGTGAGGAACGGATCGCCCGGCGGTCCCGCGACGAGAACTGGAAGAAGCCGCCGCGCCGCATCGAGACGTCCGAGTGCATCACCTGCGACACCTGCCTGCGCAGCTGCCCGGCCGAGTTCGGCGCGATCTTCGACAACGGGCTCAACGTCCAGATCATCCCCGAACTCTGCTCGGGCTGCCCCAAGTGCGTGATGGTCTGCCCCGTCGACTGCATCTACGTGGACGAGGAGTGGACCGCCACCGAGGACCGGATGTGGGACCACGTCGACCTCACCGCCAGGGGCACTTCATGACCCTGCCCACCGAGCGGGACGACACCCTCACCCGCAGCGCGGCGCTGGCCAAGGCCCGGCAGAGCCGGCGGCCCAGCCGGCTCGGCCGCCCCGCCGGCGCCGGCGGGCCCGACTACCTGACCCCCGAGGACTCCGGCTTCCCGGCGCTGCTCGCGCAGACCTGGCGGCGGGCCGCGGCCGCGCCGGACCTCGCCACCGCCGTGGACACGCTGCTCACCCTCGCCGGGCACGTCCCGGCCGACATCCAGCTGCGGGCGCTGCCCGTCGAGGACGAGGCCGCGCTGAAGGTCCTGGTCGGCCGGTCCTGGCGGGACGACGGCCGGGCCCCCGACCGGCCCGGGGACGCCGCCACCGCGTTCCTCGGCGAGATCGGGCTGGACCGCAGCGGCCGGCTCGCCGTCCGCGTCCCGTCCCGGGGCGCACTGAGCGACACCGCCGACCTGGTCGACGGCGTCCTGCGGGTGCCCTGGACCGCCGAGGACCTCGCCGCCTACCGGACCGAACTGGCCCTGGCCGCCGAGCGCTGGCGGCAGTCCGTCGCCGACGGCCGCCGGTGGCTGGCGGCGGCCGGCCCCGAGGGCCGGCGCGAGCTGCTCGACACCCTGAAGGAGGCGGCGCTGCGGACCGCGCCGTTCGTCCTCTACGTCGGCGAACGCCAGTACACCAACTTCCGCGACCGGAACAACCTGACCGGCAAGACGCTGCGGCCGGGCCACCCCGACTGCACGCTCACCAGCCTGGGGACGGTGCCGCTCGACCTGTGGGCGGACGGCGACGTCCTCCTGGTGGTCTGCCTCACCCTGCTGGTCCGCTCGGCCGGCTACGCCCGGATCGAGGAGGCCAACGGGACCCAGCTGACGCTCGACCACGTGGCCCTGCTGCTGGAGCGGACCCGCACCGCCTACAACGCGGCCGCCGGGGAGCTGCCGCCCGTACCGGCCCCGGACGGGCACGGGGTCGCCGCGCTCGACGCCCTCGCCGGGGCCCTGGCCGCGCGGCGCCGGGAGCTCGTCGGGAGGGTGCAGCTCTACCGGGAGATCTACGGCCCGCTGATGCACAAGATCGAGCGGGTCGCGGGCCCGGTCAAGGACGACGCCCGCCGGCTGGAGGCCGAGCTCTGCGCGCGGCTGCGCGAGCGGCTCCCCGTCGCCGGGGACACCCTCGACGAGCTGACCGCCTCCGTCGCGGCGTCGCCGGACTGGCTGGCCGGACCGCACGGCGCCTTCGGCACCGGGCTGGAGTCCCTGGTGCACGAGAGCGTGCGCGCGGCGACCGCGGTGTTCGACGCCGACTTCGCGATGAGCCGGGGGATGCGCTCGCTCCCCGCACTGATCGCGGCGCTGCGCGCCGAGGAGTACGCCAGGATCGCCGAGTGGGAGATCCCGCACTTCTTCTGCTGCGTCGTCCCGTCGGAGGACTCCCGCCGGCTCTTCGGCGGCTCCGCCGCGCACCTGGCCGACACCGCGTGGGCGATCTCCTCGCGGATGCAGTACAACTCGTGGCACTTCCTGGTCGGCAACCTCCCGAAGGTGCCCGAGATCGCCGCGCGCGACCACTTCGTGCCGCCGGTGATCCCGGACGTCGCGTACTACTCCGACCAGCACCACAACGGCCACGTCGCGGCCCGGGTCCGCTTCACCGTCCGCAGCCCGCAGGCCGTGGAGGTGCTGGGGCGGACGTTCAACGGCTTCATGGACCTGCGGCTGCTGCGCTGCGAGGGCCTGCCCTTCGACGAGCAGGACCTGCTGGCGGCCCACCGGCTCTCCGGGTTCGTCGCGCGGGCGACGAGCCGGGCGGCGGCGCTGGTCGCCGCCGGAGCGCAGGTCGAGGTCTCCTCCTTCGACTCCCGGTGGCACTGGGACTCGATCGCCGGCTGACCGCACGAACCCCGAAGGGGCCCCCGGCTGACTGCCGGGGGCCCCTTCGGGGTTCGTGCGGTGCGGGGGTCAGACCGCCACCGGGTCGCCCGCGGAGCGGGTGTGCACCGGGCGGTAGCCGTTCCAATCGGCGCTGGTGATCAGCGAACCGCGCTTGGCCCCGAAGCCGCTGCGGGCGGTGGACCAGTCGGCCTCGGCCTGGGTGCGGAAGGCGTCGTAGGCCTCCTTGCCGGCCCACTGGGAGTAGACGACGACGAAGTCGTTGTCGGTGCCGACCGTCGCCAGGGTGCTGTCGCCGCCCTGCAGGTTGCGGGACCGGATGCCGCGCAGCACGGTCCGCGAGCGGTAGCCGGGGACGTCCAGCAGCCAGGAGTGGGCGGTGCTCTCGTGGGCGACCAGGGCGCGCTGGTCGGCCGGGTCCACGCCGAGCACCTCGATGACGGTGTAGTCGTCGCGGTCCGGGGAGACCTCGGTGACGTCACCCAGCGACGGGTGGCGCAGGCTCGACTCCACCTCGTTCTGCATCAGCCGGACGTAGGTGGTGATCTCCCGGAAGACCGGGACGGTGTGGTGCTTGAACTCGCTGTCGTTGTACCGGGACTCCAGGTCGTCCATGCCGCGCCACTGGATGAAGTTCAGGGTGCCCGGGGTGTGCTCGCCGCGGTGCACGGTGCTGGAGATCCAGCCCGGGAAGTCCGCGGTGTCGACGATCTTCGACATCTCCTTGACCAGCGTGTCCACGCGGTCGCGGGAGTCGGTCTTGAACAGGTTGAGGACGGTCAGGTGCCCGTCTTCGGGGTTGATGAACGGCATGCTTCCTCCTTGGTTAGCGTGGACTTGGTCAGCGTGGACGTGGCTGGCGTGGAACGCCCGCGGTGGCGGGGCGTCCGGTCCTGGTGTCCGTCTCAGTGGGTGTCACGGGGGGCGCCGAAGAAGCGGCCCAGGGCGTCGGTCAGGCCGGCCGCGCCGGAGCCGCCGGAGCCGATCCAGGCGATGTAGCCGTCCGGCCGGACGAGCAGCGCCTCGACGTCCGCGAGCGCTCCCTCCGGCCGGGCCGCCGTGGTGACGACCGGGACCCGGTCGGTCCACGGGGCCGCGGCGGCGGCCAGGGCCTCGTCGCCGCGCAGGTCGAGGACGACGCCGCGCCCGCCGTGCAGCAGCCCGAAGACGGTCGGCGCGCCGTCCGGGCCGTCGGGGAGCGGGAACTCCGGCAGCCGCCGGCCGAGCAGCGGGTGGTCGCCCTCGGCGGCCCCGTAGGTGATGTCCAGGCCGGTGACCATGCCGACCAGGTGCTTGCGGACGTCCTCGTGGGCCATCAGTTCGGCGAAGACCGCGCGCATCGGCGCCATCTCGGGGCCGCCCAGGTACAGGCTGCGCTGGGAGAGCGTGTTGGCGAGGATGCGGTCCCCGACCGGGTGGCGCTCGGCGTGGTAGGTGTCCAGCAGCCCCTCCGGGGCGTGGCCGTGGATCTCGGCGGCGAGCTTCCAGCCGAGGTTGACGGCGTCGCCGAGGCCCGCGCTGATGCCCTGCGCGCCGATCGGCATGTGGATGTGCGCCGCGTCGCCGGCCAGGAAGACCCGGCCCCTGCGGTACTCGGAGGCCTGGCGGGTGGAGTCGGTGAAGTAGCTGAGCCAGCGCGGGGTGCCGCTGCTGATGTCCTCGCCGGTCACCCGCTTGAACGCCTCGGCCACCTCCTGGAAGGTGGGCGGTTCGGTGGTCGGGCGCACGCCCGCGCCGCGCTCGAAGACCACGACCCGGGTGGTGTCCGGGCCGACCGGCAGCACCACGACCATGCCCGCGTCGCCGAGCTCACCGGTGGGCCGCAGCCGCACCTGGACGTCGGTGACGTCGGCCATCAGCATCTCGATGGTGGCCTCGTGGCCGGGGAAGTCGATGCCGGACAGCTTGCGCACGGCGCTGCGCGCGCCGTCGCAGCCCACCACGTAGCGGGCGCGCAGGGCGCGCGGGCCCTCCGGGGTGTCGGCCCGCACCTCGACGCCCTCGTCCCCGGCGGTCAGGCCGGTGAGCTCCCAGCCGCGGCGGATCCCGGCGCCGAGTCCGGTCGCCCAGGTGTGCAGGATCGACTCGGTGAGCGCCTGCGGCACCCCGCGCACGCCGAAGTTGCCGCCCGGCAGGATGGTGTAGTCGAGCGGCATCCCGCCGAAGTGGCCGATCGGGATGACGCCCATGTCGCCGAACCGTTCCAGCAGTCCGCGCTGGCCGAACTCCTCCATGGTCCGGGCCGAGAAGCCGAGTGCGCGGGACTGCCGCATCGGCTCGGTCAGCCGTTCCAGTACGACGGCCTCGACCCCCGCCAGGCGGAGTTCGCCCGCGAGCATGAGACCGGTGGGGCCGGCCCCCACGATGATCACGTCCGTGTCAAAGTCCTGCACTGTCCTCTTCCTGCCTTCCCTGCGCATCCGTTCTTCACAACCGGTCGTTCCTCACGGGCGGGCGTCGAGATTGCTCGCCGTCGCCGTCAGGTGGGCGCGGACCTGCTCCAGGCCGATCAGCTCGGCGAGGACCGCGCGCAGCGGCTCGGCCTCCGGGCCGCCGAACATCAGGTGTTCCTGGGCCGCGACGTGGTCGAGGACGCGCGCCGCGACGGGGCGCCGCTCGTCCTGGTAGGTGTCGAGGAGTCCGGGGGCGGCCGTGCCGTGCACCGTCGCGGCGAGCTTGCGGCCCAGGTCGACGGCGTCCTGGAGGCCGAGGTTGAGCGCCTGGCCGCCGACCGGCGGGTGCCAGTGGGCGGCGTCGCCGGCCAGCAGCACCCGGCCGCGCCGGTAGGCGTCGGCCAGGCCCTTCGCGGTGTCGAAGGCGTCCAGCCAGATCGGGGTGCCCCCGGAGACGTCCTCGCCGGTCACCCGTGCCCAGGCCCGGACGACCTCGTCGAACCCGGGCGCGCCGTGCCGCCCGGTCACGGCGTCGCCGAACGCGTGCACCATCACCCGGGTGACGCCGCCGCGGGTGGACGCCACCGCGAAGCCCCCGGGGAGCCGTTCGAAGCGGCGGTCGCGGATCCGCAGGCCGGTGAGGTCGGCCCGGAGCAGTTCCCTGGTCGCCGCCGTCTCCGTCACCGGGAAGCCGGCCAGCCGGCGCACCGTGCTGCCGGAGCCGTCGCAGCCGACCAGGTACCGCGCCGTGATCCGCCGCGGGCCGTCGGGGCCCGCGGCCTCGCAGCGCACGTGGTCCGGTGCGGCGGTGAGGCCGGTCAGTTCGTGCCCGCGCAGGACGGTGGCGCCCAGTTCGACCGCGCGGGCGCCCAGGGCGGCCTCGGTGCGGTACTGCGGCACCTTCCAGTTGCCCCCGAAGGGGCTGTCCACGGGCGACAGTTCGAAGCCCAGCCCGCCGAAGTGCGTCCGCGGCTCGTGCGCGGCCTCGGCGAGCAGCGCGCCGAAGCCCCGCTCGTGGAGTAACTCCGCCGTACGCGTGGTCAGTTGACTGGCCCGCGACTCGGTCATCGGGGTGGTCAGCCGCTCCAGGACGACCACCGGGACGTCGGCCCGCCGCAGCTCGCAGGCGAGCAGCAGCCCGACGGGGCCGGCGCCGACCACGACGACCGGCGCGGCCCCCCGGGACGGGTTCACGACTCGGCGCGCCCGCTGCGGACACCCTCGGCGTGGGCCTTGGCGAGGCCCAGGGTGGCCAGGCTGTTGGTGCTCAGCGCGGTGCGGACGAACTCCTGCGCGGTCCGCACCGTCGCCTCCGGACCGAGCACCGCGGCGATGTTCTCGGTGTTGATCCGCACGGTGTGCCGCGAGGTCACCGACACCCCGCCGCCGGCCCGCTCCTCGATGAGCCAGCGCCCGGTGTGCAGCGTCATCAGCGCGGGCAGGACGACCTGCTTGTAGACGATCGCGGTGGACGGCCGGCAGACCCGGACGGAGCGGGTGGTGTGGGTGCTGCCGTCCTTGGTGCGGGTGTCCATCTCCAGGATCTGGAGCCCCGGCTCGTCCTCCTCCAGCGACACCCGGGCGACGTGCGGCAGCCGTTCCTGCCAGAGCTGCGCCTCGTTCAGGAAGTCGTAGACGTCCTTGCCGTGGCCGTCGACGGTCACGGTGTCGTCGAAGGTGATCAGCTCGTCGGGGCCGGACGCCTCGGCGCTCGACTTCAGCGCCCGGAGCTCCGAGGCGCTGTTGCGGTCGACGGCCTCGCTGATCCAGTCGAGGTCGGCCGGGTCGTCGGTGGCCGCGTAGAAGTCGTGCAGCAGGCGCACCCGGCAGGAGCTCCCGGAGACGGGCTCCACCACCCAGGCGCCGCCCATGGCGCCGACCGGGTGCTGCGAACGGACCTGGCGGAACGCCACGCTCATCCGCTCCGGGTCGTGCAGGCGGCTGGAGGTCCAGGTCTTCGCGGCGCCGTTCGCCGTCGCCCAGAGCCGGATCAGCTCGGTGTCGCCGTCCTTCTCGACCACCTCGGCGTGCACGGTCGGGGGGAAGATCTCCGGCCACCGGGTGACGTCCGCGATCAGGGCGTACACCAGTTCGGCGGGGGCGGAGACGTTGATCTCGTGCTCGGTCTCACGGACCGCGTTCTCGGTCACGTTGGTTCTCCTCTCGGTTACGAGGCCCGTAGGCCCTGTCTCGGACCCGGGGCGTGTCCGCCGGACGGGCCCTGCCGGGCCTCGCCGAACCAGCGCCGCAGCGCGGCGTCGAGACCGCCCCCGTCCGGCGCCGTCCAGGCGATGTAGCCGTCGGGGCGGACGAGCACCGACTCCGTCGCGGCGCCGCCCTCCTCCGGTCCGGCGGGGAACTCCCGCACCCGGACCAGGTCGACGCGGTCGGACCAGCCGGCGGCGGTGCGGGCGGTCTCCCCCGAGGCGTCGGCGGTGATCAGGACGCCCCGGGCCGGGTGCAGCAGCCGCGCGGCCCGCACGGAGCCGCCGTCGGCGAGCTCCAGCTCGCGGTCGGCCAGCCGGCCGCCGAGCAGCGGGTGCGCCGCCGCCCCGGGCGCCGGCCCGCCGACCGGGTAGCCGATGTCGAGGCCGCTCACCATGCCGGACAGGTGCCGGGCCGCGGCCGGGATCGTCACCAGCTCGGCCATGACGGCGCGCAGCGGCTCGACCGACCGGCCGGCGAGGTTGAGGACGCCCTGGGCCAGGGTGTTGCGCAGCAGCCGCGCGCCCACCGGGTGGCGTTCGGCGTGGTAGGTGTCGAGCAGGCCCTCCGGGGCCCGCCCGCGGACCGTCGCCGCCAGCTTCCAGCCCAGGTTGAAGGCGTCCTGCACGCCGACGCTCAACCCCTGGCCGCCGGCGGGCAGGTGGATGTGTGCGGCGTCGCCGGCCAGCAGCACCCGGCCGCGCCGGTACTCGGTGGCCTGGCGGGTGGCGTCGGTGAAGCTGCTCACCCAGCGCGTCTCGCCGTGGTGGATCGAGTCGCCGGTCAACCGCTGCCAGGCGTCCGCGACCTGGGTGAACGTCACCTCGCGGCCGCGGTCGGGCGGCGTCCCGTTCTCGCAGACGATGATGCGGGTGTAGCCCTGTTCCAGCGGCGCCGACATCACCATGCCGTTCGGCAGCAGCTCGCCGATCATGCGCGGTTTGATGTCGCAGCCCCGGACGTCCGCCAGGTACATCGCGCGGGTGGCGTCGGAGCCGGCGAACTCGAAGCCGGCCAGCCGCCGGACGGTGCTCCGCCCGCCGTCGCAGCCCACCAGGAAGCGGGCCGAGTACTCCCGCTCGCCCTCCGGCCCCCGCACGGTCGCGGTGACGCCGTCCCCGCCCTCGGTCAGCCCGGTGAACCCGTGGCCCCGGCGCAGGGACACGCCCAGCTCCAGCGCCCGGCCCTCGAGCATCTCCTCGACCTTGTACTGGGGGGCGCCGCGGACGCCGAAGTGCGACCCCTCCAGCACCCCGAAGTCGATCGGGATGCCGCCGAAGTGCCCCTGGCGGGTGGTGGTGATGTTCTCCAGCCGCTCCAGGATCCCGCGCTGGTGGAACATCTCGGTGGCGCGCGCGGTGAACCCGATGCCGCGCGACTCCCAGCTCCGCTCGGCCCGCTGCTCGAAGACGATGACGTCGGCGCCGCCGAGGCGGAGCTCGGCCGCGAGCGTCAGTCCCGCGGGACCTGCCCCGATAACAATGACATCGGTATCCATGTTTTCTTGTCCTGAGCCTCGACTTCTGCGATGGGGGACCGGCTCACCTGCCGGGATCAGGCCGGGATCGCCTCGATGATCGAGATCGGCGCGGTGGTCGGGACGGCCCGGGTGAGCGTGAAGCCGGCCTTCGCGAACAGCTCGGAGTACTGCTCCAGCGTGCGGTCCTGGGCGCCGAGCATCAGCATCAGCCAGAGGTCGATGGAGTGGCCGAGGTGGTGCTCGTTGTTCTCCGGGAGCACGTACTCGACGACCAGCAGCTTGCCGCCGGGGGCCATCGCCTCGCGGGCGTTGCGCAGCGCGGTGACGGCGTCGGCCTCGCTGAAGTCGTGGATGATGTGCTTGAACAGGTAGGCGTCGCCGCCGGTCGGCAGCGCGTCCAGGTGGCCGCCGTGCGCGATCGTCAGGCGGTCGGCGACACCGGCCGCCTCGAAGAACGCCGGCGAGTCGACGGTCGCGGCCTCGGAGTCGTACAGCACGCCCTTGACGTCCGGCGACTGCTGCAGGATGCCCGCCAGGAGGCCGCCGCGGCCGGCGACGACGTCCACCACGGTGCCGAACTGCGAGAAGTCGTAGGCGGCCAGGATCGGGTCGGTCTCCGACTCCGAGAGGCGGCCGAACGCGTTGAAGAAGACGCCCGCGTACTCGGGGGTCGCGTGGAAGAACTCCAGCGCGTTCATGCCGCGCAGCTTCGGCAGGTTGGGCTCGCCGGTCTCCACGGCGGTGAAGAGGTGGCCCCACTCCTCCCACAGCAGGGGGTGGCTCATCAGCAGCGCGAAGCCGCGCATCGAGTCGGTCGCGTCCTCGCGGAGCTTCTCGGACAGCGGCGTCTGCTCGTAGCGGCCGTCCGGGCGGACGGCGAACACCCCGTGGCCGGCCAGCGCGCGCAGGATGCGGTGGGTGGACTTGGCGTCGGCACCGGCCCGCTTGGCGATCTCCTCGACGGCCAGCGGCCCCTCGGCGAGGATGTCCGCGACGCCGAGCCGGGCGGCGACGGAGATCGCCTGGGTGATCACCGCGCCCTGGATCAGGTCGAGCAGCGAGTAGGAGTCCGACTGATCACGGACCTCGGGCGATGCGGACATGGCTTTCCCTTCAGAGCGCCTTTTTCGTGGATTACCCGACGATAGGTCGGCGCTTATCAGGGCCGCAACCCGGCATTATGGGAATTGACTGTCGAACGTTCAACTGAAGAATTGAGGCAGTTGAACGCGATGACCTCGACCACCCCTCGACCGGGAATCCGGCCCATCTTGTCAGCTTGTTCCGACCCCGCACACACCCCGAAAAGGAGCAGGCGGAATGGCTGACAACGGACAGCAGGTAGCACTGATCACCGGCGGTACCAGCGGAATAGGCCTGGCGGTCGCCGAGACCCTGGCGGGCCAGGGATTCCGGGTCTTCCTCTGCTCACGGAACCCCGAGAGCGTCCGGGCGACGGTCGAGAAGCTGCGCGCGGACGGCCACCGGGCCGACGGCCTGGCCGCCGACGTCCGCAAGCCGGAGGACGTCGCCCGGCTCGTGGACGCCGCCGTGGAGCGGTACGGGCGGGTGGACGTCCTGGTCAACAACGCCGGCCGCAGCGGCGGCGGCGCGACCGCGGAGATCGCCGACGAGCTCTGGTACGACGTGATCGACACCAACCTGAACAGCGTCTTCCTGGTGACCAGGGCCGTGCTCAAGTCGGGCGTGGTCGAACGCGGTTGGGGCCGGATCATCAACATCGCCTCGACCGGCGGCAAGCAGGGCGTGGTGCTCGGCGCCCCCTACTCGGCCTCCAAGCACGGCGTCGTCGGCTTCACCAAGGCGCTCGGCCTGGAGCTGGCGAAGACGGGCGTGACCGTCAACGCCGTCTGCCCCGGCTACGTGGAGACCCCGATGGCGCGGCGCGTCCGCGAGGGCTACGCCGCCCACTTCGAGACCACCGAGGACGCCATCCTGGAGCGCTTCCAGGCGAAGATCCCGCTCGGCCGCTACTCCACCGCCGAGGAGGTGGCCGGCCTGGTCTCCTACCTGGTGTCCGACGTGGCGGCGCCGGTGACCGCGCAGGCGATCAACGTCTGCGGCGGCCTCGGAAACTACTGACCGCGACCGACCGAGACCCCCGAGGAGCCGACCTTGCCGCACGACGAACAGATCCCGGTGGACTTCTGGTTCGACCCGACCTGTCCCTGGGCGTGGCTGACCTCCCGCTGGATCCTGGAGGTCGCACGGCACCGGCCCCTCGACGTCCGGTGGCACCTGATGAGCCTGACCGTGCTCAACGAGGGGCGGACCGACCTGCCCGAACGCTGGCACCGGGACCTCGCGCTGCGGATGGAACCGGTGCGGGTCTGCGCCGCCGCCGCCCGGAAGCACGGCCCGGAGGTGCTGGGCCGGCTGTACACCGAGCTCGGCACCCGGTTCCACCTCGGGAGGGCCCCCAAGGAGCGGTCCACCTACGAGGCGGCGCTGGCGGCGGCGGGGCTCGATCCCGCCCTGGCCGACGCGGCCGGATCCGACGTGTTCGACGGCGCGGTGCGCGCCTCGCACGACGACGGGATCGGCCGCGTCGGCACCGACGTGGGCACTCCGGTCCTCGCGGTGGGGGACGTGGCGTTCTTCGGCCCGGTGGTGACGCCGACCCCGCGCGGCGAGGCGGCCGTGCGGCTCTGGGACGGCGTCCTGGCCGTGGCCGGGACCGACGGGTTCTTCGAACTCAAGCGCACCCGCACCCGCGATCCGATCTTCACCTGAACCCCGCCGTCAGCCCCGGGAGGCGGCCAGCGGGGAGGTCCAGTTGTCGCCCAGCCAGGTCTCCAGGGAGACCAGGTCCGGCCGGATCCGGCGCAGTTCGGGCAGGTCGGCCCGGTAGCCGTCGCGCTCGAACCAGTCGAACATGTTGGCGAGGTCCTCGCGGGCCGCGCGCAGCGGCTCGATGGGCAGCTGCTGGAAGCGGGTCGGCACGCCGGACACCGCCTGGAACGCCGCCGCCATCTGCGGACCGGTCAGCTCCTCGCCGGCGATCTCGACCACCCGGCCGAGCCACGCCTGCGGGTCGTCGAAGGCGTCCGCGGCGAAGGCGCCGATGTCGCTGGTCGCGATCAGCTGCACCGGGGTCTCCGGATCCAGCCACATGGCCAGCACCAGCTCGCCCGCCACCGGGCGCGGGGCGATGTCGAGGAGGATGTCGTGGAACATGACCGGCCGCAGCACGGTCGTCGGCAGGTCCAGCGTCCGCAGGTACTGCTCCACCTCCAGCTTGCTCTCGAAGTGCGGGACCCTGGTGTCCCGGTCCGCACCGCCCACCGAGCTGTAGACGAAGTGCCGCACGCCGGCGCGGACCGCGGCGTCGGCCACCGCCCGGCCCTGGCGCACCTCGGCCTCGCAGCCGCCCGGGCCCCGGAAGGTCTGGACGCTGAACACCCCGTGCACGCCGCGCATCGCCTCGAACAGCGACTCCCCGTCGTCCAGGTCGCCGCGGACCAGGACGGCGCCGGCCTCGGCGAGCGCGCGCGCCTGCGCCTTCTCCGGGTCGCGGACCAGGGCGTGCACGGTGCGTCCGCGGCGCAGCAGCTCACGGGCCACCGCCCCGCCCTGCCGACCGGTACCGCCCAGCACCAGAATCGTTTCTTCTACCGCCACTGTGTGTCTCCGTGTCTCGTGCCCCCCGGGTCCCCGCCCGGTCCGGCGCTCGGTTGTGATGACCGCGAACGGCCGCGACCCCGCGCGGGATCAGGCCGCCGACATGACCTTCAGCTGCAACAGCGAGTTGACGTAGTCGACGAGGTCCCGGGCCGTGTCGACGTCGCCGACCTCGTCCTCGAAGAGCGCTATGCCGAACTCCCGCTCGATCCGGCTGTGCGTCTCGAGCAGGGCCAGCGAGTCGTACCCCAGCTCCTCGAAGGTGCGGTCGGGCGCCTCCTCGAGCGGCAACGCGTCCTCGGCCTCGCCCGCGCACTGGCGCATGATGGTCTGGAGGTCACTGATCGTGATCTGGAGCAAAGCCGTTCCTCTTTCTGGTTGGGGACGTTCCGCGCTACCACGGAATGGATCCGTCGTCCGCCAGGCACTCGCCCGACGGGCCGGCCTCGTCCAGCAGGGCGAGCCGGACCGCGATCACCGCTCCCTCGGCGGGCGTCCGGTGACCTCGGTGGTGGTTGATGTCGGTGGCCACCACTCCGGGGAGGGCGGCGTTGACCTTGATCGGGGTCCCGCGCAGCTCCTTGGCGTACGCGACCGTCACCGCGTTCAGCGCGGTCTTCGAGGACTGGTAGGCGATCATGTTGACGCCCGCCAGCGGGGACCCCGGGTTCGAGTTCAGGGTCAGCGACCCGACGTGGCTGGACAGGTTGACGATGCGCCCGGCCGCGGAACGGCGCAGCAGCGGGAGCATCGCGTTGGTCACGGTGACCACGCCGAAGACGTTGGTCTCGTAGACCTCCCGCAGGTCGTCGGCGGTCGCCTCGCTGGGCGCCCCGGTGAAGCCGCCCGCGACCCCGGCGTTGTTCACCAGGACGTCCAGGCGGCCGTACCGCCGCTCGACCTCCCGGGCCGCCCCCTCCACCGAGTCGCGGTCCGTCACGTCGATCCGCAGCGGCACCGCCGTGACGCCGTCGGCGGCCAGCGCGTCGGCGGCCTGCTTGCCGAGCAGCTCGTCCCGCGCGCCGACGAGGACGACCACCCCCTGCTCACCGAGCTGCCGCGCGATGGCGAATCCGATGCCCTTGTTGGCACCGGTGATGAGCGCGATCTTCTCGACCGGCACGTCTCTTCCTTTCGTGTGGGGCGTTCCGGGCCCGGCGCGCCGCCGCACCGGAGCCGGGGCCACGGAACGCGCGAGACCGGGCGGCCCGCATTCGAGGGCCGAATTGCTCACGCATTCACATTGCTGGTCCGCAATTGCCGGGTGCACCTCCGACATTGCCGTGCCCGATTTCCCGTTCAAACGCGCTGAATCCACAGTCGAACGTTCGACTGCTGCGTGCGCATTCAACTCATTGCAGTCGAACACCGCACTGGGTAGCTTCACCATGGCCAACTATTGCCACAGCGCAGAGGGCCTGAATATGAAAACAGCTGACGTCATCGTGGTCGGTGCCGGGCCGGTCGGCCTGCTGCTGGCCGGAGAACTCCGTCTCGGCGGGGTGAACGTCGTCGTCTACGACAAGCTTTCCGCCCCCACCGACGAGTCCCGCGCGCTCGGCTTCAACCGGCGCGCCGCCGAATCGCTCGGGCAGCGCGGGCTGCTCCCCCGGCTGGGCGAGTTCCGGTGGGGCCCGATGGGGCACTTCGGCGGGGTCCGCTTCGACCTCGACATGCTCGACGAGGACCACAGCGGCGTGCTCGGCCTGTCCCAGGTCAGGACCGAGACGGCACTGGCCGGTTGGCTGGCCGACCTGGGCGTCCCGGTGCGCCGCGGCCGCGAGGTGACCGGACTGCGCGAGGAGGCCGACGGCGTCGTGGTCTCCTTCGAGGGCCCCGACGGCCCCGGCGAGGAGACCGCCGGCTACCTGGTCGGCTGCGACGGCGCGGGCAGCACCGTCCGCGCGCTCGCCGGCATCCCCGCCACCGAGTGGGCCGCCACCCGGGGGATGTACACCGCGGAGATCACCGGCGTGGCCCTGCGCCCGCGGCCGATCGGCGAGCGGCTCCCCGGCGGCAGCATGGTGGTCTGCACCCCGCTGGGCCCCCGCCGCTTCCGCGTCGTCATCCACGACCTGTCGCTGCCCGCCCGCCCCGAACCGGGTGCGCTCACCTTCGCCGAGGTCGCCGACGCCTGGCAGCGGCTCACCGGGGAGTCCATCCACGAGGCGCAGCCCCAGTGGCTCTGGGCCTGCGGCAACTCCGCCGCGCTGGCCGAGGAGTTCCGGCGCGGCCGGGTGCTGCTGGCCGGCGACGCCGCGCACGAGATCCCGCCGCTGGCCGCCTGGGGCCTCAGCGCCGGCCTGCAGGACGCCGCGAACCTCGGCTGGAAGCTCGCCGCCACGATCGCCGGCCGGGCCCCGGAAGGCCTGCTCGACACCTACCACGCCGAACGCCACGCGGTCGGGCGGGAGTTGGTCCGCAACGCCCAGGCGGCGCAGAAGATCTACCTCGGCGAGGCCGCGATGGAGCCGATCCGCGAGGTGATGGGCGAGCTGCTGGCCCACCGAGACGCCGCCGAGCAGATCGCCGGCATCGTGAGCGGCCTCGGCATCCGCTACGAGCTCGGCAAGGGCGACCACCCGCTGCTCGGCCGGCGCCTTGCCCCCGAGCGGGAGCTCACCCTGGCCGACGGCACCCGCACCCGCGTCGCCGACCTGCTGCACACCGGGCACGGCCTGCTGATCACCACCGGCCAGGACGACGGGGCCGCCGCGCACGCCACCGGCCGCACCGGCCTCGACCTCGTCACCGGCACCTGGACCACCACCCCCGACGAGCCCCTCGACACCGTCCTGGTCCGCCCCGACGGCTACGTCGCCTGGACCGCCCCCGGCAGCGACGACGACCTCACCGCCGCCCTCGACCGCTGGTTCGGCCCCGCCCGCGACCCCCGCACCGCCGGCCGGTGACCGGCCGCATCGATCCGAAGAGGAGCGAACACATGACCAGGGACGTGATCGTCGTCGGCGCGGGCCCGGTCGGGCTGATGACCGCCGGCGAGCTCAGGCTGCGCGGCGTGGACGTCGTCGTCTACGAGCGGCTGGCGGCCCCGACCAGGGAGTCCCGCGGCGCGAGCTTCACCAGGCGCACCGCCGAGTGCTTCGACCAGCGCGGTCTGCTGGGCCGGCTCGGCGCCACCGAACCCGCCGACAGCCACTTCGGCGGGGTGCCGATCGACCTGCGCGGGCTCGCCGAGGACCACCACGGGCACCGCGGGATCTCCCAGTTCCGCACCGAGCGGATGCTCGAGGAGTGGGTCGTCGAGCTGGGCGTGCCGATCCTGCGCGGCCACCGGGTTACCGGCCTCCGGGAGACCGACGGGGGCGTCGCGGTGGCCTTCGAGGGCCCCGACGGGCCCGGCGAGGACACCGCCGGGTACCTGGTCGGCTGCGACGGCGGGCGCAGCACCGTCCGCAAGCTGGCCGGGATCGACTTCCCCGGCACCGAGGGCGTCCGCGGCTTCTTCAGCGCCGACGTCACCGGCATCGACACCCGCAAGCGGCGCATCGGCGAGGACCTGCCGGGCGGCAGCATGGTGATGGCGATGGACCTGGAGAACGGCGTCACCCGGATCGTCGTGCACGAGGCCGGCACTCCGCCGCGCGACCGCGACTCCCTCGTCTTCTCCGACCTCGCCGACTCCTGGCAGCGGCTCACCGGCGAGTCCATCCA
This sequence comes from Kitasatospora sp. NPDC051705, assembly GCF_044453265.1. NCBI lineage: Bacteria > Bacillati > Actinomycetota > Actinomycetes > Kitasatosporales > Streptomycetaceae > Kitasatospora > Kitasatospora sp. NPDC051705. The sequence continues at coordinate 66,274 of NZ_JBITCO010000029.1, read as the reverse complement.
CCACGGCGAGTGCCGCTGGATCAGCTGCTTCACCGACGCCTCCCGGGCCGCCGCACAGTACCGGCGCGGCCGGGTGTTCCTGGCCGGCGACAGCGCGCACATCCAGCCCCCGGCCATGGCGCAGGGCCTCAGCGTGGGCGTCCAGGACGCGGTGAACCTCGGCTGGAAGCTCGCCGCCACGATCGCCGGCCGGGCCCCGGAGGGCCTGCTCGACACCTACCACGCCGAACGCCACGCGGTCGGCGAGCAGTTGGCGCGCAACGCCCGGGCGGCGATCGAACTACGGCTCACCGGCGCGGACATGGACCCGGTCCGCGGCATCATGTCCGAGCTGGTCGCCCACCGGGACGCCGCCGAGTACCTGGCCGGGATGCTCAGCAACCTCGGCATCCGCTACGAGCTCGGCAAGGGCGACCACCCGCTGCTCGGCCGGCGCCTGGCGCCCGGCCGCGAGCTCACCCTGGCCGACGGCACCCGCACCCGCGTCGCCGACCTGCTGCACACCGGGCACGGCCTGCTGATCACCACCGGCCAGGACGACGGGGCCGCCGCGCACGCCACCGGCCGCACCGGCCTCGACCTCGTCACCGGCACCTGGACCACCACCCCCGACGAGCCCCTCGACACCGTCCTGGTCCGCCCCGACGGCTACGTCGCCTGGACCGCCCCCGGCAGCGACGACGACCTCACCGCCGCCCTCGACCGCTGGTTCGGCCCCGCAGCACGGGACTGACGCACCGCCAGAAAGCACCGCCGAGGGTCCAGGAACCCTCGACCGGGGGTCCAGAGCCCCCGGCCACATTGCCAAGAAACCGTCCCGGCGCCGGCCGTCGGCGCCGGGGCGGCTCTACGACACCGTAACCACGAAGGAGCTGGTGGAATGGCTGGCAGCGAACGGGACCAGGTGAACGGAAAGCCCCACGTGGTCATCATCGGGGGTGGTATCTCGGGCCTGGCGGCGGCGTTCTATCTGCGCAACGAGCCGGTCCGGGTGACCGTCCTGGAGGGCTCGGACCGGATCGGCGGCAAGCTGCTGGTATCCGAGGTGGCGGGTGTCGCGGTCGACGAGGGCGCCGAGTCGCTGTACGCCAACCGCGTCAAGACCACCGGGCTGATCAAGGACGTCGGCCTCGGCGAGCAGATCATGTCGGCGGGCGTCACCGCCTCGGCGATCTGGACCAGGGGCGACATCCGCAACCAGCCCGACCGTCAGTTCATGGGCGTGCCCTGCGACATGGACGACCTCGCCAAGTCCGGCGTGCTGTCCGCGGCGGGCGTCGACCGCGCCCGGCAGGACCTCGCCCTGCCCTCGTTCGACCGGGACGGCGACGTCTCGGTCGCGTCCTACGTCGGCGGCCGGCTCGGCCAGGAGGTCGTCGACCGCCTCGTCGACCCGTTCCTCGCCGGCGTCTTCTCCGGCCGCGCCGAGGACCTGTCGTTCGAGGCCACGCTGACCCCGCTGGCCAAGGCGTCCGGACGGCACGCCTCGCTCGCCGACGCGGCCGGCTCGCTCGTCCCGGAGCTCGCGCCGGGCGAGAAGCCGCCGCCGGTGAGCGTCGCCAAGCTGGCGGGCGGCTTCGGCAGCCTGCCCGCCGCGCTGGTGCGCGAGGTGCTGGCCGTCGCCCCGGACACCACGGTGCGCACCGGCGCCCCGGTCCGCGAGCTGGTCCGCGGCACGGACGGCTGGAAGCTGACGGTGGGCCCGGCCGGCGACCCGGAGCTGATCGAGGCGGACGCCGTCGTCGTCGCCGTGCCGGCCGGCCCCGCGGGCAGCCTGCTCGCCGGGGTCTCCGGGACGTCGGCGGCGGTCTCCGCGCTCACCGAGGTCCCGTACTCGAGCGTCGCCGTGGTCACCCTGGCCTACCCCCGCGCGGCGTTCCCCGGCGGGCTCTCCGGCCGCGGCTACTCGGCCTACCGGGTGCCGGCGGTGGAGGGCAGGGCGGTCAAGGAGGTCACCTTCACGACCGTGAAGTGGCCGCACCTGGCCGGCGAGGTGGAGATCGTCCGCTGCTCCTTCGGGCGCTTCGGCGAGGACCACCTGCTGCAGCGCGACGACGCCGACCTGGTCGCCGTCGCCGCGGCCGAGCTGGCCGAGGCCACCGGCGTCACCGGAGCCCCGGTGGCGTCCCGGGTGAGCCGCTGGGCCGACGCCCTGCCGCAGTACACCGTCGGCCACCTGGACCGCGTGCAGCGGATCCGGGACACCGTCGCGGCCCAGCCCGGGCTCGCCGTCTGCGGCGCGCTGTACGACGGCGTGGGCGTCGGCGTCTGCATGACCACCGCGCGCAAGGCCGCCGACCAGGTCGCCGGCTGGCTGCGGAAGGACGCCGCCGAGCGCTCCGTCGCGGTCGGGGTCTGAGCGGTCTCGCCCGGAACGGTCCGCCGTTCCGGGCGACGGCCTGCCCGGTGTCCCCGGGAGCCGGCACCCCGCCCCCGCCCGACGAGGACGGCGGCGCGGCGGGACCCGCCCGGAGAACGAGAAGTGGCCGTGCCCGATCACCGGGCACGGCCACTTCTCGTCGGTGCTCGCGGGTCAGCGCCCCAGGACGGCGGCGAAGACCCCGGTCAGCACCTGCTCCGGGTCCTCGGCCCCGGCCGGGCTGCGCCAGGCGACGTGCTGGTCGGGGCGGACCAGCAGCGCGCCGGCGTCGGTGATCTGCCGGACGGCCTCCCACCCGCCGTCCACGTCCGCGAACTCGGCGCCCGCGCCGACGACCGCCGTGACGAGCTGGACGTCGAGCCGCTCCGCGATCCGCGCGGCCGCCTCCGCCCACGGGGAGCCCTCCGGCCCGGTGATCAGCGTGAAGCCGGTGCGGCCGGTCAGGTCCAGCGTCGACAGCCGCTTGCCGTCCTTGGTGATCCAGGCGTGCGGCAGCCGGTGCCCGGGGCGGGAGGTCGGCGTGTGCTCGTTGCGCATCGGGACGCGGACCGGCGGCTCGGTCCCGTCCGGCAGCACCGCGCCGGCCTCGTACGCGAAGCCGACCTCCATGTCGAGGGACTGGCAGCCGCCGCGGTGGGTGTGGAAGATCTCCAGGGCGCGGGCCCGCACGGTGTCCCCGAGCCAGGACGGGTCGAAGTACGACTCCAGGCGCTGCTTGCGGCGCCCCGCCGGGATGTTGTGGCCGGCGCCGACCGCGTCGATCACGGCCTGGTGGTGCACGGCCGCGGAGACCGCCCAGTCGACGTTCTGCCGGCCGATCGGCCGGCGCTCGGCCTCGTAGGTGTCGATCAGGCTCTCGGGCGCCCGCCCGCCCAGCACCGCGGCCAGCTTCCAGGCCAGGTTGTGCGCGTCCTGGATGCCGGTGTTGAGGCCCAGTCCGACTGCGGGCGGCTGCTTGTGCGCGGCGTCGCCGGCGATCAGCACCCGGCCGACCCGGTAGCGGTCGGCGAGGATCGCGTCCACGATCCAGTCCGTCACCTTGTGGACGGTGATCTCCAGGTCCGGGATGCGCAGCAGCTCGCGGATCCGGGGGACGACCGTCTCGGCGTCCCAGCGTCCGGGCGGGCCGGGGGCGAAGTGCAGGCCCCACTGCTCGCAGGCCTTGCCCCAGCTCGGGCCCATCTCGATCAGGTTGCTGGAGAGGTCCGGGTCCTCCGGGCTGAGGAAGTGGGTGATGAGGGTGCCCTCCTCCCACCACTCGGACAGGTCGGCGGAGAAGTAGGCGGTCGTGGTGTTGACCAGCCCGGGCGGGCCCTCCATCCGGATGCCGACCGCCGGGCCGACGAAGCGGCCGCCGTCGGCACCGATCAGGTACTGCGCCTTGACCGTGGTGACCTCGCCGGTCTCCACGTTGCGCACCTCGGCGAGCACGTGGTCGCCCTCGTCGGAGAAGGTGGTCACCTCGTGGTTGAAGAGGACCCGGCCGGGGTTGCGCTCCTCCGCGTGGCGGCGCAGGATCGGCTCCAGCCACATCTGCGGGAGCTTGGCCGGCAGCACCGGGCCGATCGCCGCGTAGGACTCCTCCAGCTCGCCGCCGCCGAAGGCGTCCATCTCGTGGATCAGCCGGCGGTCCAGCGGGCCGTCGCCCGCGAGGGTGGTCTGCCAGCGCACCTTGCCGAAGTACTCCAGCGGAGCGGCCTCGGCGAGCACGTCGTCGGCGACGCCGTGCTGGCGGTAGATCTCCATCGTGCGCTGGTTGAGGTAGTGGGCCTTCGGAATCCTCGACGTCTCCGGATGCCGTTCCACCAGCAGATGCTCAACGCCCTGGTCGGACAGGAAGACGGAGGCGGACAGACCGCATCCGCCGCCGCCGATGATCAGGACCGGAACCTCGATTGCTCCCATATTCGACCTTCCAGAAATGACGGATGCCTTGCCCCGCAGCCTGGCAAGGCGCTCTTCAGCTCCGGTCAAGAACGGGTCGACTCCGGGTGGGCGCACCCCGGCGCCGCAGCGCCTCCGTCCCACCGCGGCACCGCACCTCCGCCGCTCGGCCCCGGGCCCCGGGCCCCGGGCCCCGGTGCAGCGCGCCCCGGCCGGGCGGTCACCGCGGTGACCGGCCGACCGGGGCGCGGGGCGCCCGGGCGCGGGTCAGCCGGCCCAGACGCCGTCGCGCATCATGCCGCGGCCCGCCAGCTCGTTGGCCTCCCGCCAGGCCTGGATGCGCCGCGGCCGGATCCGGAAGTACTGGTAGGGCTCCTTGAGTTCGCGCGGGTCGAACCCGGTCTTGGCGGCGAACGCGTCCCCGGTCTCCCGGCCCAGCTCGGTGAGGTCCACCGGCTCCGCGACGCCGTCGACGATCACCACGTCGCGGGTCGGGCCGAGGCCCAGCCGCACCCGGCCGTCCGCCAGCAGGTTGCGGCCGGTGACCGAGTCGCGCGGCGTCGAGACGAGGATCGCGCTGCCGTCCCAGAGGTAGGACAGCGGGATCAGGTGGACGCCGCCCGGGCCGTCCGGGGAGCCCGAGGACGCGACCCAGAGGTCGACGTCCTCCTCCAGGCGGGCCCGGGTGTCCCGCAGCCGCTCCTCCAGTCCACGCGGTGGCACGTCCGTCATGCTTCCTCCATCGATGTCAGGGAGGCTCCCCGGCCGGGGAGTTCTCCGTCGGTCGCCGGTTGCGCGGTGGCCGCCACGGCCGCGAACGCCCGGACGGCGGCGCGCACTCCGATGATGTCGTGCGCGCGGTGCACCGCGAAGCGCACATGGCCGTTCGGCAGCGGCAGGACGCGGACCCCGTGGCCGGCGAGGCGTGCGGCGCACTCGCCCGCGGCCAGCCCCGGCACCCGCGCCATGACCATGTTGGTCGGCCGGGGCGGGCCGATCAGCTCGACGCCCGGCACCGCGGCGAGCCCGGCGGCGAGCGCGGCGGCCGTCCGGTGGTCGGCGGCCAGGTCGGGGAGGCGGCCGAGCGCGACCAGGGCGGGCGCCGCGAGGACGCCCGCCTGGTGCAGGGAGCCGCCCAGCCAGGTCCTCAGCTCACGGGCCCGCGCGATGAACTCGCCCGTCCCGCACAGCAGTCCGCCGACCGGCGCGCCGAGCCCCTTGGAGACCGAGAAGGCGACGCTGTCCGCGGGCTCCGCCAGCTCCGCCGGCCGGACGCCGAGCGCCACCGCCGCGTTCGCCAACCGGGCGCCGTCGAGGTGCAGGTGCGCGCCGTAGCGGTGGGCGAGCGCGGCCACCGCGCGGGTCGCCCCCGCGTCGAGGGCGTTGCCGCAGCGCATCATGCTGGTGTTCTCCAGGCAGACCACCGTCGGCCGGCCCGCCCCGGCGGCCAGCAGCGCGGCCAGCGCCCCGGGTTCGGGTCGGCCGTCGTCCAGCTGGGGCACCGTCAGCAGCTCCGCGCCGCCGAACCGGCGCAGCCCGTCGGACTCCAGGAAGGCCATGTGGGCGCCGGATCCGACGATCAGCCGCGGACCGGGGGCGCCGGGCGGGCCGAACGCCGCGACCGGGGCGAGCAGGTTCGCCATCGTGCCGGTGGGGGTGAGCAGGGCGTCCTCGGTGCCGAGCAGTTCGGCCACCGTCCGCTCCAGCCGGGTGACCGTCGGGTCGTCGCCGTAGACGTCGTCGCCGACGGCCGCGCCGGCCATCGCCGCGCGCATCCGCGCGTCCGGCACGGTCCGGGTGTCGCTGCGGAAGTCGAGCCCGGCCCCGGGCGGCGCCACCGCGGCCTACCGCCCCGGCCGGTGGGCCACCCAGACGGCGCGGGGCCTGGTGTAGCCCTCCACCGCGTGGACGCCCAACTCGCGCCCGTAGCCGGAGCTCCCGAGCCCCCCGACGCTGACCGACTCCTCGGTGTCGCCCCAGGTGTTGACCCAGACCATGCCGGCCCGCAGGCCGCGGCCGAAGCGCTCGACCCGGTCCGCGTCCGAGCTCCAGACCGAGGCCGACAGGCCGTACCCGGTGTCGTGGGCGAGCGCCAGCGCCTCGTCCTCGCCGCCGAACGGGACGACGGACAGCACCGGCGCGAAGAGCTCCTCCCGCCAGGCCCGGCACCCGGACGGCGTGCCGTCCAGGACGACCGGGTCGACGTAGAACCCGCCGTCGAGGTCGCGCCGCACCCCGGAGCGCCCGGGCGGCAGGATCACCTTGGCGCCCCGCAGCGCCGCCTCCTCCACCGCCTCGGCGGCGCGGGCCGCGGCGGCCGCGCTGATCAGCGGGCCGAGGTCGGTGTCCGGGTCCTCCGGCCGGCCGACCCGGAGGGCGGCGGCCAGCCCGGCCACCCGCTCGACGAACTCCGCGTGCACGGCCCGGTCGACGACCAGCCGCGTCCCGGCCACGCACATCTGGCCGGTGTTGCCGGTGAACCCGGTGACGACGGCCCGGGCGGCCGCGTCGAGGTCGGCGTCGCGGAACACCACGACGGGGCTCTTGCCGCCCAGTTCCAGCGTGACGGGCTTGAGCCCGTCCGCGCAGCGCCGCGCGACCTCGCGCCCCGCCGCCGTCGAGCCGGTGAACGACACCATGCCGACGGCCGGGTGGTCGCAGAGCTGCCGTCCGGTGTCGGCGCCGCCGTACACGGCGCCGAGCACGCCCTCCGGGAAGAGCCCGGCGGCCCGCCCGACCAGGTGGCGGACGGAGAGCGGGGTCTCCGGCGCCGGCTTGACCACGACGGTGTTGCCGTAGGCGAGCGCCGCGGCGACCTTCCAGACGGCCAGCAGCAGCGGGTAGTTGTTCGGGGCGATCGCCGCGCACACCCCGACCGGCACCCGGTCGGTGTAGCTGCGCACGCCCGGGCCGGCCGGGTGGGTCTCCCCCACCGGGTACCGGGCCGCCGCGGCGAACCAGTCGACCACCCGGGCGGCGAAGTCCACCTCGCCGAGGGCGCGCCCGGTGGGCTTGCCGGTGGTGCGCCGCTCCAGTGCCGCGAGTTCGGTGCGCTCCGCGCGCAGCAGGCCGCCGAGCTCCCGCAGGAGGTCGCCGCGGCGGGCCGGGGAGGTGTCCGCCCAGTCGCCGTGCAGCGCCGCCCCGGCCCGGCGCACCGCCTCGGCGACGCCGGGGGCGTCGGTGTCCGGCAGACGGGTGACCGGCCCGCCGGTGGCGGGGTCGAGGAGCGTCCGCCCCCCGGCGGTCATCCGAGGACCCCGGCGCGGCCGGCGAGCCGCAGCCCGGCGTCGAGCGCGGCGACCAGGCCGCGGAAGTCCGCGGGCCCCAGACCGGCCCCGGCGCTGCCGAGCAGCCGCAGCCGGTAGCCGTCCGGGTGCTCCCACCAGGCGTCGCAGGCGCCGAACTCCGCGCTGACGTAGCCGAGGTGGAGGGGCCGGCCGTCGAGGTCGTGCAGCTCCTCGGTGGCGGGGTGCTTGTCCCGGACCGGCGGGAACTCCAGGCGCCCGCCGCCGCCGCGCTGCGCGGTGAGGCGCAGTTCGCCGCCGTCCGCGCAGGTGTAGACGACCTCCAGCTCGCGCACGGCGGCGCCGTCGCCGAAGGTCGCGGCGCTGTCGGCGCGGTACCCGGCGACCGACAGCGGCACCCCCTGCCCGGTGAGGAAGGCGTCGACCTCCCCGGCGGGGACCCACTCGCCCTCGTGCTCCCGCCCCCGGCGGTGGAACAGGAAGACACCGGTGGGCACCGACACCATGTCGGCCCGGTGCCGCGCCCAGTAGCTCAGCTCGGAGAACGGCGTGGCCAGTACCCGCGGCACCGCCTCCGGCACCGCCGGCCGCAGCCCGGCGAACAGGGCGACCAGCTCCTCGTCGGTGAACTCGCCCTCCAGCACGGAGAGTTCGACGGTCGTCCCGGCCAGGCGGGCGCTGCCCGCACGGTTGCGCAGGTAGTCCGTCCCGAGCCACGCCACCCGGCCCCCGCCGATCCCGGACGCCCGGTTCTCGCTGCCCCACAGGCAGGGGTGGTCCGCGGCCGGGAAGGCCCAGTCGTACCGGAACTGCTTGAGCCGCAGCCGGCGCCCGCCGCCGGCGACCTCGGTGCGGTAGCCGGCCGGGTTGGCGTCGCTCCACGGGCTGCGGCCCTCGGCGTCGACCCGCCCGGGCGGGGCCTCGCGGCGGAGGGTCCCGGCGCCGGCGGTGCAGCCCGCGGGCAGCACGGTCGGCCGCCAGACCACGAAGTTGCACCAGTCCTGTGCCAGTTCCTCCGCGATCACCGGGGGCACCGGGTCAAGGTCGGCGGGGCTGTCCAGGATCTGCCAGCGCCACTGCGGGACGGAACTGCTCACCGTGACTCCTCGGGTGGGTTCTGAACTCCGCGAGGTGGTCCAGCCAGGCGGAGGTTGAGGCCAGGAACATCCATTCGCCGACGCCCAGTTCGGCGCGGAGCCCGGCCGGAAGCGGCGGCAGGCCGAAGGGCGCGCCGAAGCCGTCGGCGAGCTCGGTCAGCCGGCGCAGGTAGCCGGGGTCGGTGGGGGTCGGGAACCCCTGCTTGCGGCGGTGCCGCACCGACTCGGGCATCAGGTCGGCGAGCGCCTCCTTCAGCAGCCCCTTGTGGCTGCTGCCGGGCTCGCCGGTGTCCTTCAGGTGCTCGGGGCAGCGGAAGGCCAGTTCGGCGAGGGCGACGTCCTGGAAGACCGGCCGGTCCTCCAGGGTGAAGGTCGACGAGGTGGCGTCCACCATGTCGTTGACGTAGACCAGGAAGCGCCGCAGCAGGTGGTGCCGGCCGCGCTTGAGCGGGGACGCCGTCTTCAGCGCCCGGTACTCGTCCATGGTGCGGGCCCACACATTGTCGGTGACCGCGGACATGTCGACGCCCAGCTCCTGCGCCATCCAGCCGACCAGCCGGGCCCAGACCGGCCGTTCGTCGGCGTGCAGCCGGTGGGTCAGGTAGTGGCGCCCGTGGATGTGGGTGGGTGCGTACGGGTCGACGACGGGGAAGTAGCGGCCGGCCTGGTAGCCCCAGAGCTCGTCGGCGCCGTGGCCCGAGTAGACGACCACGTTCCGGTCGGCGGCGACGGTCCCGTAGAGGTGGTGCATGGCCAGTTCGGCGCCGTGCAGCAGCGGCCGCATCAGCCGGGTGGGCAGCACCGGCACCAGGTCGGCGGCGGCCTCGCGGCCCAGGTCGCAGACGGTCAGCGGGACGCCGAGGCCGGCGGCGACCTCGGCGGCGTACGCCACGTCGTCGCCCGAGCCGCCGATGCCGTCCTGGTAGCGCAGCACGTACCCGTCGACGGGCACGCCCGCCCTGGTCAGGGCCGAGACGACGGCCGTGCTGTCGACACCGCCGCTGATCACCGCCGCCCGCGGGACGTCGGAGACGGCGCGCTCGGCGACCGCCCGGTCGAAGGCGTCCCGGATCTCCTCCGGGGAGACCAGGCCGTCCACCGGGGTGGGCATCCAGTAGCGGTGCGTCCGGGTGTCCGGCCGGTCCACCACCAGGTACTCGGCGGGCTGCAGGGACCGCACGCCGCGCAGCCAGGTGTGGTCGTCCGCCGCGTCCATCCGGATCCAGGAGCGCAGCACGTACTCCTCCGGGTCCACCTCGGGGGTGACCAGGCCGGTGCGCAGCAGCACGCCCTGCTCGGAGGCGAACAGCAGTCCGCCGTGGGTGAAGGCGTAGAACAGCGGCTTCACCCCGAAGTGGTCGCGGGCCAGCACCACGCGGCCGGTCGCGGTGTCGTGCCAGGCGAGGGCGAACATGCCGGACAGCGGGCGCAGCGCGGCCGCCGGGTCGGACTCGCGGCAGACCTGCTGGAGCGCGAACTCGGTGTCGCAGGTGGTGCGGCGGGGCCACAGCGGCGCCCCGGGCGCCCGGGAGCCGTAGACCTCGCCGTTGTGCACCAGCACGACCCTGCCGCCGGGGTCGGTCATCGGCTGGGCCCCCGCGTCGCTGCGGTCGCGCACCGCCAGCCGGGTCGCGCACAGCATGACGGTGCCGCACGAGGAGACGTACGGGGCGCCGGCCCCCTCGCCTCGGTGCGCCATGGCCGCGGTCATCGTGCGGCCCAGGGCGTCCAGCCACCCCGGGTCGCGCCGCCCGTCCAGGCTGATGAAGCCCGCTATGCCGCACATGCGTCACGCTCCGGTTCCGGCCACACCCGCCACAGCCCGGCCAGCGCGTCGGTGAAGACGTGCTCGATGCCGTGGTGCCCGCCCTCGTGCTCCCGGTAGTCGTGCGGGACGCCGTGCGCCTCCAGGGCGGCGTGCAGCGCGCGGACCCCCCAGTGCATGCCGTACTCGTCGCGCTGCCCCACGCTCAGGTGGAGCAGGCCGAGGCGGGACAGCCGGTCGGCGTGGGCGGGCAGCATCCGCACCGGGTCGTGCTCCAGCCAGCGCCGCCAGACCGCGTCCCGGAACAGGCCGGTGCCGGGGTCGCAGGGCAGCGCGTCCGCCGGGGTCGTCGCCGGGTCGTCGGCGTAGCACATGCCCATCGCGATGATGCTCATCGCGACCATGAACGGGACGTCGTGCGGGCCGCTCGCGCGGCGGGCCAGCAGCGCGTCGACCCCGCCGGCCGCCCGGACGGTGTCGAGCGTGCCGGGCACCAGCGGCAGGTAGCAGTGCTCGAAGCCGGCGTCGGGCGAGCAGGCGACCACCGAGCCGAACAGCTCGGAGGTCATCCCGGCGACCAGCGCGCCGTAGCCGCCGCTGGACTTCCCGCCGACGGCCCGCCGGGCCGGCTCCGCCAGGGTCGCGAACCGCCGGTCCACCTCCGCCACGACCTCGGCGAGGAACCCGGCGTACCGGCCGGAGGCCGCGGAGTCGAGGTACTGCGAACCGCCGTACGCGGTCGTGCAGTCGGGGACGACGAGCAGCGCGGCCGGCACCCGGCCGTCCGCCATGGCCTCGCGCAGGCGGTCGGCGACGGAGGCGCCGAAGGACAGCGCCCGGCCGCCGAGGCCGGGGTACGCGCCGAAGCCCGGCAGCCAGTACACCACCGGGAAGCGGCGGATCCCGTCGTACCCGGGCGGCAGGTGCACCTCGACCCGGCGCCGGTGCGGGTCGCCCAGCGGGTTGCCGCGCAGGCTGCCGCTGTCGAGGTCGAGGACGACCGGGGCGTTCACGTGCCGCTCGCCTCCCTCAGCGCGCGGTCCACGTGCCGCGTGTAGAACGACGGGTGGTGGAAGACCGCGGAGAGCAGGACGCCGTCGCTGGCCCACAGCGCGAAGGAGCTGCCGAACAGCAGCTCGCCGGAGAGCAGGGCCTCCAGCGTGCTGGCCGCGATCTCGGTCCAGCCCTCCGCCCCGGTCAGGTGGCTGCGGGCCGGCCCGGCGCCGAGCCTGGTCACCCGGCCGGCCACCGGGTCGAGCAGGAAGGAGCTCTCGCCGCCGGGGTTCTCGTACAGCGAGACGACGTGCCGTCCGGCGCCGCCGTCCATCGCCCGGTACCAGTAGTCGGTCGCCACCAGGCGGTCCAGCAGTTCGCGCAGCAGGTCCTCGCAGTTGCGGGTCTGCCGGCCGACCCGGTCCGCGGCGGCGTCGAACGGCGGCACCCGCACTCCGGGGTCGAGCGTCACCGCGGCGTAGACCTGCTCGAAGTCGTACCCGTCGGGCCCGACCGGCCCGTCGACCAGGGCGGTCTTGCCGTCCGCCACCTCCAGCACCTGGCCCGGGCCCCACAGCAGGCCGTCGCGGCCCAGGTCGGCGAGGCGGCGCAGGGCCTGGACGGGCGTGAACGGGAACATCGCCCGGTTGCACCAGTCGTAGTCGTGCCCGTCCTCGCCGCTGACCCGCCAGCCGAACGAGGAGGGCACCGTGACGGCGGCCGGGATCGACGCGACGTAGCGGTCGAAGTTGGCGACGGCGCGGGCGCGGACGGCGTCCGGGTCGGTCAGCGGGCGGCGCTCGGTGAGCACGCCGGGCGGCGAGACGCTGTGCGCGGGCACCAGCACCGCGTCGAGCCGGGGGGTGTCCTCGCGGCGGAAGGCGGCCACGGTCGCCTCGTGCAGGAGGGCGTCCCCGCAGAGCATGACGGACGCGTCGGCGGTCTCCACCAGCACGCTCATCTCGGGGAAGGACACCGCCGAGGGGAAGGTCCGCAGGACGGCGCCGCCGAGGGTCACGGTGTCGCCCGGCGTCACCGGGTGCAGGCGCTCGAAGCCGAGCCGGCGCAGCGTCCAGGCCATCGCCTGGTGGCCGAGCCCGGAGGCGGTGAGCTGCGGCGGCACCGGGCCGGCCGGGTACAGGCAGGTGACCCCGGTGCTCCGGCGCGGGCTGTCGTCGAAGTCCACGTCGGCGCCGTCGACCAGGCGCCGCAGGGAGGGGAAGTGGTGGTGGTCGAAGTGGTGGTGGCTGAGGACGACGTAGTCGACGCCCTCGTCCAGCACCTCCCGGACCAGGTCGTCGCCCAGCGGCGGGTGGTGCTCCCAGAAGCGGTCCAGGCGCTGGGTGAGCCACGGGTCGAAGAGGATCCGCTCCGTCCCCGTCTCGACCAGGACGGCGGCGTGCCCGAGGGAGGTGAGCCGCATCAGTCCGCCGCCTCGTACACGCAGCGGAAGCCGACCTCGTTGTGCCGGTCGGTGATCAGGTCCTTGCCCCGGTAGAAGGTGGTCAGGCAGGCCGGGGGCGAGGTCCAGGTGCCGCCGCGCAGGACGTGGAACGCCTCCTTGCGGTTCATGAAGTCCAGCGGGTGGCGGCCCTTGAAGAAGGGGTCCATGTCCTCGCCGGTGTAGAAGTTCGTCCGGGTCAGCTCCCAGACGTTGCCGGACATCTGGAGCACCCCGTACGGGCTGGCGCCCTGCGGGAGGGCGTCCGCGGGCAGCACCGGGTGCTCGGGGTTCGCGCCCTGCTCGATGGTGATCAGCAGGGCCTCCAGCGAGTCGAGGTCGGCCACCTGCTCGCCGAAGGACCGCTCGACGTAGTTCACCCGCTCCGGGTCCCACTGCTGGCCCCACGGGTAGCGGCGGCCGTCCACGCCGCGGGCGGCCTTCTCCCACTGCACCTCGCTGGGCAGCGTGCCGCCGGCCCACCGGGCGAAGGCGTACGCGTCGTACCAGTCGACGCCGACGACCGGGAAGTCGGGCGCGTTGAAGCGCGGGTCGTGCCAGTGCACGGGGCGGTGCGAGCGCTCCAGCGGCTGGTCGGGGTGGTCGAACTCGCCGGAGTCGCCGACCTCCTCCAGGAACTCGCGGTAGCGCGCGTTGGTCACGGTGGTGCGGTCGACGAGGAACGCGGGCACGTCCACGGCGCGCAGGGTGCTGTCGTCCTGCGCCATCCGGAAGGCGTCGGGCTTCTCGTCGGCGCCGATGATCGCCGGGCCGCCGGGCACCAGGACGACGTCGGGGTTGCGCCGGGGGCGCTTGCGCACGGCGTCCAGCCGGGCCCGCATGTCGGTGAAGTACTCGTCCTCCAGGCGGCGCAGTTCGGCGGGGTCGCGGGTGCCGAAGATGCTGATCAGGGCGCGCTTGGTGAGCGCGGCGCCGCAGCCGACGGGCTTGCGCGCCCAGTCGGGCCGGGTGAAGTTGCTGGGCCAGCCCGAGATGCGGATGAGGTCGGGGACGGCGGTGGCGATCCGGTGCTCGGTGATGACCTTGAGCGCGGTGAACGCGACCCAGTCGACGGTGTCGTGGGTCGCGGCGGCCACGGCGGTGTCCGCGGCGGAGTCGCCGAGGTGGTGCTCGGCGAGCAGCCGCACCGCGCCGGCCCGCACCGGCCACTCCGGGTGGGAGACCACGAGGCTCGCCAGCAGCGGCACCCCGTCGGCGGCCCGGCCCTTCTCCTCGGCCAGGCCGAGGACGCGCTCGACCGAGGCCCAGTAGCGGTCGTCGGCGGAGTCGTCGATCACCAGCAAGTCGGCGGGGACGTCGATGACCTGTGTTACGCGATTTCCTACCATCTCAACCTCTCTCGGACGACGTGCCGCCCGTACGGAATCGAATTCCATACGGGCGGCGCATTCGCTGGTCAGCGGATTACCACTTGCTGGTCTCCTGCTGGGCGTCGCGGCTGTCCATGAAAGTACCGTCGGACATGTTCCACTCCTTCCTGAACCAGTTTTCACGAGGCCGGACGACCTCATGGCCCGAAAGCTTAGGCAGGGCCGCCGGAACGCGGCAACGGCCGCATTCCGGCATCACTTGAACATGAACGGTCCGGTATTCCTGTGGGTGGGTCCGCGAGGATCCGACATCAGCGAGGGAGAGAGAGAAATGGTTGATCCCCATTCCCCTGACCTGCGGGAGAACGGGTTCGCCCGGCTCCCCGGGCTGGCCGCCGGCGAGGTGCTCGACCGGCTCCGCGGCGCGGCGGGCCGGCTGGCCGACCTCGTCCGCGACCGCACCGTCTCCACCGGGGACTTCGTGCTGGAGGCGCCCGGCATCGGCGGCTGGGCGGCCTGGCAGCAGGGCTCCGGCGCCCTGCCCGGAGTGCTCCGGTCGGCCGACCGGATCCACGAGCACGTCCCCGAGTTCGACGCCGTGCAGCGCTCGCTCGGCCTGGCGGACGACGTGGTCGGGCGCGCCGTCGGCGGACCGGGCACGCTGGTCAACGCCTTCCTGTGGGCCAAGCCGCCCGTGGTGGGCTCGGCGAAGCCCTGGCACCAGGACATGGCCTTCGCGCCGCCCGGCTTCGGCACCGGCGAGCACGGCATCGTGACGGTCTGGATCGCGCTGGACCCGGCCACCGAGCGCAACGGCTGCCTGGAGTTCCACCCCGGCTCCCACCTGCTCGGGCTGCTCCCGCACTCCGGGGACCGCGAGCGCCTGCCCGGCGAGGCGCCGCTGGCCCGGGCGGTCGAGCCGCACGTGGCGGACGAGCACCTGCCGCGCACGACCGAACCGGTCCCGGTGCCGCTGGAACCCGGTTCGGCCGTCGTGTTCGACGGTCTGGTGCTGCACCGCTCGGCGCCCAACACGACGGCGGCGGAGCCGCGCACCGCGGTCAGCTTCGTCTACCGGGTGCCGCTGCCGTCCTGGTCGAGCCTGGAGCCGGCCGCCGTCCACCGCTGAGGTTCGACTGCGGCCGGTCCGCGCTCGAACGCCGCCTCAGCCGCGCTCGAGCCCGTAGAACGCGGCCCCGTCGAGGTGCCGGATGGTGTTGAGGTCGCGCTGCACGACCTCGTCGAGGTCGTGCAGCAGCGTCACGATCACCGGGTACGTCAGGTCGTCGACCGTCCGCCGGATCGGCTGGCCCGGTTCCACCAGGGTCGCCAGGGCGTGGAAGCCCTCCAGCGCCTCGATCCGCTCGATCCCCCGGTACTCCTCCAGCAGTCCCTCCACCGGCGAGACCATGCCGAAGATCGCGCAGTACCTCCGCACCCGGTACGGGCGGCCCGCCCGGGCGTGGAAGCGCTCGGGCCGCAGGTAAGCGTCCACGGTCCACTCCGGCTGGGACTCGCCGATCGCCAGCCCGGCGGTCGCCGGGATGCCGCCGCCGGCCATCCGGGCGCCGACCTCGACCAGGCACGGCCCGTCGGGGGTCATCCGGATCTCCAGGTGCGCCGGGCCGTGCGCGATGCCGAGGGCGTCCAGCACCCGGAACCCGTACGCGGTGAGCGGCTCGACGACCGGGCTGTCGGAGTCGATCAGCGACAGCGCGTCGCAGAGGTCGACGACGCCGTTGGCGCTGACCCGGCTGGTCCGCCAGACGTCGCAGACGTGGTGGCGGCCGTCCCGGCTCACCGTGTTCACCATGTACTCGGTGCCGGCCAGGTACTCCTGCGCCACCGCCCCGCGGTTGGGCCGGGAGAAGACGTCGTCGGCGCCGACGAGGGAGCGGAAGGCGGCGACCGACTCCTCCGGGGTGTCGCAGAAGTGGACGCCCTGGCTGGCCGCGCCGCGCGGCGGCTTGACCACGACCCGCCCGCCGAGCTCCGCGTGCCAGGCGGCCAGCTCGTCCGCGTCGGTGGCCCACAGCTGCCGGGCCGCCCGCAGGCCGGCGGCGCGCACCGCCTCGACCATGAGGTGCTTGTCCCGCCTGGCCGCGCTGAGCGCGGTCCCGTTCCCGGGCAGGCCGAGCCGCTCGGCGAGCTCGTCCGCCAGTTCCACCCCGACCTCGCCGCCGGAGAGCACGGCGACCGGCGAGTACGCCGCGACGGCCGCGGCGGTCGCCGCCGGATCGCCGTCGTGCACGATGTCCGCGATGAAGTCCCCGGGGACGTGCGGCGAACCGCGGTACGCGGCCGGAACATCCCGCGTGCTCTGCACACGGACGACCGAACATCCCTGCTCACGGAATTCCAGGACGAGCGAGCGGACCCCGGCGTAGGCGTCCACCAGCACGATGCACGGGTTTTCCCCAATAGCTGCTGTCATGTGTTCAACGATAGACAGGATCGGCCATCGCCGATATCCGTTCAGCTCTGCCATCCTCCACCCCTGAAGGGGGACGCAAGGAGGAAGAGATGACGTTGTTTCCCACGGCGCTGCGCTCGCCGAATTCCACTCCCGCATTACTGTTCGTCAATACCTGCGGGAGTTTCCTGCTGCTCGTGAGCCTCTCCACCCGGGTCGGTTCCGACACCGGCTCCGGGCTGCTCGCCGGAGCCCTGCTCAGCGCGCCCTGGCTGCCCGCCCTGCTGCTGGCCGCCCCGCTCAACCGGCTGCTCGCCCGCCCCGCCCCCGAGCGGCTGGTCCGGCTGGCCGAGGCGGCGAGCCTGGCCCTGACCGCGGCCGCACTGCTGGCGCCGGGCCGCGCGCTGCTGGTGACCGCCACCGTGCTCGTGGTCGTCCGCGGGTACTTCGAGGCGATCACCCGCTCGGCCACCGCGGTCGTGCTGCGCGGCGCCGTGCCGCCGGAGCGGCTGGACCGGGCCAACACCGTCGCCGAGATCGGCAAGCTGACCGGGGTCAGCGTCGGCGCCGCACTCGCCGGGCCGGCCGCCTCGATCCTGTCCCTGCGCGGGCTGGTCGCGCTGAACGTGGCGACGCTGGCGCTCTCCGCGCTGCTCGCCTGGGCGCTGCCCCCGGCCACCGCGGTGGCATCCGACGGCGGCCGGGCCGCCGCGGGCGCCACGGGCGGCACCCGGCTGCGGGTGGACGACCCCGCGCTGCGCCGGCTGCTCGGGCGGTTCCTGCTGGTGGCGTTCTGGCAGGGCTTCCACACCGTGGCCGTGACCGTCGTCCCGCTCGACCTGCTGCACGGCGGGACCCGTCTGGTGGGGGTGTTCGTCGCGGTCTCGGCGGTCGCCGTCTTCGCCGGCTCGCTCGCCGCCCTGCCGGTCCAGCGCCACCTCGACCGGGTGCCCTCCGCCGCCTGGGCGCTGCTCCCGCTGCCGCCGCTGCTGGCGGCGGTGCTGATCGGCCGCACGGTGCCGACCCTCGTGCTGTACGCGCTCTTCCTGGTGTTCTTCGAGATCGCCTTCGTGCACTACAACAACCGGCTGCTGGCCACCGCCTCGGCCGAGGAGCTGTCCTCGGTGGTCACGCTGCGGGCCACGCTGCTGCCGTCGGGCGTGGCGGTGTCGATCCTGCTCGTGGGCGCGCTCTGCGACCTGACGGGCCCGCTGCCGGCGACCCTCGTGGTCGCCGCCGTCACCGTCGCGGTGACCGCGGCGACCGGGAGCACCAGGCAAGTCTGGAGAAGATCTGTAGCGGACGCGTCAGGATGATGGAAGCGGCGGTGAGCGAGGCGTTCGCCCGCGAATTCTTCCGCCCCTGAAGCTAAGGACGTCCGCCATGCGCGTTCTCATCGTGCCGTTCCCCTGGAAGACCCACCTCTTCAACCTGGTGCCGCTGGCGTGGTCGCTGCAGACGGCCGGGCACGAGGTCCGGGTGGCCGGCTGGCCCGACCTCCTCGACGCCGTCACCGGGGCCGGGTTGATGGGTCTGGGCGTCGGGCCCGGCGAGACCCCGGAGGAGCGGAAGCGGCGGGACCAGCGCAGGGCGGGTCCCGCGCCGGCGGCGGGCGGTCCGGCCGGGGGCAGCCCGGCCGGCGGCGGCCCGGGCCGAGGGGGTCCCGCACAGGGAGGTCCCGCGAAGGGAGGTCCCGCGAAGGGCGGCCCGGCCGGCAACGACCTCGGCCCGCTGTTCGACGCCGACCCCGGCCGGGAGCGGCTCGGCTGGGAGGCCGTCACCAAGGTCTTCGACGACCTGGTGCTGCCGCAGGCCCGGCGCTCCAACGACTCGATGATGGACGACCTGGTCTCCTTCGCCCGCGAGTGGCGGCCCGACCTCGTCCTCTGGGGCGCGAAGGCCTTCGCCGGTGCGGTGGCCGCCGCGGCCGTCGGGGCGGCGCACGCCCGGGTGCTGTACTCGGTCGACGTCTACACCCGGATGCGCGAGGACTACCTGCACGCGATGGCACAGCAGCCGCCGGAGGAACGCGTCGACGGGCTGCGCGAGTGGCTCGGCGGCTGGGCCGGGAAGTACGGCTTCGAGTTCTCCGAGGACCTGGTGAACGGGCAGTTCACCATCGACCCGCTGCCGGAGGCGTTCCGCCCCGACCCGCGCCCGACCACGCTGCCGATGCAGTTCGTCCCCTACAACGGGCCGACCGTCATGCCGCGCTGGCTGGCCGAACCGCCGCGGGCGCCACGGGTGCTGATGACCTTCGGGGACTCCGTCAACGACGGCCCGGTGCAGCACCTGCTGCCGGTCGAGAAGATCCAGGAGATCCTGGACTCGGTGGGCGACCTGGAGATGGAGCTGGTCCTGACGCTGCCCGAGGAGTCCCAGCGCAAGCTCACCGAGGTGCCCGCCAACACCCGCCTGGTGGAGTCCGTCCCGCTCTCCGAGGTCCTGCCGGGCTGCGCGGCCATGGTGCACCACGGCGGGACGTGGTCCTTCGGCTGCGCACTGCGCTACGGCGTCCCCCAGCTGCTGATCAGCCGGGCGTTCGACCTCCCGCTGAAGCTCCAGTGCCTCGAACGGTCCGGCGCGGGGCTCTCCATGAAGCCCGCCGAGGTGGACGGCCCCGGGGTCAGGGAGGCGATCGTCCGCCTGCTGGAGGACGAGGGCCTCCGGGCGAACGCGCAGCGGCTGCGCCAGGAGGTGCTCTCCATGCCGTCGCCCAACGAGTTGACCCGCACCCTGGAGGTGCTGGTGCTCGCCCACCGGGCCGGCGCCGCCCCCGCCGGCGCACGCTGAACACCCGTCCGCCCGCACGCTGAACACCCGTCCGCCGAAGCCGGGCTGATCATCGGTCACCAGCCCCCCCGTGCAGGCGGCCCCGCATGTCTGTCCCATGCGGGGCCGCCCGGCAGACGGGTGCCGGAGCCGGACCGGGAGCCCGGCCGGGATCCGGATCAGGAGGCGGTCGGGACCGGGTCCGGCGCCGCCGCGCAGGTGGCGTCGACGAAGGCGCCGGCCGCGGGGCGGGTGCCGTCGCGCAGGTAGTCGCTGGCGTAGGCGTTGAGGCAGGTGTTGCCGTTGGCGGAGAGCGCGGCGCCGACGTTGTGGCCGTCCTTCTCCACGATCAGGCGGGAGTTCGGGAACAGCCAGTGGGTCTCGTAGGCGCCGTAGACGCCGTGCGCGGTGTCGTACTGGGGCTGCACCAGCAGCACGTCCACCTGGCGGTTGCCGATCCGCGGCGTGGGCTGGGCCTTCACCGGCCAGAAGGCGCACGGGGCGTTGTACCAGGCGTTGGTCCAGGTGATGAAGCGGTTCCCGTCGGCGTACTGGCCGGCGTAGTCGTCGTGCCAGGTGTCCCAGTCACGCGGCGAGGAGGCGTCGGTGCACTGGGAGGCGTTGTTCATCGCCTGCCGGTTCTGGTGCGGGAAGCCCGGGACGGTGAAGGTGGCCTTCAGCGAGGTCCCGTCCCCCTTGACGACCCAGTCGGAGAGCACCTTCGCCCGGGATATCCAGGTCCAACTGCGGTAGAGCACCGGCTCGAAGACGTCCGTCCACTCGGCCGGGCCGATCTTGCCGTCGAGCGGCGTGGCGCGCAGCGCGTCCTGGCCCTTGTAGTAGTTCGCCTCGACGGCCTGCTCGGTGGTGCCGAGGTGGTAGACCGAGTCGTACTTGGCGACCCAGGTGAAGAAGATCTTCGCGTTCTCCTCCGAGGTCTCGTTCTTGTCGACGTTGTCGTCGTACCAGGCGCCGCCGGGGCTCACCACGCTGTCGAGCAGCATCCGGCGGACCCGGTTCGGGTACATCGAGGCGTAGATCGAGCCGAGGTAGGTGCCCCAGTCGGTGCCGAAGTACGTGATCTTGTCCTGGCCGAGCGCGATCCGCATCCGGTCCAGGTCGCGCGCGGCGTCCTTGGTGCTGAGGTGCTTCAGGACGTCGCCGTACTTGTCCCCGCAGCTCTTGGCGTAGGCCTTGGCCTGCTCCACCAGCGCCTGCTCGGCGGCGGGCGAGCTCGGCACCGGGTCCGGCTTGGCGTGGCCGGGGTCCACGTAGTCGGGGTCGCAGACGACCGACGGCTCGCTGGCCCCGACACCGCGCGGGTCGAAGCCGATCCAGTCGTAGGCGGCGCCCACGTCCTTGGCCAGCCCGGTGGTCCCCTTGGCGTAACGGGTCGGCAGGTCACGACCGATGCCGCCGGGCCACTGACCGCGGTTGAGGATCACGACGCCCTGGTACTGGGCGTCGGGGGCGGTGTGCTTGGCCCGGGTCAGCGCGAGGCTGATCTTCTGGCCGTTGGGCTTGTCGTAGTCGAGCGGCACCTGCACCGAGCCGCACTCCAGGCCCTTGAGCAGGGCGCCGAGAACGGGGTCGTTGTCCGGACACAGCGTCCAGGAGACGCTGCCGGCGGCCGGCGCGGGAGCGTCCGCCGCGGCCGGGGCGACGGTCGACCCCACCAGACTGGCCGCGATCACCGTCGTGACCAATGCGAGCTTTTTCACGTGATTCCCCTTCTGGATGCAACGCGCTCGCAGCCTGACAAGGACGTCTTTATTTCCGGTCGACGGCGGCTGGACCGGCACTGGAGTGAGCACAAATGGAGAAGCGCCGCGTCTGGAATGCTCCCTAGCATCAATTGACATGATCTCAACCCCAGGAGTGACCATGGCTGACACCGCCACCCAGGGAATCAAGACCGTTCTGCATCCCGTCAAGGACCTGGCAACGGCCAAGAAGCTCTACACCGCCCTGCTCGGCGTCGAGCCGCAGACCGACGAGGACTTCTACGTCGGCTTCGACATCGCGGGTCAGCACATCGGTCTGGTGCCCGGGGCGGGGACGCAGGGCATGACCGGGCCGGTCGCCTACTGGCACGTCCCGGACATCCAGGCGAAGCTGGCCGAGGTGACCGCCGCGGGCGCCACCGTGCAGAACGCCACGGCCGACGTGGGCGGCGGCCGGCTGGTGGCCACCGTCACCGACGCCGACGGCAACGTGCTCGGGCTGCTGCAGGACCGCTGACCCGGGGCAACGCCTCGAATCCCCCTCGAGCGCCCCTCGAGCGTTCCTTGAGGGGGAATCGAGGGCGGCGCCGCAGGCTCGCCGGACGGGGCCGGGCGCGCACGGTCCCCATCCCGCGAGATGGAGAGACCATGGGCAAGGACACCGGGGCGGACCAGGCCTCCACCGAGACCGGGCCGCACCCCGCGGACCGCCACGACCTGATCCGGGTGCACGGGGCCCGGGTGAACAACCTCAAGGACGTCAGCGTCGAGCTCCCCAAGCGCCGGCTGACGGTGTTCACCGGCGTGTCCGGCTCGGGCAAGAGCTCCCTGGTGTTCGGCACCATCGCCGCCGAGTCCCAGCGGCTGATCAACGAGACCTACAGCGCCTTCGTCCAGGGCTTCATGCCGACGCCGGCCCGCCCCGAGGTCGACGTCCTGGACGGGCTGACCACCGTGATCACCGTCGACCAGCAGCGGCTGGGCGGCGACCCGCGCTCCACCGTCGGCACCGCCACCGACGTCAACCCGATGCTGCGGATCCTGTTCAGCCGGATCGGCCGGCCGCACGTCGGCCCGCCCAGCGCCTTCGCCTTCAACGTCCCGCGGCGCACCGCGAGCGGGGCGATGAACGTCGACAAGGGGCGGGGCGAGCGGGTCGTGGTGCGCAAGGCCGTCTACCACGGCGGCATGTGCGCGCGCTGCGAGGGCCGCGGCACCGTCTCCGACATCGACCTCACCCAGCTCTACGACGACTCCAGGTCGATCGCCGACGGCGCGTTCACCATCCCCGGCTGGACGCGCGACAGCTTCTGGACCACCCGGGTCTACGCCGAGTCGGGCATCCTCGACCCGCACAAGCCGATCCGTGACTTCACGGCCCGGGAGATGCGGGACTTCCTGCACGGCGAGCCGACCAAGGTGAAGGTCGACGGGGTCAACCTGACCTACGAGGGCCTGATCCCGAAGATCCGGAAGTCGATGCTCTCCAAGGACCGCGAGGCGCTGCAGCCGCACGTCCGGGCCTTCGTCGACCGGGCCGTCACCTTCGCCACCTGCCCCGGGTGCGACGGCTCCCGGCTCAACGAGGAGGCCCGCTCCGCCCGGATCGGCGGCACCGGCATCGCCGAGGCCTGCGCGATGCAGATCAGCGACCTCGCCGCCTGGGTCCGCGGGCTGGACGAACCGTCGGTGGCACCGCTGCTGGCCAAGCTGCTGCACACCCTGGACTCCTTCGTGGAGGTCGGGCTCGGCTACCTCTCGCTCGACCGGCCCGCGGGCACCCTGTCCGGCGGCGAGGGCCAGCGCGTCAAGATGATCCGCCACCTCGGCTCCTCGCTCACCGACACCACCTACGTCTTCGACGAACCGACCACCGGCCTGCACCCGCACGACGTGCAGCGGATGAACGGCCTGCTGCTGCGGCTGCGGGACAAGGGCAACACGGTGCTGGTCGTGGAGCACAAGCCGGAGGCGATGGCGATCGCCGACCACGTCGTCGACCTCGGGCCGCGGGCCGGCTCCGAGGGCGGCGAGGTGGTGTTCGAGGGCACCCTCGAAGGGCTGCGGGCCAGCGGCACCGTCACCGGCCGCCACCTCGACGACCGGGCCGCCCCCAAGGCGGCGGTGCGCACGCCGACCGGCCGGCTGGAGATCCGCGGCGCCACCCGGCACAACCTGCGGGACGTCGACGTGGACGTCCCGCTCGGCGTGCTGTGCGTGGTCACCGGCGTGGCCGGCTCCGGCAAGAGCTCGCTGATCCACGGCTCGGTCGCGCGCCGGGAGGGCGTGGTGGCGGTCGACCAGTCGCCGATCAAGGGCTCACGGCGCAGCAACCCGGCGACCTACACCGGCCTGCTCGACCCGATCCGCACCGCCTTCGCCAAGGCCAACGGCGTCAAGCCCGGGCTGTTCAGCGCCAACTCCGAGGGCGCCTGCGGCACCTGCAACGGCGCCGGCGTGATCTACACCGACCTCGCCGTGATGGCCGGGGTCGCCACCACCTGCGAGGACTGCGAGGGCCGGCGCTTCGAGCCGGCCGTCCTGGAGCACCTGCTGGGCGGCCGCGACATCAGCGAGGTGCTCGCCATGCCGGTCGACGAGGCGCTGGAGTTCTTCGGCGCCGGCCCCGCTCGGATCCCCGCGGCGCGGCGCGTCCTGGAGCGCCTCGCCGACGTGGGCCTCGGCTACCTCGGCATCGGCCGGCCGCTCACCTCGCTGTCGGGCGGCGAGCGGCAGCGGCTGAAACTGGCCGCGCACATGGCCGACAAAGGGGGCGTGTACGTCCTGGACGAGCCCACCGCCGGGCTGCACCTGGCCGACGTCGAGAACCTGCTCGGACTGCTGGACCGGCTGGTGGACGCCGGGAAGTCGGTGATCGTCGTCGAGCACCACCAGGCCGTGATGGCGCACGCCGACTGGATCATCGACCTCGGCCCCGGCGCCGGCCACGAGGGCGGCCGGGTCGTCTTCGAGGGCACCCCGGCCGAGCTGGTCGCCGCCCGTTCGACCCGCACCGGTGAACACCTCGCCGCCTACGTCGGCCGGTAGCGCCCGGTCAGGGGGGTGGTGGGGGGGGGGGGGGGGCGCCCCCCCCCCCCCCCCGCGCCGTTGTGGGGGGGGGCGCCAAATGTTAGATTTGCGGCCAGAACGGCGAGTGTTAGGGAAGTTCACACCGAACACCCCCCCCCC
>NZ_JBITCO010000029.1:0-42030 GCF_044453265.1 Kitasatospora sp. NPDC051705 | reverse complement strand
GGCGGCCCCCGGGGGGGGGGGGGGGGGGGGGGGGGCCCGCCCCCCCCCCCACCACCCCCTGCGGCGTTTTCGGCGGCTGAACGCAATTTGAAAGATGCCCGGAATCAGGCGATTCTTTAGCGTAATTGCACGGCATCCACCCCCCTCACCGAAAAGGGCAAGCACATGCTTCGATCGTGGAATTCCGACTGCGGCGTGGTCTCATGAAAATCCTCGTCACCGGCGGCGCCGGATTCATCGGCTCGCATTATGTACGGACCATGCTCGACGGGGGATACCCGGGTTACGAGGACGCGCACGTCACGGTGCTGGACGCGCTGACCTACGCGGGGAACCGCGACAACCTCCCGGCCTCCCACCCCCGGCTCACCTTCGTGCACGGGGACATCCTCGACCGCGGGCTGCTGCGCTCGGTGCTGGAGGGGCAGGACGCGGTGGTGCACTTCGCCGCCGAGAGCCACGTGGACCGTTCGATCGAGAGCGGCGCCGCGTTCGTCCGCACCAACGTCGAGGGGACCCAGGCCGTGCTCGAGGCCTGCCTGGCGCTCGGTGTCGAGCGGGTCGTGCACGTCTCGACCGACGAGGTCTACGGCTCGATCGACGAGGGGTTCTGGACGGAGGAGTCCCCCCTGCTGCCGAACTCCCCCTACGCCGCGTCCAAGGCCGCCTCCGACCTGATCGCGCTGGCCTACTTCCGCACCCACCGCCTGAACGTCTCGGTCACCCGCTGCTCCAACAACTACGGCCCCTACCAGCACCCCGAGAAGTTCATCCCGCTGTCCGTCACCAACCTGCTGGAAGGGCGCCCGATCCCGGTCTACGGGGACGGCGGCCAGATCCGCGAGTGGCTGCACGTGGACGACCACTGCCGCGCGGTGCACCGGGTGCTCACCGGCGGCCGGGCCGGCGAGGCCTACAACATCGGCTCCGGCACGGCCGTGCCGAACCTGACGCTGGCGCACCGGCTGGTCGAGCTGTGCGGGGCGTCCCCCGACCTCGTCCGGCACATCGCCGACCGCAAGGGCCACGACCGGCGGTACGCCCTCGACCAGACCAAGATCGAGCAGGAGCTCGGCCACCGGCCGCTCACCGCCTTCGACCGCGGCCTCGCGGAGACCGTCGCCTGGTACCGGGAGAACCCGCAGTGGTGGAAGCCGGTCAAGGAGAGCGGTGGTCGGTCGTGAGCACCCTGCTGATCCCGCGTTCCAGCGCCTCGGTCGCCGACCGGCTGGCCCGGTCCGCCGCCGCGGCCGAGGGCGTCCACATCGCGACGGCCGACGTCACCGGCTGGCTGGACCACCACCGGCGCAGCTGCGGCACGGAGATCCGCCGGATCCCGTTCGCCGAGCTCGACGCCTGGTCGTTCGCCCCGGAGACCGGCGACCTGCGGCACCGCAGCGGGAAGTTCTTCACCGTCGAGGGCCTGCACGTCGTCCGCCCGGAGGCCGAGTGGCAGCAGCCGATCATCGTGCAGCCGGAGATCGGCATCCTCGGCATCCTGGCCAAGGAGTTCGACGGCGTCCTGCACTTCCTGATGCAGGCGAAGATGGAGCCCGGCAACCCGAACCTGGTGCAGCTCTCCCCCACCGTGCAGGCCACCCGCAGCAACTACACCAAGGCGCACGGCGGGGCGGAGGTGCGCTACCTGGAGCACTTCCTCGACCCGGACCGGCGCCGGGTGCTCACCGACGTCCTGCAGTCCGAGCACGGCGCCTGGTTCTACCGCAAGCGCAACCGCAACATGATCGTCGAGGTGCACGGGGACGTGCCGGTCGCCGAGGACTTCCGCTGGCTGACGCTCGGCCAGATCGCGGCGCTGCTGCGGCTGGACAACGTGGTCAACATGGACGCGCGCACCGTGCTGGCGAGCGCCCCGATGGCGCCCCCCGAGCCTGGCGCGCTGTCCTCCGACGCCGACCTGCTGGCCTGGTTCACCGGTGAGCGGTCCCGGCAGGACGTCCACGTCCGCCGGGTGCCGCTGCGCGGGATCTCCGGGTGGCGGCGCGACGAGCACTCCGTCCACCGGGTCGACGAGCGGTTCTTCCGGGTGGTGGCGGTCTCCGTCGAGGGCGCCGGCCGCGAGGTCGCCGGCTGGACCCAGCCGATCATCGAACCGGTCGGCACCGGGGTCGTCGGGTTCGCCTACCGGGAGTTCGGCGGCGTCCCGCACGTCCTGGTGCACGCCCGGGTCGAGGGCGGCTTCCTCGACACCGTCGAGCTCGCGCCGACCGTGCAGTACGTCCCGGAGAACTACGCCCACCTGCCGGCCGGGCACCGGCCGCCGTTCCTGGACCTGTTCCTGAACGCCGCCCCGGACCGCGTCCGCTACTCGGCGGTCCACTCCGAGGAGGGCGGCCGGTTCCTCGACGCCGAGAGCCGCTACCTGGTCGTCGAGACGGACGAGGCCACGACGCCCACCCGGGCCCCGGCGGGGTACCAGTGGGTCACCCCGGGCCAGCTGAACGTGCTCACCGGGCACAGCCGCTACGTCAACGTGCAGGCGCGCAGCCTGCTCGCGGCGATCAACACCGGTGCCGTCGGCCGCGCCCCGCTGCCGCGCTGATCCTGCTGCCCGGCCGGGCGACCGGCCGGGCACACCAAGAGGCCCTGTTCGGTGGCGGAATCACCGGACAGGGCCTCTTGGGGTGGAGCGCTTACTTGGTGGTCGTGGCGAGCCGAGAGGTCATCGGGGTCCACTTCTTGGGGTTGATCCGCCAGTCCACCGGCTCCTGCTTGGTCACGACGTTGACGCGGTTCCAGAGGTTGACCAGGCCGATGTGCAGGACCACCGCACCGAGCTGCACCTCGTTCCAGTGCTTGGCGGCCTCGTTCCACACCTCGTCCGTCACCGGGTTCTCCCGGTCGGCGATGCGGGTGGCACCCTCGGCCAGCGCCAGCACCGAGCGCTCGGCGTCGGTGAAGCAGGTCTGCTCCCGCCAGGTCGCCACCAGGGGGAGGCGGAAGTCCTCCTCGCCGGCCTCCTCGAACTCGCGCTGCTTCACGGGGATCTGGACCTCGCGGCCGTTGATCTGGCTCACCCGCAGGTGGATGAGCACGAGGGTCTGCAACGGCACGCCGACATTGTTGACGGCCTTGACCAGCTCGCGCATGGGCGGCAGGACATCGGGAACCACCAGTGACGGGTTAGGCATCCGCGGCGACATCTGCAATTCTCCTTCGGATTGGGATCAGGAAACAGCTTGCCCTCAGGGCCGCCTTTTTCTCAAGTATCCGAATTTCGGCGGCTAGTTGTTTTTCGGGCGACCTGCGGCTCGTGCGAGTGCTTGATGGAGTCGTTTGTCGGCGGTGTGCCCGGATTCCCATTGCACACCGATCGCGAAGGGGTGGTCGGTGACCTCGACGACCTCGACGGTGCCGTCCTCCGCCCAGCCGGTGGCGGTGAGACCGGCACCGAGCCGGTGGACGGCCTGGTGGTGGTGGCAGGCCGTCTCCGGCTCATCCTCGTCGAGGACGCCGGCGATCCGGCTGCCCGGCTGGAGCTTCAACCGGTGCCGACCGAGCGTAAAGGACGGATCCGCCGGGCGGTGGCCCTCGTGGCCGGTGACCTCCGGCAGGTGCTGGTGCAGGCTGCCCCCGTGCAGCACGTTCAGCAGTTGCATGCCGCGGCAGATCGCCAGGACGGGCAACCCGGCGTCAAGTGCCGCTCTGACCAAGGCCAGTTCGACGCGATCGGCGTCCGGGGTCACCGCCCGGGTCACCGGGTGCGGGGCCTCACCGTACAGCGTCGGATCGAGATCGGGGCCGCCCGGGACGAGCAGGCCGTCGAGCCGGTCGACCACCTCCTCGACACCGGGCAGCAGCGGGAGCAGCAGCGGTGTGCAGCCCGCCCCGGCCAGGAAGGCCAGGTGCGCCTGGAGCGCGAGGCTGACGACCATGTCGGTGCCCTGGAGCGTGACCGGCGCCGTCCGGGCGCAGACCCCGATCACCGGCCGCCGGGCGGCGGCCGGATCACTCACGACTGAATTCATGACATCCTCATGGGTTCCGGGTTCAACTGAGGAAAACGAGCAGATGAAACGGCCGCTCGGGCCGGCCGTCACCGCCGTCAAAATTGCCACGCCGACGCGGCCGAGGCCATCGTGGGCGGCGGCCGCCGTTCACGGCGGAGCGGGCCGGCCCCTACTGAACGGATTCGGATTCCTGGTACCACAGGTGGGCGGGGCGGATTTATCCCCCGGAATCTCTCGCAGCCCCTTCAACCGAGGTGACCATGATCGAGGCCAAGAACCTCACGAAACGCTACGGCGACAAGACCGCGGTGAACGACCTGTCGTTCACCGTCGAGCCCGGCCGGGTCACCGGCTTCCTAGGCCCCAACGGCGCGGGCAAGTCCACCACGATGAGGCTGCTGCTGGGCCTGGACCGCGCCGACGCCGGCACGGCCACCGTGAACGGCGTGCCGTACCGCGAACTCGCCGCCCCCATGCGGGTGGTGGGCGCGCTCCTGGAGGCACGTGCGGTCCACACCGGGCGCAGCGCCTACGACCACCTGCTCTGCCTGGCCCAGACCCAGGGCTTCGGCAAGCGCCGGGTCGACCAGGTCATCGACCAGGTCGGCCTGGGCTCGGTGGCCCGCAAGCGGGCCGGCGGGTTCTCGCTCGGCATGGGGCAGCGGCTGGGCATCGCCGCCGCGCTGCTGGGCGACCCCGCCGCGCTGATCCTGGACGAACCGCTCAACGGCCTGGACCCCGAGGGCATCGTCTGGATCCGCAACCTGATGAAGTCGCTCGCGGCGGAGGGCCGCGCCGTCTTCGTCTCCAGCCACCTGATGAACGAGATGGCCGTGACCGCCGAGCACCTCATCGTGATCGGCCGGGGCCGGCTGGTCGCCGACTGCTCCACCGAGGAGTTCATCGAGCACAGCACCGAGCAGAGCGTGCTGGTGAAGACCCCCGACCGCGAGCGGCTCGCCGAGCTGCTGCGTTCCGAGGGCGCCACCGTCACCGACACCGACGAGGGCGACCTGGACGTCGTCGGGCTCGAGGCTCCGCGCATCGCCGAACTGGCCGCCGCCGGCGGCCTGGTCCTGCACGAGCTCTCGACCCGCCGCGGTTCGCTCGAGGACGCCTTCATGGAACTGACCAAGGACGCCGTCGAGTACGACGCCGGCGTGACCACCGCCGGAGGTGTGAAGTGACGACCGTGACCGCACCCGCCCCCGCGACCACCGTCACCGGCGGGGCCCGCGAACCGGGCTTCGCCGACCTGATGCTCTCCGAGTGGACCAAGATCCGCTCGGTCCGCTCGACCGTCTGGTCGCTCGTCATCCTGATCGTGCTGACCCTGATCGCCACCGTGCTGTTCATGCAGATGGGCGTCGCCAACTGGGACAAGAGCGACGCGGCCCAGCAGGCGGAGATGCGGCTCGACCCGACCGGCACCATCCTCGGGAGCGGCATCCTGCTCAGCCAGCTCGCGGTCTGCGTGCTGGGCGTGATGGTGATCGCCTCCGAGTACTCCACCGGAATGATCCGGGCCAGCCTCCTCGCGGTGCCCAAGCGGGTGCCGGTCCTGGTGGCCAAGGGCGCGGTCTTCGGCCTGGTGGTCCTGGTCGTCGGCGAACTGACCGCCTTCCTCTCGTTCTTCCTGGGCGCGCCGATCCTGAACGAGAAGGCGCCGGTCTCGATCGGCGACGAGGGCGTCCTGCGGGCCGTCTTCGGCTGCGGCCTGTATCTGTCCCTGCTCGGCCTGTTCGCGCTCGGGGTCGGCGCGATCATCCGGCACACCGCGGCGAGCATCACCGGCGTCATCGCCTTCGTCCTGGTGATCGCCCCGATGACCCGGATGCTGCCCGGTAGTGTGGGCAAGCACGTCCACGGCTACCTCCCCACCGAGGCGGGGTTCCTGATCACCCAGCAGCACTCCCGCGCCTCCGACGTCCTGGGGCCGTGGCAGGGCCTCGGGGTGCTCGCCCTCTGGACGGCCGCCGTGCTGGTCATCGCGGGTGTCCTGCTCCAGCGCAGGGACGCCTGACCAGGCCCTCCGCGTCCACCGCGGGTGTCCGCCGAACCGGCGGACGCCCGCGGTGTCGTGCTTCCAGGGAACGTCCACCTGCCCTCGACTGCCGCTGAAGAGCCGCTTGCGACGCTCGACGCAGCGGCAGCAGAGAGGGAGAGAACGGAATGGCTCAGAGCAACGGGCACGCCGTCCTGGTGACGAGTGCATTCAGCCCCGTCAGGACCGGCAACGCCGAATCATCGGCCCACACCGAATTCGATCTGAAGAACTTCGAGAAACTGCCGGCACGCGATGTCCCCATCACCGCGCTGTCGCCCGGAGTGTCCCTGCGCCAGGGCGGCACGGACGCCGCCCACATCCAACTCCTCATCGACGCGGCGGGTTCGGCCGAACTGCCGCCCATCCTCGTCCAGATGGACGGCTACCGCGTCATCGACGGGCTGCACCGGCTGGAGGCCGCCCGGCTGCGCGGCGACGACAGCATCAAGGTGCGCTTCCTCGACTGCTCGGACTCCGAGGCGCTCGTCATCGCCATGAAGGCGAACGGCTCGCACGGGCTGCCGCTGTCGAAGGCCGACCGGGTCTCCGGCGCCCAGCGGGTCCTGGGCTCCCACCCCGACTGGTCCGACCGGGCCATCGCCGGCATCACCGGGCTCAGCGCGAAGACGATCGCCTCGCTGCGCGACCAGTCGGCCGGGGGCGCGCAGCTGGGCGGCAAGCGGATCGGCCGGGACGGCCGGCGGCGCCCGGTGGACGCGGGCGAGGGGCGGCGCCGGGCGGCCGAGTACATCGCCGCCAACCCGAACGCGCCGCTGCGTCAGGTGGCCCGGGAGACCGACGTGTCGCTCGGCACGGTCCACGACGTGAGCGCCCGGCTGCGGCGCGGCGACAGCCCGGAGCGGGACGGACGCCAGACGGCCGCACGGCCGCAGGCCGTCCAGGCGGTGCAGCCCGTGCGGTCCGTGCAGGCCGTGCGGCCGGTCGACGGGGCGGTCCGGCCCGCCGGGGTCCCCGTGGGGGTCCCCGGCGGCGCCACCCGGGTGCCGCTGCGGGTGGCGCCGAGCGTCGACTCCGCCTCGACGCACCGCCGGAACCACACCGACGCGCCGCCCGCGTGGGCGACGGTGGCGGCCAAGATGGCCGGCGACCCCGCCATCCGCTACACCACCGGCGGCCGGGAGTTCCTCCGCTGGATGCAGCTCCACGCCACCGACCTCGACGAGGACTGGCGCGACCTGGTCGACGCGGTCCCGCCGCACTGGCGCGGCGTCATCGCCTCGATCGCCGAGCGGATCGGCCGGGAGTGGAGCCTGCTCGCGGAGCAGCTCAAGACCAACCAGGAAATGGTGCGGTGATCCCGCCCGGTCACGACCGCGCCGGCACCGGTGCCGCGGACGCCACCCGGAGGTGGCCCGCGGCCCGGTGCCGTTCGGCGCGCTCCGGGGCCGGCACCACGGAGGCGCACCCGGGGTGGGCCGTGACGTTCGCCGGCGGTTCGAGCTCCGGCAGCGCCAGCAGCACCGGCGGGTCGGACGGACGGCCCGGGCGCAGCCGCACCGCCGCACTGGTGACGGTGTCGGCGGTGACCGTCACCGGCCCCGGGCCGTGCCCGCCGAAGAGCGCGGTCCGCCGGGCCCTGGCGTCGGGCCCGACCCCGTCGGCCACCGCCACCGCGAGCAGGTGCCAGGTCCCCTCGGGGACGTCCGTCAGCGAGTAGCAGGACGGCCTACCGCTCGGCACGTCGATCACCGCCGCGGCGAGCGACGGGTGCTGGACGACCGGCGTGCGGAAGGCGCCCAGGAACACCCGGGCGTTCCCGTGGCCCTCCGGCAGGCTGATGGTGCCCGCGACCGTCCCGAATCCCGTCCACGTTCCCGGATCGGGCTCCGGAAGTCCCTCCCCCCCTCCGCGCGCCAGCCGGCGGTACCGGCTCGGCGACACCCCGACCCCGGCGGTGAAGGAGTTGGTGAAGGAACCGAGGCTGTTGTAGCCGACCGCGAAGGACACCTCGGTGATGCTCATCGAGGTGGTCGCGATGAGCCGCTTGGCCTCGTGGATGCGGATCGCGGCCAGGAACCTGCCGGGAGTGAGCCCGGTCTCCTCCTTGAAGAGCCGCGTGAAATAGAAGCGGCTGAGCAGGGCGCTTTCGGCGATCTCGGTGAGAGTAAGCGGATCGCCGTAACGCGCCCGAATGCACTCGATGGCCCTTTCTACTGCAGTATCCATATGTCACCTCACTACGTGTGAACCAAGCAGCAGAATGACTTTCGCACATCGCGCTCGACTCGAGTAGTGCCGGTGATCTGAACACATACGTTCACCGTCCGCAATGGCCTGGAACAACTGTGGACGAATATCCGAATCCGTGCTCCGCCCCTTTTCCTGAACACGTCCGGGGGTCTTGAAAAAGCCCGCGGTCCTCGAAAACGCCCGGGGCCTCGAACACGCGAAGGGCCGGCCGGGGCGACTCACCGGCGGCGGGAACGCAAGAGGCCCAGGTCATCACGTGGATGACCTGGGCCTTCACCGAGCCGCCTGCGGGATTCGAACCCGCGACCTACGCATTACGAGTGCGTTGCTCTGGCCAACTGAGCTAAGGCGGCACCGATGCCGCGTGCGGCGGCAACGCGGGCCAGTCTACACAGGTTCGCGGGTGATCCGTAACGGGACGGTCCGGCGGCCGACCGGGCGGCC
This sequence comes from Kitasatospora sp. NPDC051705, assembly GCF_044453265.1. Taxonomy (NCBI): domain Bacteria; kingdom Bacillati; phylum Actinomycetota; class Actinomycetes; order Kitasatosporales; family Streptomycetaceae; genus Kitasatospora; species Kitasatospora sp. NPDC051705. Next base: position 33,357 of record NZ_JBITCO010000029.1, on the reverse strand, counting down.
GCCGGGCACCCGGGCCGGGCCGGTCAGGCGGAGGAGACGGCGAGCTTGGCGGCGAAGCCGGCGAACAGGACGGCGACGCCGCTGGTGAGGGTGGCGGACAGCCTCCGGCGGCGGCGGAAGGCGGTGGCCAGGGTGGTGCCCGCGAAGATCAGCAGCGAGAGGTAGAGCATGCTGAACGTCTGCAGGATCCCGCCGAGCAGGGCGAAGGAGAGCACCGGCCGGCCGTAGCCCGGGTCGACGAACTGGGTGAAGAAGGAGAGCAGGAAGAGGATCGCCTTCGGGTTCAGCAGGCTGATCACCAGGGCTCGGCGGAACGGCCGCTCGACGGCCTCGGGAGCCGCCTGCGCCTCCGGGTCGGCGACGGCCCGGCGCTCGCGCCAGAGCTGGCGGGCGGCCCGCAGCATGCCGAAGCCGATCCAGAGCAGGTAGGCGGCGCCGCCGAACTTGACCACCGCGAAGACGGCCGGGTTGGCCTTCAGGAGGGAGGCGGCGCCCAGCGAGGTGAGGCTGATCAGCGTGAAGTCGCCGACGAAGACGCCGGCGGCGGCCCGGTAGCCGGTCCGGACGCCCTTGCGGGCGGCGACGGACAGCACGTACAGGGAGTTGGGTCCGGGGAGCAGGATGATGACGAGGGCGCCGAGGACGTAGGTCGCCAGGTCGTTGACTCCGAGCACGGTGCGCTCCGGTGGGGACGGGGGCAGGGGGGCGCTCATCGTAACGTCGCACCGGTGATCGATTGAAGCTGCAACCATCCGGCCCCGCGGCCGCACCCGCGGCACCGCCCCGCGCCCGGGGCGCGCGCTAGCGGCCGCAGCGCTTCCCCTGCTCAGGGGCCTCGCCGGTGAGCAGGAAACGGTTGACCGCCCCGTCCACGCAGGCGTCGTGCCGCCCGTACGCGGTGTGCCCGTCCCCGTCGTAGGTGAGCAGCCGCCCCGACTCCAGCTGCCCGGCCAGCGACTGCGCCCACGCGTACGGCGTGGCCGGGTCCCGGGTGGTGCCGACGACCACGATCGGGGCGGCCCCGGCGGCCCGGATGGTGTGCGCCGCACCGGTCGCCCGGACCGGCCAGTAGGCGCAGGTCAGCGCCATCCACGCCATGTCGCGGCCGAAGTGCGGCGAGGCCCGCTCGAAGTCCGGCACCGCGCGCAGCACGTCCCCCGGCCCGGCGAACGGGGCGGGCAGGTCCAGGCAGTTCACCGCCGTGTTGGCGAACATCAGGTTGGGGTACGAGCCGTCCGCCTCCCGCCCGTAGTACGCGTCGGACAGGTGCAGCAGGGCGGTGCCGTCGCCGGCCCTGGCGTCGCCGAGCGCGGCGCGCAGCTTGGGCCAGAGGTAGTCGGCGTACATGGCCTCGATGACGCCGGTGGTCGCCTGCGCGCCGGTGAGCCGGCGGCCGTTGTCCGCGCTCGGCAGCGGCTGCGCCCGGACGGTCGCGAACAGGGCGGTGAGCTGCTCGCCGACCTGCTGTTCGGTGCGGCCGAGCGGGCAGTCCTCCCGCCGGGCGCAGTCCCTGGCGAAGGCCGCCCAGGCGGTCTCGAAGCCGCCCGCCTGGGTGCGGTTGCCGGTGACCGAGTCGAGCGCCGGGTCCATCGCGCCGTCCAGCACCAGCCGCCCGACCCGGCCGGGGAAGAGCCCCGCGTAGGTGGCGCCGAGGAAGGTGCCGTAGGACTTGCCGACGTAGTTCAGCCGCTCGTCGCCGAGCAGGGCCCGCAGCACGTCCATGTCGCGGGCCGCCTCGACGGTGCTCAGGTGGCCGAGCGCGGAGCCGACCCGCTGCCGGCAGCCCTCGGCGAACTCCTTGTCCGCGGCGACCAGCGCGTCGATCCCGCCCTGGTCGCCCGGGGTGAGGCCGACGGCCGTGAAGGCGTCCATCCGTTCCCCGCTCAGGCAGGTGACCGGGTTGCTCCGGCCGACCCCGCGCGGGTCGAGGCCGACCAGGTCGTACCGGGCGCGCACGCCGCCGTCGTACGTCCGGGCCACCGCCTCCACGTACTCGACCGCCGACCCGCCGGGCCCGCCCGGGTTCAGCAGCAGCGAGCCGAGCCGGCCCTCCCGGCCGGCCCCCTCGGGAGCCGCCGGGGCCCGGACGGCCGCCAGGGTGAGGTCGCCGTCGCCCGGCCGGTCGTAGTCCAGCGGCACCCGGAAGGTGGTGCACTCGAACCCGCCGTCGCAGGGCTGCCAGCCCGGCCGCTGCGCGTAGTAGGGCGCGAGCGCGGCCGGCACCGCCGCGGGCAGCGGCTCCAGCGGCGTGGCCCCGGCCGCCGCGGAGGCCGCCCCCGCACCGGCCGCGTCCGTGGCGGCCGCCCCGGCGGGGCCGGACGGCCCGGCCCCCGACCCCCCGGGCGCGCCCGCGCCGCAGCCGCCCGTCAGCAGCCCGGCGGCGAGCGCCGCGGCCAGTACCCGCCCGGTGGCCCTCATCCGGTTCCTCTCCAGCGCTCGGTCCGACGAAGACGAAGAAGTCCGCCGGGGCGCCCGGTCGGGCCCGGCGGAAAAGCAGCCGCCCGGTACCCGCTCCGGGTACCGGGCAGCGTAGCCCGCTCGCGCGGCCGTCAGGACGCCTTGGCCAGCGCCTCGGCCAGGAACTGCGCCGCCTGCCGGACCAGCCGCAGCCGCTCCCGGTCGGGGGTGTAGTCCTGCACGTTGTCCGAGATCCGCACGTCGGCCTTGGCTGCCGCACCGGCGCCGCCCTTCAGCCCGGCCTGGAGCTTGCGGGCCGCGTCCAGCCCGGCGGCGTCCCCCTTGGCCGCGGCCAGCAGCAGCTTCGCAGCGCTGCCGGCCGGGGCCTCGGCACCGGTCTGGGCCAGCGCGGCGGTGTCGTACCGGCCGGAGACCGCGGCGGCCGCGCCGTACAGGTCGGGGCGGGCCAGCCCGGCGGCGGCCGCGCAGGGCGCGCCGCCCTCGACGCCGAGGGTCCCCCAGGAGGCCGGGCCGGGCGGCAGGGTCCGGAAGGAGGCCGCGACGGTGGTGCGCAGCGCCGCGTCGTCGGCGACGGCGGCCGGGGCCGCCGCGACCAGCTCGCAGGGGTGCGCGGTGCCGTTCGGCGCCTCGGGGGCGACCAGGATGAACGGGCGGGCCCGGCCGACCTGCAGCGCCGAGGCGATCCCGTCGAAGACGTCCGGGACCTCGGCGTCGGCGGTCCTGCTCGGCGCGGCCGCCTGCATCACCACCACCGGGAAGCGGGCGTTCGGCTCCTTGGCGTACTGCGGCGGCAACCAGACCCGCACGTTGCGCGGGCGCCCGTCCGGGCCGAGCACCGCGGACTGCAGCAGCTCCCCGCCGCCGGGGCGACCGACGCTGTCGAACCTGCTGGCGACGACGGGCGGTGCGGCGGGCGTCGAGGCCGCGGCCGGTTCGGCGGCGGCCGGCGGCGCCGCCTGCTGCCGCGCCGCGGCGACCGCGCTCGGCACCGTCTCGGCCGCGTCGACGGCCGACTCCGCCCGGTCCGTCGGCCGGTCGCCGTGGCCGAAGCCACCGAAGGCCCCGAGTGCGGTGAGCAGCGTCAGCGCGGTGACGCAGACCCCGCAGACCATCGCCCCGGCCGCCCGCAGCAGCATCGGCCAGCGGTCCCCGGCCAGCTCGTAGGTCTCGGCGGCCCGCAGGTCCCGCCAGCGCTGGAGCGCGCCGCGGGCCAGCCAGATCCCGCCCAGCGCGGCCGCCAGCAGGGGGATGACGAGGAGCGGACGAACCATGGGACGCACCACCTCGGGAGGAGGGCCGGGGCCGGGCGCGGCCCGGCTCCGTCGGGAGACGACGGCCCCGGCACCGGGGCGCAGTCGGCCCCCAGCGTGCACAACGGGCGGGCGGTCACACGCGGGTGTGCCCGGCGCGTGGCGCTCGTTCACTCGAAGGTGGGACAGCTGGCCAGCGCCGGGAGGCCTAGGGTCGGCCCTCCGCGGGGTGCGCCGACGGGCGGGTGCACCGACGGGCGGGTGCACCGACGGGCGGGGTCAGCCGGCGCGCAGCGCCACCGTCATCGCCTCGACGGCGAGCAGCGGGTCGACGTTGCGGTCCAACGCGCGGCGGCAGGCCAGCACGGCCTCGATCCGGCGCAGCGTGCCCTCCGGCGGGCCGGCCTGGGCGACCCGGTTCAGTGCCTGCCGCTGGTCCTCGTTGGCGAGCGCGCCGGTGGAGCCGAGCTGGATCGCGAGCACGTCCCGGTAGAAGCCGAGCAGGTCGAGCAGCGCGACGCCGAGGGTCTCCCGGCGGGTCCGGGTGGCCCGGCTCTTCTGCCGCTTCTCCAGCTCCTTGACCGCCCCGGCCATGCCGCGCGGCGCCTTGCTGCCCTCGGCGGCGCCGTAGGCGGCCTTCAGGTCGTCGGTCTCCCTGGCGTCCTGGGTCTCGGCGAGCGCCTCGGCGTCGGCCTTGGCGGTGTCGACCAGGCGCTGGGCGGCGGCCAGGCAGCCGCCGATGTCGCCGACCTCCAGCGGGATCCGCAGCACCTCGGTGCGCCGGCTGCGGGCCTGGTCGTCGACGGCCAGCCGGCGCGCCCGCTCGACGTCGCCCTGCCCGGCCAGCGCCGCCAGCCGGGCCGTCTCGGGCTCGACCCCGTCCCGGCGGACCAGCATGTCGGCGACCGCCTCGGCGGCCGGGGTGCGCAGCACGAGCAGGCGGCAGCGCGAGCGGATCGTCGGCAGCACGTCCTGGACGGAGGGGGCGCAGAGCAGCCAGACGGTGCGCGGCGAGGGCTCCTCGACGCCCTTGAGCAGGGCGTTCGCGGCGGCCTCGGTGAGCCGGTGGGCGGCGTCGACGAGGATCACCGACCAGCGTCCGCCGGTCGGGTAGCTGGAGGCGCGCAGGACCAGCTCGCGCATGTCCCCGACGCCGATGGACAGACCGTCGGTCCGGACGTACTTGACGTCGGCGTGGCTGCCGGCCAGCACGGTGTGGCAGCCGTCGCAGAACCCGCAGCCGGGCGTGCCGCCGAGCGCGAGGTCCGGGCTGGTGCACTGGAGGGCGGCGGCGAACGAGCGCGCGGCGGTGACCTGACCGGCTCCGGGCGGGCCGGTGAACAGCCAGGCGTGCGTCATCAGGGAGGCGTTCCCGCCCGGCTCCGGGGCCGCACCGCGACCGGCCGCGACGGTCGCCCCGGCCGCCCGGGCCGCGGCGGTGAGCTGCTCGACCACCCGCTCCTGGCCCACCAGGTCGTCCCAGACGGCCACTGCTGCTCCCAAGCTCCGTACGGCGGCGCTCCTGGCGCCCCTTCCCCGCCGTCGAGCATACGGGTCCGCTGCGACACCCCCGGCGCCGTCGCCCCGAGCCGGCCCGACCCGGCCCGTCCGGGCCAGAACGGCGACGGGCGGCGCCGCCGGGGTTCCCCACCCCGGGCGGCGCCGCCCGTCGTCCGCGTCCGCTCCGGGGTCAGCCCCGGCGGCCCCAGCGGCGGCCCTTGCCCTTGCCGCCGTCCCCGTCCCCGTCCGTTCCGCCGTCCCCGGCGCGGCCGGCGCCCGGGTCCTGCGGGGGCCGGGCGCCGCGCTGCTCCCAGTCCGCCCACTCGTCTCGCGAGCCGAGCAGGGTGTCGGTGAGGCTCGGCAGGTCGTCCATCGGCGTCTCCTCGGCCCACTCGGGCCGCGGCCGCTCGGCGGTGGCCTGCGGGTCCGCGTCGACCGCGGGCAGCTCACGGGTGCCGTCCGCCGGCTCCGCGCGCCACAGCCCCGGCGGCACCCGGTCCCCGGTCCGGTCCGCCCCGGCGCCGCCCGGCTGCGGCCGGACGGGCTCGGCCCCGGCCCGCTCCGCACGGCCGGACTCCGCACGGCCCGGCTGCGCACGCTCCGGCTGCGGGCGGTCCGGCTCGACGCGCGGCAGCAGCGCCGTCCGCTCGGCGTCCGCGGGGACCTTCGGCAGCAGCGCCGTCCGCTCGGTCTCCGCCGAGACCTTCGGCAGCACCGCGGTCTCGTCCACGGCCGCCGGCGGGACCGCCGGCAGCGGCGCGGTCGTCTCGACGGCCTCCGGCGCCCCGGCGCCCGCCCGGTGGTCCGGCAGCGCCAGCTCCCGGGTCGCGTCGTCGGTGGGCCGGTCCTCCCGGACGGCCCGCAGCTCGGTGGTCACGGCGTCCCCGGGCGTGCCGTCCCCGGGCGCACCCGCCCCGGGCGTGCCGGCCGCCCGCTCCGCCGCCGTCTTGGCCGCGGCGGCCGCGGCGGCGAGCGCGGCGGCCTGCGCCAGCCGGGCCTCCTCGGCCCGCTGCAGCGCCTCCTCGGCGCGGCGGCGCTGCTCCTCCCGGGCCAGCTCGCGCTGCCGCTGGAGCTCGGCCTGGGCGGCCGCCTCGTCGGCGAGCCGCTTGCGCTCGGCGGCCTCCGCGGCCAGCCGGGCCTCCTCGGCGCGGCGGCGCTGCTCCTCCTGCTCGGCCCTGAGCCGGGCCTCCTCCTCCGCCCGGCGGCGCGCCTCCTCCTCGGCCTTGCGGCGGGCCTCGGCGGCGACCCGCTCGGCCTCCTCCTTCGCGAGCCGCTCCTTCTCCGCCTGCTCGGCGCGCAGCTGCTCCAGCAGCTCCTGGCGCTTGCGCTCGGCGGCCTCCGCCTCGGCCTTCCTGCGGGCCTCCTCGGCGGCGCGGCGCTCGGCCTCCTCACGGGCGAGCCGCTCCTGCTCGGCGCGGGCGGCCTTCTCCTGCTCGGAGAGGGGCAGCTCGCGGTCGAGCCGGTGCCGGATCGCGGTGGTGACGGAGCCGGGCGCCTGGCTGCCGTCGACGACCAGGTAGCGCGCCGGGTCGGCGGCCGCGAGGGCGAGGAAGCCGGCCCGGACCCGCTGGTGGAACTCGGTCGGCTCGGACTCCAGCCGGTCGAGCGCCTCGGTGAACCGCTCGCGGGCCTTGGTCGGGTCGACGTCCAGCACGACGGTCAGGTCGGGCAGCAGCCCGCCGGTCGCCCAGCGCGAGATCCGGGAGACCTCGGTGGCGGCCAGGTCGCGCCCGGCGCCCTGGTAGGCGATCGAGGAGTCCATGTACCGGTCGGTGATCACCACGGCGCCCCGGGCGAGGGCCGGCCGGATGACGTTCTCGACGTGCTCGGCGCGGTCGGCGGCGTAGATCAGCGCCTCGGCGCGGTGCGACAGGCCGGTGTTGCCGACGTCCAGGACGAGGCCGCGCAGCCGCTGGCCGACCGGGCTGCCGCCGGGCTCGCGGGTGAGCACGACCTCGTGCCCCTTGCCGCGGATCCACTCGGCGAGCGCCTGCGCCTGGGTGGACTTGCCGGCCCCGTCGCCGCCCTCCAGGGCGATGAAGAAGCCGGTGCCGGCGCCCCGGTGCGGGGTCGGCCCGCCGGCGCCGCGCACCGCGTCCAGCAGGTCCCGGCCGAACGGCGCGGTGCCGCGCCGGTCGTCGGTCCGCAGCAGCACGACGGCGGCCAGCACGAGCGTGAGCAGCCCCGAGGTGGCGACGGCGAGCGCCGCGCCGCCGTGGATGAAGGTGAACGAGCCGGGCTCGACCGTGCCGTACTCGACGTCCCCGTAGGCCGCGGCGATCAGCGGGACGACCACCAGCGCGGCGCCGACCACGACCCGCAGCACCGCGTACAGGTGCTCGGTGACCTTCGGCAGCCGGGCCTCCTCGACCTCCTGGGCGAGCAGGGTGCGGCCGGTGGAGACGATGATCCCGGCGGTCAGGCCGGCCAGCACGGTGAGCCCCAGGACCAGCACGAAGTCCAGCACCAGCCCGGCGAGGATCAGCGCCACGCCCTCGGTGAGCAGCGCCAGCGCGAGCAGCCGGCGGCGGGAGAGCGCGGGCAGCGTGGCCCGGGTCAGCCGGGCGCCGAGCGCGGGCGCCGCGGTGGCGGCCAGCACCAGCAGCCCGTACCCGATCGGCCCGGCGCGGTGCTCGGCGGCGGTGAGCAGGGCCAGCGCGGCGACGCCGGCCATCGAGGCGAAGCCGGCCGCGACGGCGAAGGTGAAGTACGGGGCGCTGCCGGTGCGGCCCTTGCCCAGCGCGGGCCCGGGCGTGGCGTCGGTCGGGGCGCGCAGCCCCTGCAGCGGCGAGTGCGGCGCGGCGGTCACCGGGCCGACGGGCAGCTGCTGGAGGTGGTCGCGGACGGCCGCGGCGGCGAACAGGCCGGCCGCGCCGAGCGCGGCGAAGGTGACCTGGTGGGCGCGGAGCCAGTCCGAGCCGAGCGCCGCGCCGATGTTGTTCAGGAGGGTGAGGGCGACCAGGCCGGCGGCCGCGAGCGGCGCGGTGGCCCAGCCGGTGAAGCGGTCGATGCTCCGGACGGTGTCCAGGTTGACGGCGGCCGGCCGCTGCTCGGCGGCGGGCGCGTACGGGTCGGCGGGCGGCAGCAGGCCCGGGACGGCGACGTCCCTGGCGATCGCCCGGACCCGCTCGGCACCGCCGGTGAGGAACACCGTGGCGAGCAGCACGTAGGTGGCGGCGGCGGAGGGCCGCGCACCGGAGGACAGCCAGACCGTCCACCAGGGCGCGAGGCCGATCAGCAGGGCGCACAGCGCGTCGGCGCCGAGCAGCGTCCAGCGCCGGTCCAGCTTCCCGGCGACCAGCCGGTGCACCGGGCCGAGCAGCGCCACCCCGACCAGTCCGGCGGCCAGCAGCCGCACGGCGAGGACGGCGGTCACGGCGAAGGCGAGGCTGCGCGGCAGGTCGCCGAACTGGCCGCCGAGGGCGGCGGAGACCACGGTGAGCACGAGCAGCACCAGCAGCCCGAGCCGGTCGCCGGTGCCGCCGATCAGCTGGGTGGTCCACAGGCGCCGGTAGGGACGTGTCCGCAGCAGCGCCCGGGCCCGGTCGACCGGGGTACCGGCGGGCGCGACCCCGGGCAGGTCCGGCGCCGCGGCTCTGGCGGCCGGGGCGGCGCTGGGGGTGGGCTGCTCCTCGCTCGTCATACGGTCAGCGTAGCGGGCGGGGCTTGACCGGAATGAGATGAACGGGGTTCCGGTTCGCGCTCATCACCGGCCTGTGACGATTCGCGCACGTAGCCCGGACGACCACGGGCCCGCGCCCCCCGAGCGGGGGGCGCGGGCCCGGCGGCACTGGCGGGGGATCAGCCCTCGTCGGTGGTCGCGGTCTTGCTCGCGGCGGTCTTCTTGGCCGCCGTCGTCTTGGCCGCGGTCTTCTTCACCGCCGTCTTCTTGGCGGCGGTCTTCTTCGCGGCCGTCTTGGTGGCGGTGGTCTTGGTCGCCGTCGCCTTCTTGGCCGCCGCCTTCTTGGCGGGGGCCTTCTTGGCCGCCTTCTTCACCGGCCCGCGCGCCCGCTTCTCGGCGAGCAGCTCGTAGCCGCGCTCCGGCGTGATGGTCTCGACCTCGTCGTCCTTGCGGAGCGTCGCGTTGGTCTCGCCGTCGGTCACGTACGGGCCGAACCGGCCGTCCTTGACCACCACCGGGCGCTCGCTGACCGGGTCGGTGCCCAGCTCCTTGAGCGGCGGGGCGGCGGCGGCCCGGCCGCGCTGCTTCGGCTGGGCGTAGATCGCCAGCGCCTCGTCCAGGGTGATCGTGAAGAGCTGGTCCTCGCTGGTGAGCGAGCGGGAGTCGGTGCCGCGCTTGAGGTACGGGCCGTAGCGGCCGTTCTGCGCGGTGATCTCCACACCCTCGGCGTCGGCGCCGACCACGCGCGGCAGCGAGAGCAGCCGCAGCGCGTCCTCCAGGGTGACGGTGTCCAGCGACATCGACTGGAAGAGCGAGGCGGTGCGCGGCTTGACGGCGTTCTTGCCGGTCTTGGGCGTGCCCTCGGGCAGGATCTCGGTCACGTACGGGCCGAAGCGGCCCTTCTTGGCGACCAGCTGGTTGCCGCTGACCGGGTCCGCGCCCAGCTCGAAGTCTCCGCTGGGGCTGGCCAGCAGTTCCTCGGCCAGCTCGACGGTGAGCTCGTCCGGCGGCAGGTCGTCCGGGATGTCGGCGCGCTGGCCGGGCTCGCCCTCGACCTCGGAGGCGCGCTCCACGTACGGGCCGTAGCGGCCGACCCGCAGCGTGATGTCGTCGCTGATCCGGAAGGAGCTGATCTCCCGGGCGTCGATCGCGCCGAGGTCGGTGACCAGTTCCTTCAGACCGCCGAGGTGGTCGCCGTCGCCGTTGCCGGCCTCGGCGGCGCCGCCGGTGGCCACGCCCTCGCCCTCACCGAAGTAGAAGCGCTTCAGCCACGGCACGGACTTCGCCTCGCCGGCCGCGATGCGGTCGAGGTCGTCCTCCATCTTGGCGGTGAAGTCGTAGTCGACCAGCCGGCCGAAGTGCTTCTCCAGCAGGTTGACCACGGCGAAGGAGAGGAACGACGGAACGAGCGCCGTCCCCTTCTTGAACACGTAGCGGCGCTGGATGATGGTGTCGATGATCGAGGCGTAGGTGGAGGGGCGGCCGATCTCCCGGTCCTCCAGCTCCTTGACCAGCGAGGCCTCGGTGTAGCGCGCCGGGGGCTTGGTGGCGTGCCCCTCCGGGGTGAGCTGCTCGGCGGCCAGCGGGTCGCCCTCGGCGACCTGCGGCAGCCTGCGCTCCCGGTCGTCCAGCTCGGCGTTCGGGTCGTCGGCGCCCTCGACGTAGGCCTTGAGGAAGCCGTGGAAGGTGATGATCTTGCCGGAGGCGGAGAACTCGGCGTCCCGGCCGTCCGCGGCGGCCCCGCCGACCCTGACGGTCACCGACTGCCCGGTCGCGTCCTTCATCTGGGAGGCGACGGTGCGCATCCAGATCAGCTCGTAGAGCCGGAAGTCGTCCCCGGCCAGGCCGGTCTCGGCGGGGGTGCGGAAGCGGTCGCCGGACGGGCGGACGGCCTCGTGCGCCTCCTGCGCGTTCTTGACCTTGCTGGCGTAGGTGCGCGGGGCGTCCGGCAGGTAGTCGGCGCCGTACAGCTGGGTGACCTGCGCCCGGGCGGCGGAGACCGCCGTCTCCGACAGCGTGGTCGAGTCGGTGCGCATATAGGTGATGAAGCCGTTCTCGTACAGCTTCTGGGCCACCTGCATGGTCCGCTTGGCGCCGAAGCCGAGCTTGCGGCTCGCCTCCTGCTGGAGCGTGGTGGTGCGGAACGGCGCGTACGGCGAGCGGCGGTAGGGCTTGGACTCGACGCTGCGGACGCTGAACGAGGTCTGCTCCAGCGCGGCGGCCAGCTGACGCGCCGCCTGCTCGTCCAGGTGCAGGGTGTTGGTGCTGGCGGCCTTCAGCCGGCCGTCCGAGCCGAAGTCGCGGCCGCTGGCGATCCGCTTGCCGTCCACCGAGGAGAGCCGGGCGCCGAAGGTCTCCGGGTTGGCCGCGTCGGCCGGGGTGCGGCCGGTGCCGAAGGTGCCGACCAGGTCCCAGTAGGAGGCGCTGCGGAAGGCCATCCGCTCCCGCTCGCGCTCCACCACCAGGCGGGTCGCGACGGACTGCACGCGGCCGGCCGACAGCTTCGGCATGACCTTCTTCCACAGCACCGGCGAGACCTCGAAGCCGTACAGGCGGTCGAGGATGCGGCGGGTCTCCTGGGCGTCGACCAGGCGCTGGTTGAGCTCGCGCGGGTTGGCCACCGCCTCCTGGATCGCCGACTTGGTGATCTCGTGGAAGACCATCCGGTGCACCGGCACCTTGGGCTTGAGCACCTGCTGGAGGTGCCACGCGATGGCCTCGCCCTCGCGGTCCTCATCAGTGGCGAGGAAGAGCTCGTCGGACTCCGCGAGCAGCGACTTCAACTTGCTGACCTGCGACTTCTTGTCCGCGTTGACCACGTAGATGGGCGCGAAGTCGTGATCGACGTCCACCCCGAGGCGGCGCACCTCGCCGGTGTACTTGTCCGGGACCTCGGCCGCGGTGCTGGGCAGGTCGCGGATGTGCCCGACGCTCGCCTCGACGATGTAGCCGGGGCCCAGGTAGCCCTTGATCGTCTTCGCCTTGGCCGGCGACTCGACAATGACGAGTCGCTGTCCGTGCGCGGTCTCGCTGCTCGGGGACACCTTCGCTCTTCTCTCCCGGTCGTTATGTGGCTGGTCGGCGCCGGCAGCACGGGCTGCGCTCCGCCCGACCCCGCAACCGTCCCGGGGCTGCCGCTGCACGACGACCCCACCAGCGGAGTGTGACCGTACCCCGGCCACCCTTGTCAAACGGACGGATCCCGCGTTTTCGCTTGCCGGGCTCACCGACGCCACTCGAACGGTAACCCGATGACGGAGGTTCGCGCCCCGCGGAGGGGGGCTTCGGCGGGTTCCGGAGGATGGAATGACGGATTTCAAAATCTGTCAACGGAAAATCGCCGCCCCCGAGGCCCACCCCCCGCGCACCACGGCCGCGACGCCCCGCGGACGGCCCCCGCCCCCGCGCCGACGCCGCGTCCACGGCGTGTCCGCGCCGGGCCGACGCCCCGGCGGAGCGTCGCCGCACCGCCGCTCCGGGCCGGCCGCCCGGAGCTCAGCCGCCGGCCGCGACGAGCAGCCCGGCACCCGCCACCAGGCAGCCCGCGCCCAGCAGGCCCCACAGCAGGTCGGCGAGCACGGCCCGGCGGAGCTCCCCGGCCGCCAGCACCACCCGTTCCGGCCGGCTCGGGTCGTAGCAGACCCGCACCGTGGCACCGGGCACGAAGCGGTCCGGTCGGCGCAACGGGGTGTGACCGCGCGGACGGGTGAGCACGAGCTCGGCGATCCGGCCCCCACCCGGTCCGCCGACCACGGGCAGGACGGGGAAGGAGAGCAGCGGCGCGCTGTCGAGGTGACCGTGCGCCTCGTCCTCGGCCACCACCGTCGCCACCGCCGCGGCCCCCCTGCGGCGCACGCGGTGGCGAAGGCGCACTTCGGCGGCGCACCAGAGCAGCAGCACGCCACCGAAGAGGGCGAGCACCAGCCCGCCCACCGTCGCCGTCGTCGTGTCCACCCCTGGCCCCCGGCTCCCCAGCTCTGTCCACAGCCTGTGGACAGAGCCTCACAGCCGGGGGCCAACGGGCGGCGGCCGCCCGGCGACCACCGGACGAACCGGCGGGTACGAGCGGGTGAACCGGGTACCCCGCCGCCCCTCCTCCGGGGCCCGCGGCCCCGGTCAGCCCACCGGGCGGACGAAGCCCTGCTCGGTCAGCAGCCGCAGCGACTCCGGCACCCGGTCGCGCAGCACCACCCGGTCCTCGCCGAGCAGCTGCGCGATGGCGTCCACGATCTCGCCCGCCGACAGCGTCCCGTCACAGACCCCGACGAAACCGGCACCCACCGTGTCCACCTTGGTGGCCCGCCGCATGCCGCGGTTGTGACGCAGGATCACGTGCTCCGGGTCCTCCGCGCCCGGCGCTCCGACCTGCTCCTGCACCACCTCGTCGGCCAGCACGTACCGGGCCGCGAGCAGGCCCGCGTCGTCGTGCGAGCGCAGGAAGTCCTGCCGGTCGAACCACTCCTCGATGTGCGGGCCGAGCGGCTGCTCCACCGGGTGCGGCCACTCCTCCACCCGGACGGTCGGGCGCTCGGCGCCGCTCGCCCGCAGGGTGATCCAGCCCATGCCGACGCCCTCGACCCCGCCCGCCTCGAAGGCGTCCAGCCACTCGCCGTAGCGGGCCTGGTAGTCACCGCCGGGGCCGCGGTGGTCGCCGCCGTCCCGCAGCCACAACTCGGCGTACTGGGCCGGGTCCTGGACCTCGCGCTGGACGATCCAGGCGTCCAGCCCGGTGCCGGCCACCCAGCCGGCCAGCCGCTCGTGCCAGTCCTCGCCCTTGACGTGCTGCCAGTTGGCGAGCAACTGGCAGTAGCCGCCCGGCTCCAGGTGGGCGGCGGCCGAGCGGACCAGGCTGCGGCACAGGTCGTCGCCCGCCATGCCGCCGTCCCGGTAGGTGAACCGGCCGGCCGGCGAGATCACGAACGGCGGGTTGGAGACGATCAGGTCGAACCTCCGCTCCCCGACCGGCTCGAAGAGGCTCCCGGCGAGCGCCTCGGCGTGGTCGTAACCGGACAGCGCCAGGGTCAGCTCGGTGAAGCGCAGCGCACGCGGGTTCAGGTCGGTGGCGGTCACCCGCTGGGCGTGCCGGGCCGCGTGCAGCGCCTGCACGCCGGAGCCCGAACCGAGGTCCAGCGCGGCCCGCACGGGGCGGCGCACGGTGACGTTGGCCAGCGTGGTCGACGCGCCGCCGACCCCCAGCACCAAGTCCCTGCGGGCCACCCCGTGCGCGGTCTCGCCGGAGCCGATGCCGCCCGCGCCGCCCACCGCGCAGCCCAGGTCGGAGACCACCCAGGCGTCCGAACTGGGCAGGCCGGCCACCTCGTTGGCGTACGGCCGGACGTCCACCGTGGCGCGCACCCGGTCGCCGTCGGGGCGCAGCCAGCCGTCGGCGAGACAGTCCTCCACCGGCAGCGCCGCGGCCGCCGCCCGGTACGGCACCGGCTGCTGCAGCAGGAACAGCCGCACCAGGGTCTCCAGCGGGCTGCCGCCCCGGGTCGCGCGCAGCGCGGGCACCGCCTCGCTGCGGGCCAGCGCCGCGTACCCGGTGGGCCCGAGCAGGTCGAGGCACCCGTCGGCGGTGAACGAGGCGGCGAGCAACGCCTCCCGCAGCTTGGCGAGGCGGGTCAGGTCGAGAACGGGGCTACTGGTCACCCCGCCATTGTCCCCCGCCCCACGGGCCCCGGCCGCCGCACACCGGGCCGCCCGGCGGCGGGGCTTCGGGGCCCGGGCCCCGAAGCCCGCAGGGGCTGCGGTTCCGGGGCCGGTGCGGGGCCGGTACCGGTCCGGCGCGGGACCGGTCCTGAGGTCAGCTCGCGCTGGGCGCCGGGCTGCCCGGGCCGGCCGGCGGCGCGGCCGGAGCACCGGTGGCACCGGCGGAGGGGGAGCCCGCGGCGGGGGAACCGGACGCGCCGGCGCCGTCGGTCGCACCCGGCGCGGGGGTCGCCGCCGGCGAACCCGTCGCCCCGGTCGCCCCGGCGTCCGGCGAGCCGGTCGCGCCGCCGCTCGGGGCCGTGGCGGCCCCGGGCTTGCAGCCCTCCTGCTTCGCCATCGCCGCACCGAGCTCGCCGCGCTGCAGCTTGGCCTGCGCCTGGGTGGAGAGCGAGGCCAGCTTCTGCACCTGGTCGGCGACGCTGCGCAGCCCGTCCGCGAACTTCGCCTGGTCGTCGTTGGGCAGCGCGTCCAGCTTCTTCTGGACGTCCTGGTAGCCGTCGGCCGCCTTGGTCAGCTCGGCGACGGTGTCCTGCTGCAGGTTCGCGCCGGAGTCCACCTTGGGCGCACCGGCCGAGTTGATGGCCGCCGCGATGTCCTGGTTGGTCTTGGCCAGCCGCCCGATGTCGGCGGAGAGCCGCTTCTGCAGATCGGCCGGGACCTCACCGGTCTTCACCTGGCCGGTGTCGGCGAGGGCCGTCTGCGCCTGGGCGATCGGGTCCTTGGCCGCCCCGCAGACGTTGGACGCCCAGGACTCCAGCTGCTTGGCGTTGTCGTCGCCGCAGCCGACGGCGCCGAACGCGAGCAGCGCGCCGAGGGCGGGTACGGCCAGCAGTCGCTTGTTCACCGGGAGAAGCCTTTCGGTTCGGTCGTCTTCGGTCGTCGAACCTACACGGCCGTCACCCGCACCCCGGTTCCCGGCTCCGGCCGCCGCCCGCCCGCCCCGGCGCCGGCTCAGGCGCGTTCGACCCGGATCGGGTCACCGGGCCGGACGGTGCGCAGCACCCGGGCGTCCCCGTCCAGGGCGCCGAGGACGTTGCAGGGGCTGGCCAGCCGGCACTCGCCGTCGCGCGCGATCGGCGTCGGCCCGTAGGGCAGCGCGAGGCTGTCGCCGTCCGTCCAGAAGGCGACCGTGCCGGGCTCGACGACCTGCCGGGCGCCGGCCTCGCGCGGCACGCTGACTGGCGTGCCGAAGTAGACCTCCTCGCCCCAGGTGCTGGCCGAGGAACTGATCGGCAGCTCGGCCCAGAGCGCCTCGGCGGTGGGCGTGCTCGCCAGCGTGGCGGTGGCCTGACCGGCCGGCCACAGGATGCGGATCCGCATGCTCTTCTTCTTCCGCGACAGGTCCGATCAGTGATCGGAGCCGGTCGTGCCGGAAGCAGCGAACCGCCGTGCGCGACGGTTTGTCAACGCGTTCCCAGGGACTGGACCACCGCGCGACCGCTCCGCGAGCGGCTGCCGAGCGGCCCGTGCCGATCGCGCCGGGCACGGGCGCACGAGCCGTGCGGGGCCGTACGACCGCAGGGGCCGTGCGGGCCGTGCGACCGCACGAGCCGTGCGGGGGCGGTACGGACGCAGGGCTGTGGGGCGTCCGGTGACGGGCGTGGCGGCGGAGAGCCGGGAAGGGCCGCAGGAGACCGCGGACCGGCGCAGGCCGGTACGGACCGGCGCGGACGGCCGGTCAGACCGCGACGGACTCGACGGAGAGCGGCCAGCTCATCCGGATCAGACCGCCCTCGGCGCCGTCGGTGACCTCCAGGTCCTCGACCAGGCCGGTGATCACCGCGAGGCCCAGGGTGTCCTCGTCCGGGTCGCCCTCGGCGGCCCCGGAGGCCGGGACGCCGACCGGACCGGCCTCGTCCTCGACCTCGATGAGGAAACGCTTCTCCTGGTCGGTCAACGCGACCCGGACCGTGCCGCCGACACCACCGCGCTGGTGCAGGCCGACCGCACGGGAACACGCCTCGCCGACCGCGAGGCGCACCTCGTCGAGCACCGACTCGTCGACCCCGGCCCGTCTGGCGACGGCCGCGGCGACCAGCCTGGCCGTCCGCACGTGCTCGGGAAGCGCGCTGAATCGAAGTTCGACGGTTGCCATCTCTCCCCCTCGGGGTGCTCCGGCCAAGGGCCGGCAGTGCGGCCCCTGCGGGCCGGTCGAACCGGCCCCGGGCGGCCGGGTGGGCGCCGGGGCCGTCGAGACCCCGGCGCACCCGGACGCGTGGAAACGAACGGGCCGGCCCGCGGGCCGGCCCGGCCGCGTCAGTCGGTCGCGTTGACCGCGTCGTCCACCGAGGTGTGGATCGGGAAGACCTTGGTCAGGCCGGTGATGCGGAAGATCTTCAGGATGCGCTCCTGGTTGCAGACGAGGCGCAGCGAGCCCTCGTGGGCGCGCACCCGCTTCAGACCGCCCACCAGCACACCCAGGCCGGTCGAGTCGAGGAAGTCCACGCCTTCCATGTCGACGACGAGGTGGTACTTGCCGTCGTTGACGAGCTCGACCAGCTGCTCCCGCAGCTTCGGGGCGGTGTACACATCGATCTCGCCGCCAACCTCGACGACCGTACGATCGCCGACTGAACGGGTCGACAGGGACAGGTCCACGGAACCTCCAGCACCTTGCCTTGCTACGTCATGTGCGATCCTCGGCCGGGCAGCCGCCACCGCATGGTCGCGAGCCCGGGCACGCCCAGCAACGCGTGGCGAACCCCGGCGCTGCGACCCACGGCCATCCGGCCGTCACGGCCACATTCAACCACCTGTGACCATGACCGCACGATGGCTTACGACGATTCTCCGTCACGCCGGTGACACACTGGGTCCCCATGCCGCCCCGACACAGCCTGCCCGAGGCACTGCTCACGACCCTGTCCACCAGCAGAGGGCGGTCCGACCGGCTCACCCATACGGAGCACCTTCCCGCCCGACCTGCACGTTATGCACCCTGGCCCGGATCGATCCGGGCGGAGATCGTGGCCGCCGCGCACGAGGTCGGGGTGGAACAGCCCTGGGCGCACCAGGCAGAAGCGATGGAACTGGCCAAAACCGGTCAGACTGTGGTGATCGCCACAGGCACCGCCTCGGGCAAGTCGCTCGGCTACCTGGCCCCGGTGCTCAGCGACCTGCTGGACGGCACCGAGGCCCGCAACGGCCGCGGCGCGACCGCCCTCTACCTGGCCCCGACGAAGGCGCTCGCCGCCGACCAGCGCCGCCGGGCGGCCGAACTCGCCCCGCCCCGGGTCCGGGCCGCCCTCTACGACGGGGACACCCCGCCCGAGGAGCGCGAGTGGGTCCGCCAGTACGCCTCGTACGTGCTCACCAACCCGGACATGCTGCACCGCGGCATCCTGCCCGCCCACGCCCGTTGGTCCTCCTTCCTCAAGGTGCTGCGCTACGTGGTGGTCGACGAGTGCCACGCCTACCGGGGCGTGTTCGGCTCGCACGTCGCCCAGGTGCTGCGGCGGCTGCGCCGCGTCTGCGCCCGCTACGGGTCGTCACCCACCTTCCTGCTCGCCTCCGCCACCACCGCCGACCCGGCCGCCACCGCGGAGCGCCTGACCGGGCTGCCCGCCCGGGCCGTCACCGAGGACGCCTCGCCGCGCGGACCGATGGTCTTCGGCCTCTGGGAGCCGCCGCTGACCGAGAACGTCGGCGAGCACGGCGCGCCCGTCCGCCGCACCGCCACCGCCGAGGCCGCGCACCTGCTGACCGACCTCGTGGAGCAGCAGACCCGCACCGTCGTCTTCGTCCGCTCCCGCCGGGCCGCCGAACTGGTCGCCCTGCAGGCCCAGGACCAGCTCGGGCGGCCGCTCGCCGAGCGGGTGGCCGCCTACCGCGGCGGATACCTCGCCGACGAACGCCGGGCGCTGGAGCGCGCCCTGCAGTCGGGCCGGCTGCTCGGGGTCGCCTCCACCTCCGCGCTCGAGCTCGGCGTCGACGTCTCCGGGCTCGACGCCGTCCTGATGGCCGGCTACCCCGGCACCCGGGCCTCGCTGTGGCAGCAGGCCGGGCGGGCGGGCCGCGAGGCGCAGGGCGCGCTGGCCGTCCTGATCGCCCGGGACGACCCGCTGGACACCTACCTGGTGCACCACCCGGAGGCGCTGTTCGCGGCGCCCGTCGAGGCCACCGTGCTCGACCCCGACAACCCCCACGTCCTCGCCCCGCACCTGTGCGCGGCCGCCGCCGAACTCCCGCTCACGGACGCCGACCTGGACCTGTTCGGGCCGTCCACCGCTCCCCTGCTGCCGGTCCTGGAGCGACGCGGGCTGCTGCGCCGGCGCAGCGACGGCTCCTGGTACTGGACCCGCCGCGAGCGCGCGGCCGACGCCGTCGACCTGCGCGGCAGCGGCGGCGACCCGGTGCAGATCGTCGAGGCCGACACCGGTCGGCTGCTCGGCACGGTGGACGCCGCGGCCGCCCACACCACCGTGCACACCGGGGCCGTGCACCTCCACCAGGGGCGCACCTTCCTGGTCCGGGAGCTCGACCTGGAGAACTCGGTCGCCCTGGTCGAGGCCGCCGATCCGCCGTACACCACGTCCGCCCGCGACATCACCTCCATTTCCGTGCTGAGCACCGACATCACCGTCGAGTGGGGCGAGGGGCGGCTCACCTTCGGT
Organism: Kitasatospora sp. NPDC051705; assembly: GCF_044453265.1. NCBI lineage: Bacteria > Bacillati > Actinomycetota > Actinomycetes > Kitasatosporales > Streptomycetaceae > Kitasatospora > Kitasatospora sp. NPDC051705. The sequence goes on along the minus strand of NZ_JBITCO010000029.1, from coordinate 14,245 downwards.
TCGGTGGAGGTCGTCAACCAGGTGGTCGGCTACCTCCGGAAGCGGATCTCCACCGGGGAGATCATGGGCGAGAGCAAGCTCGACCTGCCGCCCCGCACCCTGCGCACCCGCGCGGTCTGGTGGTCCGTCACCGAGGACCAGCTGCTCGACGCGGACATCCCGCTCGACCGGCTGCCCGGCGCCGCCCATGCCGCCGAGCACGCCTCGATCGGCCTGCTGCCGCTCTTCGCCACCTGCGACCGCTGGGACATCGGCGGCGTCTCCGTCCCGCTGCACCCCGACACCGGACTGCCCACGGTGTTCGTCTACGACGGCCACCCGGGCGGGGCCGGCTTCGCCGAACGCGGCTTCCGACGGGCCGTCGAGTGGCTGACGGCCACCCGCACCGCCATCGCCTCCTGCGAGTGCGAGCGCGGCTGCCCGTCCTGCGTCCAGTCTCCGAAGTGCGGGAACGGGAACGAGCCGCTGGACAAGGCGGCCGCCATCCGGCTGCTGGACGTCCTGCTGTCCGGCGCCCCCGGCCCGGCGGACGGGGCGAGCGCGGCGGACGGGGCAGACGGGGCGGACCAGCAGCGCGCGGCGGACCCGGCGGACCTGGCGGACCCGACCGCCCCGTCCGGCGGCTCCGCGATGGGCTCCGGGCCGGACGACGCCGACGGTACGGGGCCGGCCGGTTCATGACCCCGCCACCGGTCCAACGGCCGCCCCGCCGAAACCGTCCTCGGTGGCGGTGACCGCGGCCCGCACCGGTCCGGCCCGGGCCCGCGCCCGGGCAGGGCCGACCGGCAGACCCGCCGGGAGCCCGCGGGGAGCCACCTCGGTCACCACCTCGACGGCGTCGGCGTCGCGGTCCACCGTGCAGGACACCAGTGCGGCACCCTGGGCCGCGGTGATCCCCGCGGCCCGCCCGCACCCGCCGTCCCCGTCCAGCAGCAACCGGTCGGCGGCCGCGAGGGCGCCCAGGTCGGCGGCCGACTCGGCCCGGTGCCGGGCGGTGACCGCGGCCCCGACCGCGACCGTCCCGGCGAACACCGCGGTGCCCAGCACCGCCAGGGCGAGCAGCCAGACCGTCGCCGAGCCGGCGTCCGGCCCGCGCCCGCCGAGGGCGGCGGCCCGGGCGGTTCGGGCCCGCGCCACGCCCCGCGCCGCCGGCCACACCACCGCCTGCCAACCCACCGCCGAGCGCCCCACCGCCCGTCCGGCCGGCCCTGCCCGACCGGCCGACCCACCCGGCCCGTTCAGTCCGTTCGGCGTGGCCGGCCCGTTCGGCCCGTTCATGCGCCACCACCTCCGATCGGCCCTCCGGCGGCGCCCACGAGGGTGTCCTCCCTGGCCGCCACGGCGGCCGCGCCCAGCCGTACCGCGAGCAGGCCGCCGAGCCGGCCCGGCGCCGCGCACGGCGCGTCGACCTCGACCCGCACGACGTCGGCCGCCAGCTCCACCCGCACCCGCGCCCCCGGTGGAGCCGCCGCACGGGCGAGCCCGGCGGCGTCCACCTCCCCGCGGGCGGCCGCCCTCGCCCCGACCCGCGCCGCGTCCACACAGCGGATCTGCGCGGCGGCCGCCAGCACGCCCCAGATCAGCAGCGCCGCGAGCAGCACCAGGGCCGGCAGCGCCACCGCCGTCTCGGCCGTGACGAATCCGGCGTCGCCCCGCCACCGCCGCCCGCTCGGTCGCGACCACCGCCACCGGGCGGCCCGGTGGGCCCGGCGGACCTCTGGATCCGTCCTCGGACCCACGCCTCCGCGCCCGTGCCGGGGCACTCCGGTCCGACGAGGCCCCCCAGGGTCCGTCTTCGCACCCCCGTCGTCCGCCCGGAGGGCGGGCGGGGCGGCACCGGGGTGCGTGGACCGCCAGGCGGAGGACGGGGGCACTTCCCGGCCGACGGGCCGGGGGAGAGCCACTGCGGTGGGGGCACCCCACGACCGACGGCCGTGGGGTACCGCCGACCGGCGACAACGCGAGGTGGGGGTGCCCCCGGCCGAAGGCCGTGGGAGCGCGTGCCCCGACGCCGCCCCGCAGGCGCGGGTCCGAAGACAGGTCCTAGGTCGCATGAAGGGCCCGCTCCAGCACCTCGGTCAGCGCCGCCGTGAACGTCGCGCTGGTCACCACCTTGTACAGGCCCGCGGCGAGCGCGCAGGCGCCCAGGGTGCCCACGGCGTACTCCGCCGTGGTCATCCCGGCGTCCGACCGCCGCCGGCGCCGCCACGCCGCCGGCGACCGCCGGGGCGCCCGCCCGGAACCGGACCCCGTCGCCGTCACCGACGTCTCCGCCGTCACCCCTGTCTCCGCCGTCACCGCTGTCGCTGTCGTCACTGCCGTCATGGACCTCTCCTGTCTCCGATGTCGATCCAGCGGTCGAAGCCGCCGTGGATCCGGTCGTCGCACGCTGCCGGTACCGGGTCGGTGCCGGCCGCCGTTCACATCCCCTGGGTGAAGCGCGTGGTGAGGCCGATGACCACCGGCACCACGCCGATCAGCACGAAGGCCGGCAGGAAGCAGAGCCCGAGCGGAGCGGTCGCGAACACCCCCGCCCGGCGGACCCCGGCCCGGGCCGACCGGGCGGCCGCCGACCGCTGGGCCTGCGCGAGCCCGATCAGCGGCCCGGCCACCGGCACCCCGCCGAGGCTCGTCCGCACCAGGCAGCGCGCCAGCGGTGCCAGCGCCGGGTGCTGCTCGCCCAGCCGGGTCCAGCACAGTTCCGGCGGTGCTCCCAGGGCGAGTTCGCCGCCGAGGGCGACCAGCCGGGGCCCGATCGGTGCGCCCAGGCTCCGGCCGACCGCGGACACCGCCGCGGAGGGCGAGGCCGCCGACCCGAGGCAGGCCGCCAACAGTTCCGCACCCAGGGGAAGTTGCCGCGCCAGCTGGTCCTCCTCCAGTGCCGCCCGCCGGTCCACGGGCGAGGGCATCCGGGCCGACCACCAGTACGTGCCCGCCGTCGTCAGGGCCCCGACGACCACCCCGACGACCCCGCCCAGCAGCAGCGCCGCACCGGCCCCGGCACCGACCGCCAGGGAGGCCCGCCGCCGTCGCCCCCGGCCGCCTCCGGCCGACGGCCCGGCCCGCGCCGCCGGCGCCTCCCACCCCCTCCCGCCCGCCCGTGCCCGCACCCGGGCGAACACCCCGCCCCACCGCGCCCGCCGGGGCACCGGGAGCCCGATCGTTGCCGGCAGCCCGGGGACCGGCCGCCCCCGCGTCACGGCGACACCACGCCCGGTCCGGGTGCCCGCACCCGCGCGATCCCGCAGCCCCGGCCGCCGCCCCGGGGGACGACGGCCCTCCGGGACGCCCCCGGCGCTCCAGGGGACGCCAACGCGCCCCTGGTGGCCGCCCGGACGATGCGGGCCGTCCAGAGCACCCCCAGGCCCTCCAGCACCGCCCCGGCCGCCAGGCAGCCCAGTCCCGCGGGCGTGTGCAGCAGGACGTCCACCGGCCGGGCCCCGAGCGCCGCGCCCAGCAGCAGCCCGGCGGCCGGCAGGGCCGCCAGGACGGCGATCGTGGCCCGGGGCCCCGCCAACTCCCCGGCGACCTCCTCCGCCAGCGCCTGCTCGCCGCGCAGCGCCTCGGCCACCCGGTCCAGGGCGGCGGCCAGCTGCGAGCCGCCGTCGGAGGCGACCCGCCAACAGGCCGCGATCGCCGACGCCCCGCTCCCGCCCGGCAGTTCGGCGAGCAGGTGGAGCGCGGCGGGGACGTCCCCGCCGTACCGGCCCGCCGCGAGCCGCGCCACCGCCTCCTCGCCGAGGCGACGCGCCCCGTCCGGTTCGGCCGCGATCCGGACGGTGACCAGGTGCAGCGCCTGCTCCGGTGTCGCCCCGCCGCGCAACTCCCCGGCCAGCCCGGCACAGAGCTCCACCACGGCGGCCGCACGCCGCCGCGCCTCCGCTGCCAGCCGCCGGTGCTGCCGCCACCGCCGCAGCGGCAGCACCGCGAACAGCGCGGCGAGCACCGGCACCGGGGAGTCGGTGGCCAGCCCGGCGACCGATCCCACCACCAGCAGGAGCAGTTCGGGCGCCGCCCGGCCGGCCGCCCACCACCACCGGCGCCCCACCCCCGGGCTCCCCGGCCACACGCCGGGGACAACGCCGACCGGAGACCCGGGCGGGAAACCGGGCGAAGACCCGAAGGGAGGCCCGGGCACAGGCCCGGACTGCGGACCACCACCTGCCGGCACCAACCCGCGCCGCCGCCCGCCCGGCACGCGGCCCTGCACCGCCCACCACCCGGCGGCGGCCGGCAGGCACAACACCACCGACCACCAGAAAGCCGTCTGACGATCCATCACCTCAGTTACCTCCCTCTCGTCGACCCCTGCGACCCCACGCCCCCGGCAGCTCCGGGGCGCCCGTCGCACACCCGCCCGGCAACCGGGCCGGCACGCGTCCCGCCACCCGCACGACGGCTCCCGCCGACCCCGGCGCCGCTTTCACGACGGCCCCCGCAGGGGCGGCCCGACCGGCCCGGCCGGGAACGACACCCCGGATGCCGCCAGCAGGCCCACCAACCGTTCCCAGCCCGCCCCGGGGACCAGGCCCCCGGCCGCCGGGAACTCCACCGCGGGGCTGGTGACGGCCAGGCCGTCCCGACCGGCCACCAGGGTGTGGATCTCCGCCACCCGGCGCCGCCCCGACCCCGGCTCCCGGACCAGGTGCACCACCAGGTCGAGCGCGGAACGGAGTTGGCTGTGCAGGGCGGGCCGGTCGAGCCCCGCGAGCGCTCCCAGCGCCTCGAGCCGGACCGGCACGTCCGCCGCCGTGTTGGCGTGAACGGTGCCGCACCCGCCCTCGTGCCCGGTGTTCAGCGCGGCGAGGAGGTCCGACACCTCGGCCCCGCGGACCTCCCCGATCACCAGCCGGTCCGGGCGCATCCGCAGCGCCTGCCGGACGAGATCCCGCAGGGTGAGCTCGCCCAGCCCCTCCTGGTTGGGCGGTCTGCTCTGCAGTCGGACCACGTGCGGATGGTCCGGTAGCAGCTCGGCCGAGTCCTCGGCCACGACGATCCGCTCCGCGGGCCCGACCAGCCCGAGCAGGGCCGCGAGCAGCGTGGTCTTGCCCGTGCCCGTCCCCCCGGAGACCAGCAGCGAGAGCCGGGCCCGCAGCACGCCGGCCAGGAGCTCGGCGCCCTCGGGCGGCAGCGCCCCGCCGGCGACCAGCTCGTCGAGCGTGAACGGCCGGGGCCGGCAGACCCGCAGCGAGATGTGCGTGCAGCCGGCCGCGATCGGCGGCAGCACGGCGTGCAGCCGGGTGCCGTCCGGCAGCCGGGCGTCCACCCAGGGCCGCGCGTCGTCCAGCCGCCGACCGGCCGCGGTGGCCAGCCGGTGCGCCAGCCGCCGCACCGCCTCGGCATCGGCGAAGCGGATCCCGGTGGCCCGGTGCAGGCCCCCGCCGCGGTCGACCCACACCTCGTCCGGACCGTTCACCAGGACGTCCGTGACGTCGGGCGCCGCCAGCAGCCGCTCCAGCGGGCCCGCACCCACCAGTTCGGCGCGCAGCGAGCGCACGGTGTCCAGGACTTCGTCCCCGCCGAGCGGCGGCCGGGTGGCCCGCAGCACCGCCGCGACCGAGCCCGCCGTCGGGGCGGCGCCCGACTCGGCCAGCCGCAGCCGCACCGCGTCCACCAGAGCCGCCGTCCGTTCCTCCCGGGCCGTCCGCCCGTACGGACAGGGCCGGGGCCCCGCCTCGGGCGGCCCGCCGGGCGGCGGGACGCTCCTGAGCGGGCGCCGCTCCCGCGGGCCGTCACCGCCACCCGGCGGCCCGCTCGCGGATCCCGTTCTGCGCAGACGGACCATCAGTAGACACCTCCTCCGACCGCCGGAACCGGCGGCAGCACCTCGTTCAGGAAGGCCCCGCAGAAGCGGGCGAGCGGACCGCCCTCCCGGATCCCCGGCGGGACGCCCTTCTCGGCGTCCTCCGCCAGCCCGGGTTCGGGCCCCAACTCCCCCGCGAGCTCCATCCGCAGCCCGCGGGCGATCCGGTGCGCCGGGAGCCCGGAGGCCCGCGGCGACCGCACCACGGCCCGGACGTCCGCGAGCCTCATCCGCGCCGCCGCGGCGACCCGGTCGGCGGCGGCCACCGCGCGCAGTTCGGCCGGCACCACCAGCAGTGCGAGGTCGGACTGCTCCAGGGCCTGCCCGGCGGCCGCGTCGAGGTGGCGCGGCACATCGACCACCACCAGCCCGCCGCGCCGTCTGGAGGCGGCCAGCACGCTGCGCATGGCCTCCGGGGGCACGGTCAGCATGTCGCCGCGGTCCCAGGACAGGCAGGAGAGCGCGGAGAGCCTCCTGAGCACCGGCAGCGCCCGGGCCAGTTCGGCCCCGCTGACCCGGCCGCGCGAGGCGGCGAGGTCCGGCCAGCGCAGCCCCCGGGCCGTCTCGCCGCCGAGCAGGACGTCGATGCCGCCGCCCAGGGGATCGCCGTCGATGAGCATGGCCCGCCGGCCGGCCCGCGCGGCCGTGACGGCGAGGGCACAGGCCAGTGTCGAGGCACCGGCCCCGCCGCGGCCGCCGAGCACGGCGACGGTGAGCGCCGGCGAGCCCACGCCCTCGGCCGCGTCGGCGATCCGGTCGAGCAGCCAGGCCTCGGCGTCGGGCAGGAACAGCACGTGCTCGGCGCCGAGTTGGACGGCCCTGACCCAGACACCGGGGTCGTCGAGGTCGAGGCCGAGCAGCAGCACTCCGGCGCGGCGGCCGAGCCCGGCGCACCGGGCCGCCTGGTCGTCCCCGACCAGGACCAGCGGGGCCCCCTCCCAGAGTTCGCGCGGCGGCGGGGCGCCCCGGATCAGCCGGGGCTCGGTACCGGCGGCCGCGCAGACCCGCAGCAGGTGCTCGGCCAGGCCCGCGTCCTCGGTGATGACGAGCGGGCCGTCGGGCCCGGGCCCCTCGGTGGTGGTGTGGTCGGCGATCGGCGTCGACATGGTGGCTCCCCTCCGCGCCGCGGGCCGCCGGGGCGGCCGACGGCGCACGTCGGACGGTTGCGGCGAGCGGCCGCCTGACGGGCCCCGGGAGAGGAAGGGGATGGGATCCGTCTGGCGACCGCCGCCGACCATCACGGTGGGGGGAGATCCGGTTTCCGTCATCCACGTTCCGAATCCCTGTGGACAACTCGGGGGCTGTGGATGAAAACGTTCACCCGGGCGGGGTGCTATTCGACAAAGAATTGACGATCGGGGATCACCGGGCCGAACCGGAACCCCGGCCCGCCCCGCCCCGCGGCAGGTCGCGGCGGCTCCACGAGTCCCGCGGCACGCCTCAGCGACCGCCCCGGACCGCCGGCGGGAACCGGTCGGGCCGACAGCGGCAGCCATGAGCAATCAGCGACGCAGAGTGACGAAAGGGGGCCGATGGGCCGAAGTGTCGACACCCCCCGTACACCGCCCGGTCGGCCGGCGCGGCACCTGCGGCGAGCGGCCTTCAGGCCCTGAAAATGGGCCCGGACGTGCGACGACCCCCGCCGGGGGGGAGAGCGGGGGTCGTCTATCCACAGCCCGACTCGGGGGGGAGGAGCCGGACCGGGTTAGCACGGTCGCGAACGATCCGTGACTTCCATGGTGTACCCGAGCGGCCAGAAACACAAACCCGCACGCCCGCGAGTACGCCGAATGGCCGCCTGTTTTGTGGCTCCCTCTATCCTCGGTTCCCGTGGACACCACCGAGAACGCCGACGACCGCGCCGACGAGTCCCCGGGCGAGGCCACCGGGCCCGAGCGGACCCCCTCAGCCGTCGCCCCCCGGCCGGGCGGGCTGCGAACGGCGGCCTTCTTCGACCTGGACAAGACCATCATCGCCAAGTCCAGCGCGCTGGCCTTCAGCCGCCCCTTCTACCAGGGCGGCCTGATCAACCGTCGGGCCGTCCTGCGCAGCGCGTACGCCCAGTTCGTCTTCCTGGTCGGCGGCGCGGACCACGACCAGATGGAGAAGATGCGCGAGTACCTCTCCTCGCTCACCCGCGGCTGGAACGTCCAGCAGGTCCGCGAGATCGTCGCGGAGACCCTGCACAACCTGATCGACCCGATCATCTACGACGAGGCCGCCTCGCTGATCGAGCAGCACCACGCGGCGGGGCGGGACGTGGTGATCGTCAGCAGCTCCGGCTCCGAGGTGGTCGAGCCGATCGGCGCGCTGCTGGGTGCCGACCACGTGATCGCCACCCGGCTCAAGGTCGAGGACGGCTGCTACACCGGCGAGATCGAGTACTACGCGTACGCCGAGAACAAGGCTTCCGCCATCCGGGAGTTGGCCGCGTCCGAAGGCTACGACCTGACCGAGTCCTACGCCTACAGCGACTCCTCCACCGACCTGCCGCTGCTGGAGGCCGTCGGCCACCCGTCGGCCGTCAACCCGGACCGCGCACTGCGCAAGGAGGCGCAGGCCCGGGAGTGGCCGGTGCTGGTCTTCGACCGGCCGGTGGAACTGCGGCGGCGGCTCCCGGAGTTCTCCGCGCCGAGCGGCTCGGTGCTGACCGCCGTGGCGGTCGGGGCGGCCGCGGTGACGGCCGGGGTGATCTGGTACCTGGCCCGCCGGCGCCGTCCGACGGCCTGACCGCAGCGTCCGGTCGGGCCCGGGATCGGGCCGGCCCGGCTCCGCTCCTCGCCCGGAGTTCCGGGTGAATCGGGCAATTGGCACAGACTTCTCGTTTCGGGTTCCCCTTTCGCCCGAAACGCGATACAAAGGAAGCACGGCCCGCGAGACCCGGTCAGGACCTGAAGAGGTCAAACCGACAACGCAGTTCAGGCCCCACGGACCGCGTGTACAGATAACCGAGCACCCACATGCAGCCGACCCGCTGTCGGGCCGCCGGACCAGACGAACGGGCAGGATCCCCGTCTGATCGGCACTTCCGGTGCATGCATGGTCACCCGGTATCTGCACCAGCGGCGGCACCCGGCAGTATCAGGTGCCGCCGCATCCGTCTGCCCGGAGCGCGCCCGCCGACACCCCGACGGGACGCCCGCCGACCCCCGTGACGGGACGCCCCGGCGGGCGGATCCGCCCGGCCGCTCAGACCATTCCGCGCTGCATCGCCTCGCAGACCGCCGTGCTCTCCCGCACGCCGAGCCGCAGCGCCCTGCCACTGTGGGCGATCCAGGCCGCCATCCCCTCCGGCGTGCCCGCCAGGTAGCCGGCCAGGGCCCGCCGGTAGGCGCCGGTGCCGAGCTCCGCGAACCCGACCTCGGCCGGGCAGATCGACTTCGGGTCCAGCCCCTCGGCGAGCAGCACGATCCGTTGGGCGGCCCGCGCGATCACCCCGTTGTGCGCGCCGAATGGGCGCAGGGCGAGCAGTTCGCCGTGCACCACCGAGGCCACCACCAGGGCCGGCGTCCCCACGCCCTGGCCCTCCGCGCGCGCCACCAGCAGCCGGGAGAGCTGGTCCAGCCGGGCGGCCACCTCCTCCGCGCCGGGTGCGGGCGGCAGCACGGGCGGCGGCCCGTCCTCCACGACGGCCCCGACGCCCTCCACCGGCTCCAGCTCCAGCGGGAACAGCTCCTCCGCGCCCTCGCCCGCCCGGCGGGGCCGCCCGGCCGCCGGGTCGGCGTCGCCGACCGCGAGCAGGTGGAGCCTGGCCAGCACCTGGAGCGGCGAGTGCCGCCAGACGCTGAGCAGCTGACCGGCCTCGGCGGCGATCCGCAGCGCCGCGCCGACCGTGCGGGCCTCCGGGTCCGCGCTGAAGTCGCTGCGGCGCCGGACCTCCTCCAGCGGCCAGTTCGCCCCGGCCAGCGCCGCCGACGCGCGGGCGCCGCGCAGCGCGGACTCGGAGGTGACCTCGGCGGCGCGGCGGCGCATCACCCGGTGGCCGTAGAGGCGGTCGACGGCCTTGCGGACCTCGGCGACGGCGTCGGGCACCCCGGGGAGCTGGGCCAGCGGGGCGAGGGGATCTGTTCCAGTGCTCACCTACCCGAGAGTAATGAACCGGCGGCCCCTCCCGGAACAGCAACCCCGCATCACCCTTTAGAGGCAATCCTCACTTCCCTCCACCGGGCACGCCCAAACCCCGGCTAGCATGACCGCTATCGGAGACGATAACGATTTCCAGTTAGGGCGCCCCCGGCGGGCGCGACCCCTGAGCAGGCGGCCCCGCACGCGGGCCCGGAGCGAGAGTCGGAGTCCCAGATGAAGATCGCCTTCGTCGGCAAGGGCGGCAGCGGGAAGACCACGCTGTCCGCACTGTTCATCCGCCACCTGGCCGCCGCCGGCCGACCGGTCATCGCCGTCGACGCCGACATCAACCAGCACCTCGGCCCCGCACTGGGCCTGACGGACGCCCAGGCCGCGGAACTGCCCTCGCTGGGCGCGCACCTGCCGGAGATCAAGGAGTACCTGCGCGGCGACAACCCGCTGATCCGCTCGGCCGACGAGATGATCAAGACCACGCCGCCCGGCCGCGGTTCGCGCCTGCTGCGGATCGTCGAGGAGAACCCGGTCTACGCCGCCTGCGCCCGCCCGATCGCCCTGGACGAGGGCTCGGTCCGCCTGCTGGCCACCGGCGCCTTCACCGAGGAGGACCTCGGCGTGGCCTGCTACCACTCCAAGGTCGGCGCCGTGGAGCTGCTGCTCAACCACCTGCTGGACGGCCCCGACGAGTACCTGGTCACCGACATGACGGCGGGCTCGGACTCCTTCGCCTCCGGGCTGTTCACCCGCTTCGACCTGACCTTCCTGATCGCCGAGCCGACCCGCAAGGGCGTCTCCGTGTACCGGCAGTACAAGGACTACGCCCGCGACTTCGGCGTCCGGCTGCGGGTGATCGGCAACAAGGTGCAGGGCCCCGACGACCTCGCGTTCCTGCGCCGCGAGGTCGGCGACGACCTGCTCGCCACCTTCGGGCACTCGGACTGGGTGCGCCGCCTGGAGCAGGGCGCCGAGCCCCCGCTGCGGGCGCTGGAGCCGGCCAACCGGGCCGTGCTGGAGCAGCTGCGGAGCGAGGCCGAGGCGGCGCACCGCCGGCGGGACCCGCGCCGCTACACCGAGCAGGCCGTCCTCTTCCACCTGCGCAACGCGGAGAGCTGGGCCAACGCCAAGGTCGGCATCGACCTGGCGACCCAGGTGGACGAGGCCTTCGTGCTCGACGGGTCGGCAGCCGTCGACGTGCGCCCCGCCCCGGCCGGCGCGCCCGCCTGACCCCGCACCACCCGAACGGGCCGCGGCCCTCCCCCGGATCACGGGGAGGGCCGCGGCCCGTTCCGCACACCGCCCCACCCCGCGCCACCAGCAGATTCCCGACCGTTCGAACACCACCCAATGGGGTGAATCAGACGGTTTTCCCCTTCCCTCCCGGAATGACGCTGTGCAAAGCTTTCATTACCCTCGGTTTACCGAGTCTTGATGGTCCGTTCCGGACGGCCCCGGCGAGACGTCCCGCACCTCGCCCGGCCCCCTGGCGGGCCCTGATGGTCGACGCCCGGCCGGTGACACCCGCACTCCCCGCCGCGCCCACGCCATCCCGCCACACCGTCGCGACCCACGACAGCCGATCCGCCCCGGAGCCCCACCCCGGACTCACCGCCGGACCTGACTGCGTTCGTTCCCCCGGACAGACGGGAAGACCATGACCCTCGACATCTCCAGCGCACCCATCGCCTCCGACACCACCGACCACGCCCCGCCGGGCCCCGGCGGCCGCGCCCGCTGGGCGCAGGACCTCTCGGCCTCCCTGGTGGTCTTCCTGATCGCCGTGCCGTTCTCCCTCGGCATCGCGCTCGCCACCGGCGCCCCGCTGACCGCGGGCCTCGCCGCGGCCGCCGTCGGCGGCATCGCGGTCGGACTGTTCGGCGGCACCCCGCTGCAGGTCAGCGGGCCCTCGGCCGCGCTGACGGTGATCACCGCCGGGCTGATCGGCCAGTACGGCTGGCAGGCCACCTGCGCCATCACCCTCGCCGCCGGCCTGCTCCAACTCCTCCTCGGCGTACGGCGGGTGGCCCGCACGGCGCTCGCCGTCTCGCCCGCCATCGTGCACGGCATGCTGGCCGGGGTCGGGCTGACCATCGCCATCGCCCAGCTGCACGTCGTCCTGGGCGGCTCCCCGCAGAGCTCCGCGATCGCCAACATCATCGCGCTGCCCGGGCAGTTGGGCGCCCCGCACCCGCCCGCACTGCTGGTCGGCGCGGTGACGGTGGCCGTCCTGCTCGGCTGGCCCCGGCTGGCCCGACTCCCCGGCCGCGCCGGCGCGTTGGGCGCGAAGCTGGCCAAGGTGCCGGGGCCGCTGGCCGCCGTCGCCGCCGCCACCGCGCTCGCCCTGACCCTGGGCCTGCGGCTCGCCCACATCGGGCTGCCCGCCTGGGAGCCGCACGCCCTGGTGCCCGCACTGCCGCACGGTCCGCTCGCCGGTGTGCTGGCCGCCGTCCTCACCGTCACCGCCGTCGCCAGCGTGGAGTCGCTGCTGTCCGCCGTCGCGGTCGACCGGATGTCGCACCGCACCGGCGACCTCGACCGCGAACTGCGCGGCCAGGGCCTGGCCAACATGGTCAGCGGGCTGGTCGGCGGGCTGCCCATCGCGGGCGGCGCCGTCCGCAGCACGGCCAACGTCCGGGCCGGCGCCCAGAGCCGGTGGGCCTCCGTGCTGCACGGCGCCTGGGTGCTCGCCGCCGCGCTGGCGCTGACCGGCGGGCTGCGCCGGATCCCGCTCTCCGCGCTGGCCGCGCTGGTCCTGGTGGTCGGGCTGCAGATGGTCAGCTTCGCGCACATCCGCAACGTGCACCGGCACCGCGAGTTCCCGGTCTACCTGACCACCGTGCTAGGCGTGGTGGCCTTCGGCGTGCTGTGGGGCGTCGCGTTCGGCGCCGGCACCGCCGTGCTGCTGGCGCTCTACCGGCTGACCCGCGCCCACGTGGACGTGCTGCCCGGCCCGGACGGCGCGGTCACCGTCCAGACGCACGGCCCGCTCACCTTCACCGCCGTCCCCCGGCTGAGCCGGGCGCTGGCCGGGATCCCGGCCGGCGCCGAGGTCACGGTGGTCCACGACGGCTCCTTCCTGGACCACGCCGCGTTCGAGACGCTGCACAGCTGGCGGACGGGCCACCAGGCAGCCGGCGGCCGGGTCTCGATGGTGACGCGCCGCCAGGACGACGAGGTGCTCGACCCCGACGGCACCGTACGGGCCGGCAGCTCCCCCGGCCCGCACCGCTGCCGGGCCTGGACACCGTGGGTCGGCCACCACTGCATCGAGCAGCAGGAGGACCCGCACGGGCGGCTGCTGGACGGCGTCCGGGTGTTCCAGCAGCACACCGCCCCGCTGATCCGGCCCGAACTCGCCCGGCTGGCCCGGGAGGGGCAGACCCCGTCCCAGCTCTTCCTGACCTGCGCGGACTCGCGGATGGTCACCAGCATGATCACCAACAGCGGCCCGGGGGACCTCTTCACCGTCCGCAACGTGGGCAACCTGGTGCCGGCCCCGTTCGAGCCGGGCGCGGCCGACGACTCGGTGGCCGCCGCGGTGCAGTACGCGGTCGAGGTGCTGGAGGTGCGCTCGATCACGGTCTGCGGCCACTCCGGCTGCGGCGCCATGAAGGCCCTGCTGGACGGCGTGCACGAGCGCCCCGGGCCGCCCACCCCGCTGGCCCGCTGGCTGCGCAACGGCCGCGGGGCACTGGACCGGCTCCGCCGGGTGCCCGCCGGGTTCGACGACCGCCCGGTGGTCGACCTGGTGGAGCAGCTCTGCCTCACCAACGTGGTCCAGCAGTTGGACCAGCTGATGGCGAACCCGGCCGTGGAGCGCCGGGTCGAGGAGGGCTCCCTGCGACTGGTCGGGATGTACTTCGACTTCGCCACCGCCCAGGCCTACGTGCTCGACCGCGCCAGCGGGACGTTCAGCGCGGTCGGGCCGGTCGGGCCGGCGGGAGCCGACACGGCCGAACGGGTGAATGAGGACGGGCGGGTTCCCGTCGACGCCGGAGGGGAGGCCCCCGAGCTGGCCGCCTGAGAGCCGGGCCCGTGTCCCCCGCCGGGCGGGCCGGGGCACGGGCTTCAGCCACCGTGCGGCCCGTCGCCCCGAGGGCGGCGGGCCGCACGGCACGGCGTTCGACAGTCGGTCAAAGGTCTACACCAATTCCAAGGAGCCTCTTGTCAAGTGCCCCGTTCGCCTGGTGAGCTGTGCGCTGGGACACACGGGACAATCCCCACGCACGGGATCGTCCCCGATCATGACTCGATGAGGAGTGCGCGTTGAGCAACGAGAGCCTGGCCAACCTGCTCAAGGAGGAGCGGCGTTTCGCCCCGCCGGCAGAGCTCGCCGCAGCCGCCAACGTCACCGCGGCCGCG
>NZ_JBITCO010000028.1:0-102565 GCF_044453265.1 Kitasatospora sp. NPDC051705 | reverse complement strand
AGCCCTACCAGGCCGTCCTCAGGCTCACCGAGGACGGCGTCCGGCCGGCCGGCGGCCCCGGCCGGGAGCGGATGGGCGAGCTGGTGACCGGCTTCGCGGAGCGGGCCGCCGTGACGTTCGGCTGCGCCGGGGGCGGGGGGGGGGGGGGGCGCGGGGGGGGGGGCGGGGGGGGGGGGGGGGGGGGGGGGGGGGGGGGGGGGGGGGGGGGGCGGGGGGCCCCCCCCGGGGGGGGCCCCCCCCCCGGCGCCCTCTGCCCGACCCGGCGGCGGGTGCGCGACCCGTCAGGAGTGCGCGCGCTCCCACAGCTCGGTGACCTTGCCGGAGGCGTCGATCGCCACCTTGTAGTCGCCGACCGAGCAGGGGTAGGAGCCCTTCTCGTTGTACGGCGAGGCGAGGCACTCGCTGATGTGCTTGACCAGGTCGGCCAGGTTGACGTCCTTCGGCGGGGCCAGCACCGAGCTCAGGTGGCCCTTGGCGGTGGGCGCGAACGGGGCGGTCTTCTCGGCGCCCACCGGGTCGAAGCCGACGTCGTTGACGCCGCAGACGTCCTTGGTGTCCTTGTAGACCAGGGCGGTCGCGCTGGTGCCCTTGACCGGGTAGATCCACTTCTGCCCGGCCGGCAGCGGCCCGTGGGTGCAGAAGCCCTCCGGCTCCCCGTCGGCCGTGCCCGACGGCTTGGCGGTCGGCGCCGGCTTGCCCGTCCCGGCGGGGGAGGCCGCCCCCGTGCCGGGCGCGGCCCCGGTCGGCGCGGCCGTGGCGGCGGTGCTCGGCGCGCTGCCCTGGCCCTGGTCCGACGCGTTGTCCGGCCCGCAGGCCGAGAGCCCGAACGCGGCGGCGGCGACCAGCGCGGTGGTGAGCAGTCTCCTGGAAGAAGGCATGACGAATGAACCCCCGTTTAACACATGATCAGATTGAAGGTGCGGCCGACAGACTAGCGCCTCCCCCGCGCCCCCTTCCGGAAGATGTCCGGGGCCGGCTCCGCCCGGCGGCGGAGCCGGCCCCGCCGTTCAGGAGGAGAGCCGCTTCAGGGCAGCGGTGGCGATGCCCTCGACGGAGTTCGGGGCGCCGGCGGCCCGGCCGGTGAGCTCGACGACGGCGACCTTGCTGCCGCTGCGCAGGACCGCGACCCCGCCTCCGGCGACGCCGTCGCCGCTGTAGGCCGGGTACCAGCGGGCGGTACCGCCGGGGACGGTCAGGGTGTGGGCCGCGCCGTAGTGCCAGTGGCCCGCGGGCTCGTCCTGGCAGTCCTGGACGAGCGCGACGAGCTGCTTCTCCCAGGTGGCGGCCTCGGCCCCGGTGGGGGCGCTCGCGGCCGACTCGGTCAGGAGGCCGTCGGTGTCGAAGGTCCAGGCCACGGAGGCGTACGCGGTGGCCCTGCCCTCGGTCAGGTCGCGCATCGTCTCCTCGCCGGAGCACGCGGACAGACCCTGACGCCCGGTCAGCACGACGGTCGCGCCGACCGGGTTCAGCCCCTGCCGGACGGCGTCCTCGCTCTGGACGAGGGCGGCGGAGCCGAGTCCGGGCGCGGGGGCCGCGACCGCAGCCGGACGGGCGGCGCCCTGCGCGGCCCCGTCGGCGGTGGCCGACGGGGTGCCGACGACGCCGACCGTGATCAGTGCGGCGGCGAAGCAGGCCGCGGCGGCGGCGACCCGGTTGCGGCGAACGGACTTCTGCTGGACGGCCTGGTTCTCGGTCATCTGGTCCCCCTGCTGGTCGGGACGCCTGCTGCGTCCTCGTACAACCGGGGAGATGCCGCCGGAGGAGGGAATGTCGGAGCCCCGACCGGCTGTTTCACAGCTGTGACAGAGCGGTCCTGACGACGCGGTCCATCGCGGCCGTCCCCAGGCAGGCGTGGACCTCCAGCACCCCGTAGTGGCTGCCGCTGCGCAGCACGGCGATGCCCCCGCAGGGCTCCTTGCCCTCGGGCGCCCTGCCGGTGGTGTTGAAGGCTCCCGGGTAGAGGCCCATCCAGCTCGCGGTGACGTCCGGGGCGAGCTGCAGCGTCGTGGTCCTTCCGTAGACCCAGTGCCCTGGCGGTTCCTCCTTGCAGGGCACCTCCTCCAGCAGCAGACGCTCGGTGAGGCTCTGCGCCAGGGAAGGGCTCGGGGCCTCGGCGGCGACCTCGCGGGCGACCTGGTCGACGCGGTCGGCGGCCGGCGGGGGGTCGCCCGGGTTGGTGCGGGGGCTGGTCACCAGTTCGCGGGAGTGGGCGCCGGGCCCGCCCAGGGTCTTCTTCTCGCCGGAGCAGGCCGTGTCGGCGTAAACCCCGTCGCCGTACCGGTCGGTGACGTGGATCTGCCCGATGCCCACGTCCGGGCTGAACGCCTCGGGTTCCAGGAGGTTCGCGGTCGTCACCGGCCCGGTCGCATCGGTCGGCGAGGCGGAGTCGGATCCGGAGGCCGAGGACGCGGGCGCCGACCCGCCGGGCGTCGCGGGAGCGGAGGCGGCCCGGGACGCCCCGCCGACCGTGGTGGCCTGCCCCGCTGCCGGGTGGGCGGTGGTGCCGGGTGGCGGCGGCAGGACGAAACGGCCGGTCGCCAGCCCAAGCGCGGCGGCTGCCACCAGGGCGGCGACGGCGGACCGGGGCCGGACGACGGCACGGCCGCCGCCCGCCACGGGGCCGCCGTTCACCGGCCGGGGGCCAGACGCCCGCGCATGAAGCGACGGGCCTGGTGGATGCGGTCCCTGACCGTGCCCAGCGGGGTGTCCAGCTCCTCGGCCACCTGCGCGTAGGTCAGGTCGCCCAGGTCGCGCAGCACGAAGGACTCCACCAGGGTCGGGTGCTGACGTTCCAGCGCGCCCAGCGCCTCCATCAGGTCCAGCCGCGTCCCGGCGATGACGCTGGTGGTGCGCGGGTCGACGGAATCGGGGAGGTCGGCGTGGCTGTCCTCGGCGCGCCGGCGCATCGAGCGGTAGGTGGACCGGGCGGCGTTCGAGGCGATCACCGTCACCCAGCCCAGGAAGGAGCCGCGGCCGCCGTAGTCGCCCAGGTGCGTGCTGATCGACAGCAGCGCGTCCTGCGCGGCCTCCTCCGCGTCGGCGTGGTGCGGCAGGAAGCGCGAGCAGCGGCGCAGCACCACCGGCCGCAGTTTGGCCAGCAGGTACTCCCTCGCCCCCGGGTCCCCCGCCTGAGCAGCCGCCACGAGCCGTTCCAGCTCGCCTTCCTCGAACACCCGGATCCCCCGTTCCGTCCCGCCCGGCACCCCGCTCGTCGAACGGGAGTTCCGCGCTCCCCCCGACTCCGGCAGAATGCTGCCACATGCGCAAGCTCGGCCGTTACCTCCTCACGGAGCGGCTCGGAGCCGGCTCCTTCGCGACGGTCTGGAAGGCCTACGATCCGGAGCTCGACACCGAGGTCGCGGTGAAGGTGCTGGCCGAGAACTGGGCCGCCAACGCCGATGTGCGCGAGCGGTTCCTGGCGGAGGCGAGGCTGCTGCGCCGGATCGCCAGCCCGCGGGTGGTCCGGGTGCACGACGTCGGGGTGCAGGAGGACCGGCCCTACTTCGTCATGGACTACGTACCCGGCGGCACCCTCGCGGACCGGGTCGGGCGGTGCGACCCGCAGGAGGCGCTGCGGCTGGCCGCGGAGGCGGGCTACGCGGTCCAGGTCCTGCACGAGGCGGGCGTGGTGCACCGCGACGTCAAGCCGTCCAACCTGCTGCTCGCCACCGGCCAGGTGCCCGCCGCGGTGCTGGTGGCGGACCTGGGCAGTGCGAAGCAGCTGGCCGACGCGTCCGGGCTGACCGTGACCACGGGCACACCCGCGTACATGGCACCGGAACAGGCCTTCCAGACCGGCGGGTTCGACGGGAGGGCCGACGTGTACGCGCTGGCCGTGGTGGCCTACGAGCTGCTGACCGGGCAGAAGCCGTTCGGCCCCGGCGGGCGCGCCACGGCCCTGATGACCGACCGGCCGACCGCCTCGACGCTGCCGGCGCTCCCGGCCGGAACGGAGCTCCCACCGAACGTCGCCCTGCTGCTGCGGACCGCGATGTCCGTCGATCCGGCGGACCGACCGCCGACCGCCCGGGCCTTCGCGGACGCGCTGCTGGCTCCGGCCCCGCAGCCCCCGCCTCCGCGGCCGGCCCCGGAAGGCCCCGGGTGGCTGACCCCGCGCGCGGTCTTCCTGACGTCGGGCGCGGTGTTCACGGCGACGGCCCTGCTGAGCTGGCTCCAGCGCTGATTCCGACGGTGACCCGGTCCGCACCGCCGGATCCGGGAGCCGGCCACCGGACACGCGATCCGTCAGGACGGAGTGCGCGGCCCGTCCGGGCCTCGCTCCGACTCAGATCCCGACGAGCCGAACCCGGGTGCCGCAGAGCTTCGCCATGTCGTCGACGTCCGACGTCAGCACCGCTACCGGTCCGGGCTGGCGGAGCGCCATCTCGGCGACGGTGGCGTCGATCGCGTACTTGTGGCCGTGCAGGCCGGCCTGCTTGAGCAGTGCCGCAGCGGCCCGAGCCGCCTGTTCGGTGACCGCCTCCACCTTGACCTGGGAGAGAATCCAGTTCAGCCGGGGAGTGTTCACTCGTGCGTGCGCCACCTCCACGATGGTGTTGGAACAGACCACCAGGTCAGCCGCCATGGTGTGGAAGGACCGGAGCATCGCGAGCACGCCCCGGTCCTGCGAGATCCAGGCGGACAACCCCTGGGAGTCCAGGACGACGGTCTCGATGCGGTTGGTCACGCCGCGTTCGCCGAGGACTCGGACTCGGCCGATCCGAAGATCCGGGATTGGGCGGTCGCCAGTTCCTCATCGGTGAACTCGCCGTGCTCGTCCTCGTGGCGGCGTAGTTCCTCCGCGAGCAGTTGGTGACGGATCTGGCGGGCGACGGCTTCCGCCACATAGCCGGAGACGTTGTCGGTGAGCTTCTTGAGCTCGGCCACCTGCTCGGACGGCAGAGTGACCGTGATGCGGGTAGTAGCTGCCATGAGGCGAGCATACTGCGGTGTGCGCCACGTCGGCGGCCGTTGGGCGGCGTAGGGTCGGCCCTATGCGTCTGAGCACCGTGATCCTCCCCATCCACCGGTGGAGCGAGGGGCAGAAGATCTGGCGGCGGGCCGAGGACCTCGGGTTCCACGCCGCGTACACCTACGACCACCTGTCCTGGCGGTCGTTCCGCGACGAGCCCTGGTTCGGCTCCGTCCCGACCCTGACGGCGGCGGCGTGCGCGACCGAGCGGATCCGCCTCGGGACCCTGGTGACCTCGCCGAACTTCCGGCACCCGGTGACCCTGGCCAAGGAGCTGATCACGCTGGACGACGTGTCCGGCGGGCGGGTGACGCTGGGGATCGGGGCCGGCGGGACGGGCTTCGACGCGACGGCGATGGGGCAGGAGGCGTGGTCGCCGAAGGAGCGGGCGGACCGGTTCGGCGAGTTCCTGCCGCTGCTGGACGAGCTGCTGCGCACCGACGCGACGACCCGCGAGGGCACGTACTACTCGGCGGTCGAGGCGCGGAACGTCCCCGGGTGCGTGCAGTCGCCGCGGGTGCCGTTCTACGTCGCCGCGACCGGGCCGCGCGGGCTGCGGCTGGCGGCCGAGCACGGGCAGGGGTGGGTGACGTACGGGGACCCGAAGGGGCCCGCGGACGTGCCGGTGGAGCAGGCGCCCGCGGTGATCGCGCAGCAGATCGCGAAGCTGACGGCGGCCTGCGAGGCGAAGGGCCGGGACGTGGCCGCGCTGGAGAAGGTGCTGCTGCAGGGCTCGACGGCGGAGAAGCCGCTGGCCTCGCTGGACGCCTTCGTCGACTGGGCCGGGACGTACCGCGAGCTGGGGATCACCGAGCTGGTGGTCCACTGGCCGGTGCCGGACTCGATCTTCGAGAACGACCTCGCGGTGTTCGAGCGGATCGCCACCGAGGGCCTCGCCCAGCTCACGTAGTCGGCGGCCGGACGCCCGGCTACGGGTGCGGGCGGGTGCGCTGGGCCGGGAACCGGGACTCGGGGGCGCGGCGGGCGATCTCGGCGAGGGCGTGGAAGAGGACGTCGCCGAGCAGGACCGGCTCGCGCGAGGCCTCGGGCGCGAAGTCGGGTGCGACGTCGGACGGGGAACCGGACGGGGAGCCGGACGGCGGGTCGGGCGGGGAGTCGTCCCGGACGTCCGGCGGGCGGCCGGGGCGGGCGGCGGCGGGCGGGGCGGTCACGGGGTGCTGCTGTCCGAGCTGGCGAGTGGGCATGGCTCTTCCTGCCGACGGGGACACCGTCCACAGTCCTGCCCGCCGCCCCGGGCAGGACACGCCGGCCACCGGGGAATAGGCCGGAAACGGCGCCTCGGGGACCGAAAGCGGGCCCGCGGGCGGACGGCACCCGGCCGTGACGCGGACGGCGGGCGGCCGGGAGGAGTCCGGGAGACGGCCCGCGGGCCCCGCCGGGCGACCGCAACCTCGGCGGTGACCGGCGCCGTACCCATGGGCGAAGATGGACCGGTGACCGAACCGCGCACCGCTCCCCGCCTCATCGCCACCGACCTGGACGGCACCCTGCTGTGCGCCGGCGGCACCGTCAGCGAACGCACCGCAGCGGCCCTGGCGGCGGCGGAGGCGGCCGGGGTGCAGGTGGTGTTCGTGACCGGGCGGCCGCCGCGCTGGATGCAGCAGGTGAGCGCGCACATCGGCGGCCACGGGCTGGCGATCTGCTCGAACGGGGGCGCGGTGGTGGACGTCCGGCGCGGCGAGCTGCTGGAGTCGTTCCCGCTCCCGGCCGCGACGGCGCTGGAGGTGGTGGAGGTGCTGCGGGCCAAGCTGCCCGGCACCTCGTTCGCCTTCGAGTACCCGGCCGGGTTCGCCCGCGAGCCCGGGTACGAGGTGCCGATGTGGGGCGAGGACGAGGACCATCCGATCGGCCCGGCGGAGGAGCTGCTGGGGGCCGGCGGGGCGGTCCGGGGCCTGTTCAAGCTGCTGGCCAAGCACCCGGACCTCGACCCGGACAAGCTGCTCTCGGAGGCCCGGGAGGCGGCCGGGCACCTGGCCGAGATCACCCGCTCGGCGCCGATCCCGCTGCTGGAGATCAGCGCGCCCGGCGTCACCAAGGCCAGCACGCTGGCCCACTGGTGCGCCGGGCACGGGATCGACCGGAGCGAGGTGGTGGCCTTCGGCGACATGCCGAACGACCTGGAGATGCTGGACTGGGCGGGCACCGCCTACGCCGTCGCCAACGCGCACCCGCAGGTGCTGGCGGCGGTGGCGCGGCACACCGTGAGCAACGAGCAGGACGGCGTCGCGGCGGTGCTCGAGGAGCTCCTCGCCCTCCCCCGGAGCTGACGGCCGGGCCCGGCCGGCGGATCCCGGCGGCCGGCTCCGGTCCCGCCGATCCCGGCGGCCGGCCCTACCCGAAGCGGCCGTTGACGTAGTCCGAGGTCCGCTGGTCGCGCGGGTCGCCGAAGACCTGTGCGGTCGGCCCGGCCTCGACGATCCGCCCCGGGGTGTCGTGGGTGGCCAGGAAGAACGCGCAGGTCTGCGAGACCCGCTGGGCCTGCTGCATGTTGTGGGTGACGATCACGATGGTGAGCCGCCCGCGCAGTTCGGCGATGGTCTCCTCGACCCGCCGGGTGGAGGTGGGGTCGAGCGCCGAGCACGGCTCGTCCATCAGCAGGATGTCCGGCGAGACCGCCAACGACCTCGCGATGCACAGGCGTTGCTGCTGCCCGCCGGAGAGCGCGCCGCCCGGGGTGTGCAGCCGGCCGGAGACCTCCTCCCAGAGCCCGGCCCGGCGCAGGCTGGTCTCCACGAGGTCGCGGCGTTCCTCCTTGGACACCTTGATCCCGGCGAGCTTCAGCCCGCTGGCCACGTTGTCCTGGATGGACATCGCCGGGAACGGGTTGGGGCGCTGGAAGACCATGCCGATCCGGCGCCGCACCTCGGCGGGGCGCCGCCCGGGGCGGTAGACGTCGTCCCCCTCCAGCAGCACCTCGCCGGAGAGGGCGGCGCCGCGGACCATCTCGTGCATCCGGTTGAGGATCCGCAGGTAGGTGGACTTGCCGCAGCCGGACGGGCCGATCAGCGCGGTGACCTCGCCGGCCGGCATGGCGAGCGAGACCCGCTCCAGCACCTTGTGGGTGCCGAACCAGGCGGAGACCTCGCGGGTCTCCAGCCCGGCCAGCGGCCCGCCGGGGTGCGCGCCGGGTGGCGTCGGCGGGAGGGTGAGGGTGTCGGCGACCGGGTCCACGGCCCGGGCGCCGGTCGTCGGGCCGGCCGCCGGGAGGTCGGTGATCGGCAGGTCGGTCATCGGTGCATCCGTCATCGGTACGGGCCTCCGGGCGCGCGTCAGTAGAGGTTGGGCAGCAGGGCGGCGGCGTTCTCGTAGACCGCCCAGAGCAGGGCGGCGACCACCGGCGCGGCGCTCAGGTAGGCGGCCGAGCGCCGCCAGTGGCGGGCCAGCAGGAGCGCGCCGACCACCGCCCCCAGCAGGCCGAGCGACCACAGCTGCAGCGCGGCCAGCGCGCCCTTGTCGGCGGCCAGCGCCTTGTCGTAGGCGACGGTCGCCGGCCGTCCGCCGGGGTTCTGCTCCGGGTCGCCGTCCAGCCGGGCGCCGATCATCACGGTGGAACCGGGGATCCAGTCGGAGTCCCCGGTGACCAGGACGAGCCGGTTGCGGACCGGGTCGCTGATCGGGTGGTCGCCGTCGCCGTACACGTTGACGGTGTAGCTGAACTTCCCCTGCCCGGTGGTGGCCTCGATCCGGTCGCCGACCCGCAGCTCGGAGAGCCTGGCGAACGGCGCGCCGAAGGTGGCGCCGCGGCCGAACACGACGGCCACGCCGCCCTGGCCGGGCAGCGCGGTGTCGCGGCGGTGGCCGGGCCCGCGCATGAGGTCCCGGCCGGTGGTGCCCTCGACCACGACGGCCTGGTGCAGCCCGATCGCCGGGATGTCCA
This sequence comes from Kitasatospora sp. NPDC051705, assembly GCF_044453265.1. Classification (NCBI taxonomy): domain Bacteria; kingdom Bacillati; phylum Actinomycetota; class Actinomycetes; order Kitasatosporales; family Streptomycetaceae; genus Kitasatospora; species Kitasatospora sp. NPDC051705. The sequence continues at coordinate 93,695 of NZ_JBITCO010000028.1, read as the reverse complement.
GCAGGGCCACCGGGGCGCCGTCGGCGGCCGTCCCGGTGGGTGCGACGGCCCGGGCGAGCTGGTCGCGGAAGGTCTTGTGGGCGGTGGACTGGTAGTGCCGCTCCTGCAGGTGCGAGAGCGTGAACAGGTAGCCGACGAAGCCGAGGACGAGCGCGGCCAGCAGGCTGGCCGCCCAGGCGCCCTGGAGGAAGCGGCGGCGGGCGGGGGTGACGGCGGGCCGGGGTGCCGGGCCCGCGGGCGGTGCGCCGGCGGGCCCGGCCGGCCGCGCGGGGGCGGCGGCCGGCTTCTCCAGCACGGGGGCGGTCACGAGGTGCCGTCCGAGGACTTGCGCCGGCGCAGCAGGCGCCGGCCGAGCAGCGGCGGGACGAGCACGACGGCGAGCAGTTCGACGGCGGTGAGGGTGCTCAGCGTCCAGTCCTCGGGTTTGCCGGCGACCTCGACCACGTTCGCCGCGACCTCGCCGCCGGCCCGGGCGCGGGCCACCACCTGGCCGGTCTGCGGGTCGATCACGTCCTCGGTGGTCGGGTCCTCGCCCGGGGCCGCTCCGCCGGCCGCGTTCGGGTCGCCGGCGGCGGCCGCGTCGCCGCCACCGGCGGCACCCGCCCCGCCGGACCCGGCGGTGCCGCCCGTCCCGCCGGTACCGCCCGCGCCACCGGTGCCGGCCCCGCCGGACCCCCCACCGGTGCCGCCGCTGCCGCCGGTGCCGCCCGCGGCCGTGCCGGCGCCGGTGCGCGCACCGCTCCCGCCACCCGAGCCGCCGGCCCCGCCCGCCGCCGCCGAGCCGCCCGTGCTGCCGGCGCCGCCGGTCGAGCCACCGGAGCCCGAACCTGTCTTGACCGGCTGGCCGTTCTGCACGGTGCAGTCCAGCGGGGTGCCCTGCTTGTCGCAGGGGCTGGGCTGCGGGGCGTTCTTGAGGACGGTCAGTTCACCGGCCGCGTTGAAGGTCGGGTTGGGGCAGTTGGCGAGGGTGTTCGGGTCGACCTTGCTGGCGTTGCCCGGGATGCTCTTGGTCTGTAGCAGTCCGCCGCGGACCAGTCCGCGCGGGATCGGCGAGTAGCCGAGGCCGTCGGCCTCGCCCTGGCCCTCGCAGAGCACGTAGTCGAGGAAGCGGCTGAGCGCGCCGCCCTTGTCGTTGGTGAACCGCGGCGGCGGGGGGAGGGCCGCCCCGGCCCGCGGCACGATCAGGTAGCTGTAGCTGGAGATCGGGTAGGCGCGCGGGTCGTCCATGGTGTAGACGCCGTCGAGGTTCTGCTGCAGGTAGTTCGGGTCGTTCGGCGCGGTGCCGTCGTCGACGCCGCGGATCCTGGCGGCGGTGAGCGCCACGGCCACGTTGGAGGCCGTCGGCAGGGAGTAGTACCCGGCCTGGTTGAGCACCTTCACGACCGGCCAGTTGCTGCGCTTGGCGAAGGCGTACTCGTCGTAGCCGATGGTGCCGACGTTGGAGGAGGCCTTGATGTAGCCGGCCACCACGTCGGAGCCGTTCTGCGCGACCATCCGACCGGAGGACGGGAAGAACTCGGTGTAGTCGCCGCAGGTGACGCCGTTGACCGACGTGCAGTAGTCGTCCCACTGGGCCTTGTGGGTGTGCTCCATCCACCGGGTGAACTGCGCGGTGGCGCCGGAGCCATCGGAGCGGATCACCGGGGTGATCTGCAGGCTGGGCAGGGCCTTCCCGTAGTCGGCGGTGATCCTCGGGTCGTTCCAGTTGGTGATCTTCCCGGTGAAGATGTCCACCACGCTCTGCGGGGAGAGCCGCAGGTCGCGGACCTGCTTGCCGCCGACGACCAGGTTGTACATGAAGGTGGTGCCGCCCGCGGTGATCGGCACGTAGGAGAAGCCGTAGGTGGGGTTCTCCGGCTCGCCGGAGCCGGAGCTGTGGCCGGACTGGCCGAGGCCGGTGTCCGGCGCGGAGCGGAACGGCACGTCGGAGGCGGTGAAGTCGTCCTGGCCGATCGACCACTGGTTGCGGCCGGCCGCCGAGCCGACCGGGTTGAAGTTGATCTGGATGCCCTGCGAGGCGACGTCCTGGCGCCACTGGTCGATCGCCGGACCGGCCCAGCTGGAGCCGTCGGCGCTCAGCGCGACCGCCGCGTACGCCGGGGTGCTCAGCCCGGTCAGCAGGGAGGCCGCGGCGAGCAACAGGGACAGCAGCCCCGCGAGCAGCCGGGCCACGGAGCGCCTTGCGGCCTCCCGGAACATGGGAACTCCTCTGGTACGGAGGGTGGTCGGTCGGGTCGCCGGCACCGGGCCGGCGGATCGGGGCGCCGGTACGGGCCCGGCGGATCGGGGCGCCGGCGCTGGGCCGGCCCGGTGGGTCGCCGGCAGGTCGCCGGTCCGGCCGGACATCAGCGCCTCCTCGGCCGGAGCCCGTACGGGGTGGCGACGGCGTGCGCGGCGGCCGCCTCCAGGCGGCGGGCCTCGCGGGCGATCCGGCGCTTCTGGGCGCGGGTCAGCTGCCCGGGCCGGCGGCCGCCGAGCACCCGTGCGGTGACGAAGAGGATCAGCACGACGCCCATCAGGGTCAGTCCGGCGGCGAAGCCGCGCGCGATCATGCCGTCGTAGGGCTGCTTGACGTAGTTCCAGATGTACAGCGGCAGCGAGACCTGGTGCTCCTCGAACGGGTTGCCGTTGAACTGCGAGGTGAAGCCGGAGGTGAGCAGGACCGGCGAGGTCTCGCCGACGCCGCGCGCCATGCCGAGCACCACGGCCGTCACCAGGCCGGGCCGGGCGGTCGGCAGCACCACGTTCCACACCGTCCGCCACTGGCTGCCGCCCAGCGCGTACGAGGCCTCGCGCAGGGTGCCCGGCACCAGCCGGATGACCACCTCGGCGGCCCGGGTGACGATCGGCATCATCATCACGGTGAGCGCCAGCGAGGCCGCGAAGCCGCTCTTCTCGAAGCCGAAGGTGATGATGACGACGCCGAGGATGAAGAGTCCGGCCACGATGGACGGCAGTGCGGTCATCGCCTCGACCAGGGTGCGCACCGGGCGGGCCATCCGGCCGCCGACCTCGGACATGAAGACCGCCGCGGCGATCCCCAGCGGAACGGCGAACAGCGTCGCCAGGCCCAGCTGTTCGAGCGATCCGACGACGGCGTTGAGGGCGCCGCCCGAGGTGATCGGGTTGAGCGGCCCGGTGTGCTCCATCGACTCGGTGAAGAAGTTGAGGTGCTGGGCGGCCTCGTAGCCGCGGCTCGCCACGTAGCCGATCTGGTCGACGATCAGGGCGACCACGAGCGCGCCGGAGCTCCAGGCGACCACGCCGACCAGGCGGTCCCGGACCATCATCCGGTTCCACTGCAGCCGGCCGAGGCCGTAGTAGCCGAGCAGGAAGAGCAGGTACCAGCAGACCAGGAAGCCGAAGGCGCCGCTGAACGGCAGGATCCGCTCGTACAGCATCCAGACCAGGCCGAGCGAGCCGGTCAGCGCGCCGGCCACGGTGAGGACGTCGTCGCGGGTGACGCCGCCGAGCCGGACCCGCTTCTCGGGCCGGGGCGGGGCGGGCGCCGCGGGCGCCGGGTCGCCGGCGGGCCCGGGCGCCGCGACCGGCGGCAGGTCGAGCGTGGTCATCGGGTGGTCCCTTCACGGTGGGTCTCGCGGTGGGTCGCGCGGGCTGCCCGCCGGTGCGGGTGGCGGTCCTGGTGACGGTCCCGGCGGTGGCCCGGTCGACGGCTCGGGTGGCGGCTCGGGTGGCGGCTCGGGCGGCGGTCCTGGTGACGGTTCGTCATGGTCAGTCCGCCGTCGCCGAGCCGGAGCGGGACCGGTTGATCACGAAGCCGGCCGCCACGTTCACCAGCAGGGTGAGCGCGAACAGCACCAGCCCGGCCGCCATCAGCGCGGAGAGGGAGAGCCGGTCCGACTCACCGAACCGCAGCGCGATCAGCGCGGAGATCGAGTTGGCGCCGTTCTCCAGCACGTGGGTGATGGCCTTGAAGTTCGGCGAGATGATCAGCGCGACGGCGATCGTCTCGCCCATCGCCCGGCCGAAGCCCAGCATCACCGCGCCGATCACCCCGCCGCGGCCGAACGGCAGCACCACGGTGCGGACCATCCCCCAGCGGGTGGAGCCCAGCGCGTAGGCGCCCTCCCGCTCGCCCTGCGGCGCCTGCGAGAAGACCTCCCGGCTGAGCGAGGTGATGATCGGGATGATCATCAGGGCGACCACCACGCCGGCGATGAAGGTGGACGAGGTGTACGAGGTCCCGATGTCACCGGTGCGCACCTTGAGGAAGGGGACGGTGTCGCCGAGGTGGTTGGCCAGCCAGCGGACGAACCCGATGATCCTCGGCTGCAGGAAGAACAGGCCCCACAGGCCGTAGACGATGCTGGGGATCGCCGCCATCAGGTCGACCAGCGAGATCAGCGCGGCCCGCAGCCGCACCGGCGCGTACTCGGCGATGAAGACGGCCGTGCCGAGCGCCACCGGGACGGCGATGACCAGCGCGATCACCGCGATCAGCAGGCCGTTGGGCAGGACGGCGGCGATGCCGAAGTTGTGGGCGGCGGTCTGCCACTTCTGCTCGGTCAGGAAGGACCAGCCGACGACCCGCAGGGCGTCGGTGCCGCGCAGCACCAGGAAGAAGGCGATCAGCCCCATGATCGCGAAGACCGAGAGGCCGGCTAGCCGCAGCACCCCGCGGAAGACCCGGTCGCCGGGGGTCGCGGGGGAGGTGATGGCGCGCGGGACGTCGGGGTCGGGGCGGCCGTCGCGGCGCGACGGTGCTCCGTCGTGCGGTGCCGCGGGCTCGGCGGCGGCTGTCATGGTCTGCTCTCCGTGCTCGGGAACGGGGTGCTCGGGAACGGCGTGCTCGGGGAACGGGGTGCTCGGGGAACGCGCTCGGGGAACGCGCTCGGGGAACGGCACGCTCGGAAGCGGCGGATCCGACGAACGGCGTGCGCGGCGGGCCGCGGGCTCGGCGGGGCCGGGACGGCGGCCCCGCCGAGCACCGCGCGCCGCGGTCTCAGCCCCTGCGGCGCAGTCGCGCCCACTGGGCCCGCACACCGGCCAGGGCCTTGGCCCCCGCCGGGGTGCCGCCGAGGAACAGCGCGGCCGGTCCGCCGACCAGCAGCACCAGGCCGGCGATCAGGGCGACGGGCAGCAGCAGCCGGGCGGTGCCGGGCCGGTCGGGCGCGGGGGCGCCGGCCGCGACCGGGGCGGCGGCCAGCGGGCCGCCGGTGGCCGCGGGGGTGGCGCCCGGGGTGGCCTTGGCCGCCACCGGGGCGGAGGTGGCCGCGCCGCCGGCCGTCGCGGCGCTCCCGGTGCCGCCGGAACCGAGGCTGCTGCCGGTGCCCGTGGAGCCGGTCGTGGAACCGATCGTCGAGCCGGTCGTGGAGCCGGAGGGGGAGCCGCTGCCGCCGGTGGCGTCCCCGGTGCCGGTCGCTCCGCCGCTCCCCGTGGCACCGGTGGCGCCGCCGTCGCCGGACTGGCCGGTGCCCCCGGTCGCCGCGGTGCCGCCCGCGGTGCTGCCGCCCGTCGAGCCGGCGCCGGTGGCGGTCCCGCCGCCGTCGGGAGCGGTGGTCGGGGGCTTCGGCTCGGTGGTGGGCGCGGGCGGCGTCTGGTTGCCGGGGTAGCTGCCGTCCTGGGCCGAGACGTGCTTCACCGCGTCCTGGGCCTGGGCGAGCTGGGCCTGCGTCAGTCCGAGGAAGCCCGGTGCGAGCCGGCCGGGCTCGACGCCGTAGAGCTGGCCCCAGCCGGGGTCGGTGACCTTGCCGAGGAAGGTGGCCACGGCGGCGCTCTTCTCGGCGGACAGGCCCGCGGTGGGGACCATCGCGTACTGCACCGCGGTCAGCGGGTAGGCCCGCTGGTCCCGCGCGAAGTCGCTGCCGGCCTGCCCGTAGGGGAGGCTCTGGGTCCCGGTGAGGGCGTCGACCGGCATGTCCGCCACGGCGGCGGCGAAGCCGGACCGGTCGGGCTGGACGAAGCCGCCGGCCGGGTTCCTCAGCGCGGCCTCCGGCAGGCTGTAGGCCTGGGCCTGGCCGGCGTCCATGATGGCGAACAGCCGTCGGCTGCCCTGGGGTTGCGCCGGGCGCTTCTGGTAGTTGCCGTTGAGGATGTTGGAGGAGAGCGCCGTCATCCGGTTCTGCAGGATGGTCCGGGAGACGTCGACCAGACCGCCGAGGGTCGGGTTCCACTCCAGCTGCTTCCAGATGCCCGCGGCGTCCTTGCCGCCGGGGACGCCGGAGTTGTCCTGCCGCTGGAGCGCCTCGACCGGGTAGCCGGTGAACGCGGGCCGCAGGTAGAAGGTGTCGATGTGCATGCCCCACTGGTCGGGCGCGCCCTGCAGGAACTGGGCGGCGTCCGGGTCGGCGGCGATCCAGGAGGTCAGCTGGTAGGTGAGGTCGGTGGTGCCGCCGACCACGGTCGGGGTCAGCTCCTCCGGCGAACTGCAGTTCGGCCAGTGCAGGTTGGCGTTCTCGGGGTTGAGCGCGCGGAACTCCGGGTCGGCGAAGAGGCAGTTGGGGTTGCCCTCCACGGAGGGGATCACCGGGCCCAGCGCGGCGTACGACTGGGTGAGCATCTTGGCGAGCAGCCGGGCGTTCAGCTTCATGTCCCGGATCTGGCGGCCGGTGGTCGGGTCGTCGACCACGTACACCACGGAGATGCCGGTGCTGGCCAGCGGGGCGTAGACGTACGGGCGGGGCGCCGGCGAGCGGTCGGGCCGGGCGACCAGGGCGAGGTCGGTGCCGGTGCCGGCCAGGAAGTCGGCGCGGGCCTGCGGCTCGCCGGTGGCGATGATGTACTGCAGCGACATCGGGGAGCTGCCCAGGCAGAGCCCGGTCCGCCACTGCTGCATGGTCCGGTTGGCCATCTCCAGGCCGGCGGTGCTGAAGGACGCCTGCTGGACCTTGCAGTCGGCGGGCGCCGGGGCGAAGTCCAGCGGGACCACCACGTGGTTGCGCCAGGCGCACTGCTCGTTGGCGTTGTTCCCGGTGACCCAGTTCTCCACGCCCTGCATGACGCTGTCGGTCGCCGCGTAGAAGAAGAAGCCGTCGTCGTCGATCGCGTGGTTGTCGCAGTTCGGGACGCCGTTCTGCTCCTGGTGGAGGTCGAGCGGGTCGCCGCCGTAGTTGGGCTCGACGACGATCGAGCACTTGTGCTGCGCGTCGCAGCCCAGCGTGGGGGCCTGCTGGCCGGTGAGGATCTCGATCGAGGCGGCGCCGGAGCCGTCCGGGCCGGTCGGGGCGATCACCGCGTTGGACGGGAAGTCGGGGGCGTTGCCCGCGGCCGGGAACTTCTGCTCGAAGCCCTTGTCCCGGTCACCGCCGTACAGGGTGCTGCCGTAGCAGTCGGTGATCGCCGGGTCCTCGCCGCGGCACTGGTAGATCCGGACGGGGTACATCGCCTTGTCCGAGTAGGGCTGGACGACCGTCACGGGCTCGCCGCCGGGCCGGCCGACCGTGGGGGTGAAGCCGCTCCAGGAGACCTGCACCACCTGGTTGGTCAGGTTGCCGGTCTGCGAGACCGTCACGCTGCCCTCGGGGCCGTAGCTGCCGCTGGCCGGCTGCCACACCTTGGGCCCCGTGACCGTGGTGGAGCCCGCCGCGTGCGCCTGCGGGGCGGTGCCCAGGCCGAGCGGGACCACCGCGATCGCCGCCACGACCGCCCAGACGAGGGTCAGCGCCGACAGGCGCCGGCTCCACCTCCCCCGGTGTCCGGGGTCGGGTTCGCGGATTCTCATGGCGGGCACCTCCGGGGGTTGCGGCCGCCGCGGCGGCACGAGGGTCGGTCGCGCTGTGATCGATGGCTCCGGTGCGTACCATTCGGCCAGCCGGACATGGCCGGATCGGGTCGACCGGGTGTACGAGACCACAACGCGACGACTCCGCACCGGAGTTGGGAACTCCGAATGCGGACGGGCCCGCGCCGAGGCGCGGACCCGTCGACCTGCGGCGAAGCCGCCCCGAAACTGCCGGTCAGCTTCCCTGGGTGAAGGTCAGCGCGAGCGAGCCGACCGACTGGCCCTCGGTGAAGAAGCTCGTCCCGAGCTTGGCGTCGAGGTACTGCGCACCGGCCGCGTCCACCTGGAGGCTGGAGGCCGAGAGGTTCTGGGTGGTGCCGGTCCGGCCGATCACGTTGTCGCCCGCCGGGTCCAGCAGCGCGACGGGCGTGGTGCCGCCGACCGGGACGGCGTTGATCTGCCAGGTGTCGACGTGGAAGTCCAGCTGCTTGAACGTCACGCTCTTGCCGTTGGCGAGGTTGACGAAGAGCAGGCCGCCACCGAGGTTCACGTCCCCGTAGAACTGCGGGATGTTCGCGGCGCCGCCGGTCACCGGGAAGGTGGTGGTGAGGCCGGTGGTGCTGTCGTAGGCCGGCGCCGCCGGCTGCAGCGGGACGACCAGGATGCCCTTGAGGGCGGCCTGGGCCAGGAAGGTGGCGTCGTTGGTGATCACCGCGCTGCCGGTGGACGGCGTGGCCGCGTCGGCGGCGGCCGCACCGCTCAGGCCGGTCACGGTGAGGACGACGGCGGCGCCGGCTGCGGCCAGGCGTGCGCGCGATCTTGCCATGCGGAGCTCCTTGGGAGAGGTGGTGTGGCTGTCGGTGCGGCCGGCGGCCACGGGCGCGGGGCCCGTGGCCGCCGGGTGGAGCGGGACGGCTCAGGAGTGGGTGGCGCTACCGCAGGCGAAGGACGGCAGCGGCAGGAAGCCGTAGCTCTTGATGTCCGCGGAGCCGCTCTTGCAGATCCAGCCGGTCGGGCCGAAGATCGCGCGCAGGGCGGTGCCGTGGGTGTCGGTGGCGATCCACTCGGCGTGGCGCACGACGTTGTAGACCACGCGGCCGTACGCGGTGGCGGCGTAGCTGGAGCTGATGACCTTGTTCACGGTGTCGACCGGGGCGATGCCGTTCACGCTGCGGATGGTCAGCGGGCCCTGGACGTCGGAGCCGCTGCCCTTGCCGAAGTACACCTGGCCGATGTAGTGGGCGACGGAGTAGGGCACCAGGATGTCGGCGTCGTTGAGGACCGGGTCGGAGCCCTGGTTCTCCTGGACACCGGTGGTGACGCAGGCGCCCGGGGTGACGGCGGTGCCGCCGCCGATGGCCTGCAGGAAGAAGGAGCGGGTGCCGGAGCTGGCCTGCGGCAGCTGGGGCTTGATGGTGGCGGAGGAGAGCGACGGGTCGATCTGGTTCCACTTGGTGACGGCGCAGGTGTAGATGTCCTTCAGGTTGGCCGTCGTCAGGTTGGCCGGCGCGTGGCCGCCGGTGCCCAGGGCCGCCCAGGAGACCGCGTCCTTCGCGTAGGCGATGAAGTCGTCGGTGGTCGGGTCGGTGGCCGCCGGGCCGCGCGAGGAGCGGGCGAAGTCGACCGTGGCGCTGGTGTTGATGTTCAGCGCGGTGATGCCGGCGCCGGAGCCGTTCGGGCGGGCGATGGAGGTGGCGCCCGTCTTGGTGGTGATCGGCGAGGTGCCGGTGGCGTCCCAGCTGTAGAGCCGCGGCGCGGTGGTGCCGGCCACCGTCGCGTTGTAGTCGGTGGAGAACTGGTTCAGCAGCGCCTGGGTGGTGTCCGAGCCGACGCCGACGATGTCCTGCGCGGCCGGCAGCGAGGCCGGGTCGGCCAGGGCGGTGCCGCTGGCGACGGTGGCCAGGGAGGTCGCGAGGGCGGCGACGGTGAGCAGCTTGGCAGCGGTCTTACGCATGTTTCTCTTCCTCCGGTGGGAGAGACGTCCATCGCGTGACCCGGACTCCGGTGGGAGTGCGGGGCCGGTGGCCGCGTCCGCGGCGGCCGCTCCGGCAGTGCCGATCCTGTCCGGCGGGCAGGTTCCGCCGGAAGGGTGGTCGAGGGCGGGTCGGGAATGTCGACTCATCGCTTCGACGAGGTTTAGCCACTGGTCAGGAGGCTCGCGGTGGACCGGCGGCGGGCGCCCCGGCGGCCGGTGACGTTCTTCTCCAGGTGGCGGCTCGGGGTGTTGCCGGATACCTGCGCTTTACCCGGACTGCACGTGCGGACCGGCCGGGCACGGCCTACAGCGGCCAGCGGGCGTCCCGCCCGGCGCGCCGCGACTCCTGCCCGAGCCACTGGAGTCCGGCCAGGAAGCCCTCCACGCCGGCCTGGCACTGGTCGCGCCGGAGGTACCCGCGCGCGCTGCGGGCGACCGGAGCGGGTTCGACGGCGGCCCGCCGGGTGCTGCGCACCGGCAGGTGGGCGGACCACGCCCACTGGCGGCCCTCGGACTGGACGACCGAGCACCGCAGTGCGGCCCGTTCGATGAGAAGTTCCCGTACCGCCTCGGCGAGTTCCTCCTCGCTGCGGTAGGTGCGCACGCCGACGCCGAGCGGCCGGCCGTTGGCGGCGCGCAGCGCCCAGCCGAGGCAGCGGTCGGGTGCGGGGACGATCAGCAGCCGCGGACCGCGCCGCTCAGCGGCCATCGGGGCGTCTCAACGGCACCGTCTTCGAAGGGAGTTCGCGGGGCGGTAGCTCGCGCGCGGGTTGTTTGGCGAGCAGCACGACGAAGCGCCGGAAGGCGTTCTGACAGGTCGCGTACCGCTCGTACGCGCGGCTGGAGCGCACCTCCGGGAGGGTGCGCGAACCGGGGATGACCCAGATCCAGCCGATGCCGTCCCGGACGTGGGTGATCCGCGCGGTGAGCTCGGCGGCGCCCGCCCGCAGCCCGTCGAAGCCGCGTTCGGCCTCGCCGGGCGTGTCGAACGCGGCCGGGGTGATCGCCACCACCCGCCCGTTCGGCGCCTTCAACTGCCAGCGGTACCGACCGTCCGGGGCTCGCTCGGCCCTGAACCCGCCTCGATGTGCCCCTGCTGCGGTGTGACCGCGGCCCGACGCGTCCACTGCTCCCCCCGTCCGGTTTCCCCTCCGAGACGGGAGCAAAGCTATGTGTGCACACAGACCCACGGAAAGCCCAAAACGTTCACAACTTGCGCTGTTGGTCGGGAAGTTCTCCCTCGTTTAACTTTCACCCGCCGGCGGGGTGAGGGTGGTGCGCCCGGGCCGGGAGGGGCCCCGGAGCACCCCCGGGGCGACCCGCAAGCGGAACCGGAACCGACCGCTCCAGGGTGCGGAACCGGTCACAACCGGGCCGTCCAGCGGACCCTGGTGCCCCTCCCGTGCGGCCCGGCCTCGTGCCAGGCGTCCCCGCCGAGCGCCTCGGCCCGCCGGGTCAGGTTGCGCAGGCCGCTGCGCCGGCCGCCCTCCGGGATGCCGACGCCGTCGTCGGTCACGGTGAGCAGCACCCCCGGCCGGCCGGCCCGCTCCAGCGACTCCGGATCGCCGCTGACCGGCCGGCCGGTGTCGCCCAGGTGCACGGTCGCGTCGATCTCCACCCCGACCCGGGAGGCCCGCGCGTGCCGGGCCGTGTTGGAGAGCATCTCCCGGAGCGCAGCCAGGAGTTGACGGCCGGTCCGCTCGCCCACCAGGCTCTCCACCGGCCCGACGAAGCTCACCGAGGGCTTGAACCCGAGCGCCGCCGCGGCCTGGCTGGCCTCCCGGATCACCCGGGTGCGCAGGGTGTCCGGGGCGTCCCCGTGGTTGTCGTGCTGGAGCGCGTAGATGGTGGTGCGGACCTCCTGGATGGTGGCGTCCAGCTCGTCCACCGCGTTGCCGATGCCGACCTTCACCTCCGGGACGACGGACCTGCGGGCCGCGCTCTCCAGCATCATCCCGGTCGCGAACAGCCGTTGGATCACCAGGTCGTGCAGGTCCCGGGCGATCCGGTCGCGGTCCTGGAAGACGGCCAGGCGCTGCTGGTCGCGCTGGCCCTCCGCGAGCCGCAGGGCCAGCGCGGCCTGCGAGGCGAAGGTCTCGGCGAGCTGCTTCTCGGCGTCGGTGAACGGCAGCGCACCGCGCGGACGCCAGACGCAGAGCCCGCCGAGCACCCGGCCCGCGGCGACCATCGGGACGGCCATGGACGGGCCGAACCCGCGGGCGACCCGGATCACCACCGTCGGATCACTGGACATGTCGTCCAGGTAGACGCTCTCCCCGGCGAGCAGCCGGGCCGCGAGGCCGCCCTCGGGCAGCAGCTCGCCGCGGACGAACTCGGCGGCCTCGCCGGAGGCGTGGGCGACCCGCATCTGACCGTCGCCCGGCCGGCCGTCGCCGCCCTCCACCGGGCCGGTCGGCAGCAGGATCATGCCGAGCGCGGCGTCCGCCAGCTCCCGCACCTGTTCGGCGGCGACGGTCAGCGCGGTCTCGGCCTGGTCGGTGGAGAGCAGCGCGGTGGTGACGGCGGCGGCGCCGGCGATCCACCGCTCCCGCCGCCGGCCCTCCTCGTACAGCCGCGAGTTCTCGATCGCCACGCCGGCCGCGGCGGCGAGGGCGTGGACCACCTGCTCGTCCTCGGGGGTGAAGGCGCCGCCGCCCAGCTTCTCGGTGAGGTAGAGGTTGCCGAACACCTCGTCGCGGATCCGGATCGGCTCGCCGAGGAAGGTCTTCATCTCCGGGTGGTGCGGCGGGAAGCCGGAGGAGCGCGGGTCGGCGCCGAGGTCGGTGAGGCGCAGCGGTTCGGGGCGGTCGATGAGCGCGCCGAGGATGCCGCGGCCGGCCGGGAGTTCGCCGATGGCGGCGGCGGTGGCGTCGTCGACGCCGACGTGGATGAAGTCGGCCAGGCCGGTGCCGCCGGGGGCGATCACGCCGAGCGCCGCGTAGCGGGCGTCGACGAGCTCGGCGGCGCCGGTGGCGATCCGGTGCAGGGTGGCGTGCAGGTCGAGCCCCGCCCCGATCGAGACCACCGCCTCCAGCAGCCGCTGCATCCGGTCGGTCACCGCGGCGGCCGACTGGAGGCGTTCCGCGACCTCGGTGACCAGCGTGTCCAGGCCGAGCGAGGCGATCTCGGGCACCCGGTGGGGGGTCGGCTCGGGGGCGGCCGCGGGGAGGTCTGGCGTGGGGTCCATGAAGAAGAGCCTAGTTTGTACGGTTTTCAGCCGAAGGACGGCACGAGGGCGGTCAGGACCCCACCGGCTCCAGCAGCCCGTCCGCCTCCCGCTCCCGCCGCCACATCGCGTGCAGCCGCCCGTCCCGGTCCGCGAGCAGCTCCGACCAGCGGCCCCGCTCGGCGACCCGGCCGCCGTCCAGCACCAGCACCTCGTCCACCGTGGTGTCGTCCAGCCCGGCCAGCCGGTGGGTGATCAGCACGGTGCTGCGCCCCGCGGTGGCGGCCAGCAGGTCGGCGGTGAGCGCGTCGGCGGTGGGCAGGTCGAGGTGCTCGGCGGGCTCGTCCAGGACGAGCACCGGGAAGTCCGCCAGCAGGGCCCGGGCCAGGGCCAGCCGCTGCCGCTGGCCGCCGGAGAGCCGGGCGCCGTGCTCGCCGACCATGGTGTCCAGGCCCTGCGGCAGGCGCTCCGTCCAGTCCAGCAGGCGGGCGGCGGCGAGCGCGGCGCGCAGCTCGTCCTCGCCGGCGCCCGGGCGGGCGAGACGCAGGTTCTCCCGCAGCGAGCTGTCGAAGACGTGGGCGTCCTGCGCGCAGAGCCCGATCACCCGGCGGACGTCCTCACCGGCGAGCGCGCGGCCGTCCACCGCCTCCGGGCGGCCGGCGGCGAAGGTGACGGCGCCCTCACCCGGCTCCAGGAACCGCAGCAGCGCCTGGGCCAGGCTGGTCTTGCCGGAGCCGGAGGGGCCGACCACGGCGATCCGGCGCCCGGGGGACAGGTCGAGGTCCACCCCGGCGAGCGCGTCCGCCGCCTGCCCGGGGTGCCGGACGGTCAGCCCGCGCACCGCGACCGGCAGCGGGTGCTCCGGCAGCGCGACGGGCTCGGCCGGCTCGGCCACCGCGGCCTCGGCCTGCAGCACCTCGTCGAGCCGGGCCCGCGCGGCCCGGCTGCGCTGACGGGCCTGGACGGCCTGCGGCATCCCGGTGACCGCCTCGAAGGCGGCCAGCGGGGTGAGCACCACGACGGCCAGGCAGACCGGCGCCAGCGCGCCCGCGCGCACCCCCTGGACGCCGACCGCGGCCGCGGCGGCCACCGTCAGCCCGGTGAGCAGTGCGATCAGCCCGGTGCCGAGCGCCGTGGTGGCGGCGGAGCGGGCGGCCAGCCGGGTGAGCGCGGCGTCGGCGGCCCGGACGGCGGCGAGCCGGCCGGGCAGCGCGCCGGCGACGGTGAGTTCGGCGGTGCCCGTGAGGGCGTCGACGACGGCGGTGGCGAGCCGGCCGCGGGCCGGGGCCTGCCGCCGTTCGGCGCCGGCCGACCAGCGGGCGGCGAGGGCCGGCACCAGCACGCCCGCGAGCAGCAGGCCGAGCCCGAGCACCGCCCCGGCGGCGGGCAGGAACGCGCCCATCGCCACCACCGCGGCCAGCGAGACCGTGCCGGCCACCGCGGCCGGCAGCCGCCACCGCAGGTAGTGGTCCTGGACGGCGTCGACGTCGGCGACCAGCCGGGAGAGCAGGTCGCCGCGCCGGAAGGCGGGCAGCCCGGCCGGGGCGAGCACGGTCAGCCGCCGGTAGACGGCGGCCCGCAGGGTGCCGAGGGTGCGCAGCACGGCGTCGTGCGAGACGAGCCGCTCGGCGTAGCGGAAGACGCTGCGGCCGATCCCGAAGGCCCGTACGGAGGTGACGGCCATCATCAGGTAGAGCACCGGCGGCATCTGGGAGGCCCGGGAGATCAGGTAGCCGGAGGTGGCCATCAGGGCCACGGCGCAGCCGAGGGCGAGCGCGCCGAGCAGGACGGCGAGCGCCAGCCGGGGGGTGGCGGCCGCCGGGGCCGCGGGCTCCTCGTCCGGGGCCGGGGCGTCGGTCGGCCGACCGCTGTGCGCGAGCGGGGCGGGCGCCGGGGCGGGTTCCCCGGCGGCGGGCGGCCCGGCGACGGGGCCCGCCAGCCGGACCCGCTCGTCCGCGACGGCCAGCAGGGCCGGCCGGTGCGCGACCACCAGCACGGTGCGGCGCCGGTCCTCGGCGAGCCCCCGCACGGCGTCCACGACGGCGGCCTCGGAGGCGCCGTCCAGGTTGGCGGTGGGCTCGTCCAGGAGGACCAGGGGGCGGTCGTCGGCGAGCAGCACCCGGGCGAGCGCGAGCCGCTGCCGCTGTCCGGCGGAGAGCCCGGCGCCGTCCTCGCCGAGGGGCGCGTCCAGGCGGGTGACGAAGTCGAGCGCGTGCGCGGCCCGCAGGGCCTGCCAGAGCTGCTCGTCGTCGGCGTCCGGGCGGTGGAGCCTGAGGTTCTCGGCGACGGTGCCGGCGAACAGGTGCGGGTGCTGCGGCACCCAGGCGATCTGCCGCCGCCAGCCGTCCGGGTCCAGCTCGGCGAGGTCGTGGTCGCGCCCGTCGGCGGCGGTGATCCGCACGGTGCCGGCGTCCGGCGCGGTGAGGCCGAGCAGGACGGCGACCAGGGTGGACTTGCCGGCCCCGCTCGGCCCGGTGAGGGCGGTGGTGGTGCCCGGGCGCAGGGTGAGGGCGGCGCCGTCCAGCGCGGGCTCGGTCCGGCCGGGGTGGCGGACGACCAGGCCGCGGGCGGTGATGACGGCACCGGTGAGGTCGGGCGCGGGCCGCGTGCCGGCCGCGGGCGGCGGGGTCTCCAGCACCCGGAAGATCTCGTCGGCGGCCGTCAGCCCCTCGACGCTGGAGTGGTAGAGCGCGCCGACCTGGCGGATCGGGAAGTAGACCTCGGGGGCGAGGACCAGGATCATCAGCCCGGTCTCCAGGTCGAGCGTGCCGTCGACCAGCCGGAAGCCGACGGTGACCGCGACCAGGGCGACCGAGAGGGTGGCGAGCAGCTCCAGCGCGAAGGAGGAGACGAAGGCGATCCGCAGGGTGCGCAGGGTGGCCCGGCGGTAGTCGGCGGTGATCCGGGCGATGGTGGCGGCCTGGGCGCGGGCCCGGTTGAACACCTTGAGGGTGGGCAGCCCGGCCACCACGTCGAGGAAGTGGTGCGAGAGCCGGGCCAGGGTGTCCCACTGCCGGTCCATCCGGGCCTGAGTGGCCATCCCGATCAGCACCATGAACAGCGGGATCAGCGGCAGCGTCGCGGCGATGATCGCGGCCGAGGCCGGGTCGGCGCCGACGATCCGCAGCAGCACGATCACCGGGACGACCACGGCGAGCGCCAGTTGCGGCAGGTAGCGGGAGAAGTAGTCGTCCAGCGCGTCGACGCCGCGGGTGGCGAGGGTGGTGAGCTCGCCGGTGCGCCGGCCCGCCAGGTAGGCCGGGCCGAGCGCGGTGGCGTGGTCGAGCAGCCGGCGCCGCAGGGTGGACTTCACCCGGGCGACGGACCGGTGCGCGGTGAGCTCGGTGAGCCAGCCGACCAGCCCGCGCCCGACGGCCGTCAGCACGAGCAGCAGCAGCGGCGCGGTCAGCTCGCCGGTGGTCGCGCCGCGCTGGAAGCCGCGGACGACGATCTCGGCGATCAGACCGGCCTGCGCGACCACCAGGGCCGCGCCCGCCGCGCCGAGCAGGACCGATCCGGCGAGGAAGGCCCGGGTGGTGCGGGCCTGGGCGAGCAGTCGGGGGTCGACCGGCTTCACGGCGTCACACCTGTTCGGGCGCGGCGGCCGGGGCGTGCCCGGGGATGTGCTGGACGCCGATGCGCTTGCGGAACACCCAGTACGTCCAGCCCTGGTAGAGCAGCACGAGCGGGGTGAACACCGCGGCCACCACGGTCATCAGCTTCAGCGTGTACGGCGAGGAGGCCGCGTTGCCCACGGTCAGGCTCCACCCGTCGTTCAGGGTCGACGGCATGACGTTCGGGAAGAGCGCCAGGAAGAGCATCCCGACGGCGGCCACGATGGTCGCCCCGGAGAGGACGAACGCCCAGCCCTCGCGGCCCAGCCGGGTGGCCACCAGGGCGCCGACCAGCGCCAGCACGGCCGCCACCAGGGCCACCAGGCTGCGGCCGTTGCCGCTGTCGCCCTGCGTCCAGACCAGGAAGACCAGCGCCAGCACCGCGGCGGCCAGGCCGGTCCGCAGCGCGGCCGCCCTGGCCCGCTCGCGGATCCCGCCGACGGTCTTCAGCGCCGCGAACACCGCACCGTGGAAGGTGAACAGGCTGAGCGTGACCAGGCCGCCGAGGATCGCGTACGGGTTGAGCAGGTCCCAGAAGGTGCCGACGTAGTTCTTCTGCGCGTCGATGTCGACGCCGCGCACGATGTTGGCGAAGGCCACGCCCCACAGGAAGGCCGGGATCAGCGACGTCCAGAAGATCGCCTCCTCCCAGTTCCGCTGCCAGCGGGCGCCCTCGCGCTTGGCCCGGTACTCGAAGGCCACGCCGCGCACGATCAGGCAGACCAGGATGACCAGCAGCGGGACGTAGAAGCCGCTGAACAGCGTCGCGTACCAGTCCGGGAACGCCGCGAAGGTGGCCCCGCCGGCGGTCAGCAGCCAGACCTCGTTGCCGTCCCAGACCGGGCCGATGGTGTTGATCAGCACCCGCCGTTCGGCGGTGTCGCGGGCGAGCGGCTTGGTGAGGATGCCGATCCCGAAGTCGAAGCCCTCCAGGAAGAAGTAGCCGATCCACAGGACCGCGATCAGTACGAACCAGACGTCGTGGAGTTGCATGTCAGATCCCCTGTGGTCCTCAGTAGGCGAAGGCGAGAGGCTTGTCGGCCTCGTCGTCCGCGGACGGGCCGCGCAGCGACGGGTCCTTCGCGGGCGGCTGCTCGGTCACCACCGGCCCGGCCTTGGCGTACTTGACCAGCAGCCGGACCTCGACGACGGCGAGGATCGCGTAGAGCACGGTGAAGGTGGTGAGGGCGCCGATCTGGGTGCCGACCCCGACGTTGGGGGAGACCGCGTTCGCTGTGGTCATCAGGCCGAAGACGGCCCAGGGCTGACGGCCCATCTCGGTGAAGATCCAGCCGAAGCTGTTGGCGATCAGCGGGAACCCCATGGTCAGGATGCCGATCCGCCAGCTCCACTTGGTGAGGAACGGCCCCAGCTCCCGCCCGGGGGTGAGCATCAGCCGCGGGACCTCGGTGTCGCCGGTGCGGAACTCCGGCCGCAGGAACAGCCTGCGGCGGGTGGTCCAGAGCCCGATCACGCCGGCCACGAAGGAGGTCATCCCGAAGCCGATCATGAGGCGGAAGCCCCAGTAGGTGACGAAGATGCTCGGGATGTAGTCCTTGGGGTCGCCCCCGTACCTGGCGGCCTCGGCGGCCGCGGTGTCGTTGATGCCGGGGACGGAGGAGTTGAAGTCGCTGTGGGCGAGGAAGGACAGTATCCCGGGGACCTCCAGCTCGACCGAGTTGTGGCCCTTGCTCACGTCGCCGACCGCGAAGATCGAGAACGGCGCCGGCGACTGGGTGTCCCAGAGCGCCTCGGCGGCGGCCATCTTCATCGGCTGCTGCTCGAACATCACCTTGGCGAGCGAGTCGCCGCTGAGCGCGGTGCCGGCGCCGAAGACCACGGCGAGCACCAGGCCGAGCCGCAGCGAGGTGCGCATCACGGCGGTCCTCTTCGGGTCGGCGCCCTCGGGCCGGCGCTTGGCCCGCCAGAGGTGGAAGGAGGCGATGCCGACCACGAAGGCGGCCCCGGTGAGGAAGGCGGCGGTCAGGGTGTGCGCCACCACGGTCAGGGTGGTGTTCTGGAACAGGACCTTGGTGATGTCGGTGAGCTGCGCCTTGCCGGTGGCCGGGTCGATCGTGTAGCCGACGGGGTGCTGCATCCAGGAGTTGGCCGCGAGGATGAAGTAGGCGGAGAGCACGGTGCCCAGCGCGACCATCCAGATGCAGGCGCAGTGCAGCTTCTTCGGCAGCTTGTCCCAGCCGAAGATCCACAGGCCGATGAAGGTGGACTCGAAGAAGAAGGCGATCAGCGCCTCCATCGCGAGCGGGGCGCCGAAGACGTCTCCCACGAACCTGGAGTAGTCGGACCAGTTCATGCCGAACTGGAACTCCTGCACGATGCCGGTGACCACGCCCATCGCGATGTTGATCAGGAAGAGCTTCCCCCAGAACTTCGTGGCGTGGAAGTACTTCTCCTTGTCCGTCCGCACCCAGGCCGTCTCCAGACCGGCCACGATGGCGGCCAGGCTGATGGTGAGCGGGACGAAGAGGAAGTGGTAGACGGTGGTGATGCCGAATTGCCATCGCGCGATGGTCTCGTGAGCGATTGCCAGTTCCACGTCGCCCTCTCTCCAACCTGCCCCGCGGGGCGCGTTTCGGACAAACTTCATCTATAGCTGCAGACCGGTATCCGGCCACGCAAGCTTGCCCGCTTGTGAACGTGAACACGTTCACAAGGAGCAGTATCCATCATGCTTACGGATGAATCGCAGGCGGGGTGGGGTTCGGACCGGCGATACCGTGCGTGGTGGAGCGTGGCGGTGCGCACAGTCTGCGGACACGCCCGCGGCGGCGACAACGAACGCCCGGGCAGATGCCGGCGCGGTCTTGGCCGATCCGGCGCTTGACAGCGCGGTGCCCGCACCGGACCGGACGGCGCGGGCGAGAGCACCCTCGCACGCGCGTCCATGCCACGACCGTACGACGGACGGAAAATCCCGGCGAACGGGCTTCCCGCCGTGCCAGACTCGGCCGGATGCTGACGACGATCACCGACACCGCCGAACGGCTCGCCCGCATCCCCGGCGTGGTCGGCGTGACGCTCGGCGGCAGCCGGGCCCGCGGCGCGCACCGGCCCGACTCCGACTGGGACCTCGGCGTCTACTACCGGGGCACCCCGACCTCGCCGCCCTGCGCACCCTCGCCGGTCCGGACGTCGAGGTGGCCGGGCCCGGCGAGTGGGGGCCCTGGGTGAACGGCGGCGCCTGGCTCACCGTGGACGGCACCGCCGTCGACTGGATCCTGCGCGACCTCGACCGGGTCGAACGGGTCTGGGCCGACTGCCGCGAGGGCCGCTACGAGGTCGGCGTCCAGGCCGGACACCCCCTCGGTTTCTGGTCCCCCTGCTACGCCGGGGAGCTCGCCCTCGGGCAGGTGCTGGCCGACCCGCGCGGCGAACTCACCGCCGTGCGGGCCGCGATGGCGCACTACCCCGAGGCGCTGCGCACCGCGCTCGTCGGAGCCGCCTGGGAGGCCGGGTTCCTCGTCGCGTCCGCCGGGAAGGGCGCGGCCCGCGGGGACGTCCTGCACGTCTCGCTCTGCCTCTCCCGCGCCGTCGGCGTTCTGGTCCAGGCGCTGCACGCGCACGACCGGCGCTGGTGCCTGAACGAGAAGGGCGCCCTCGCCGCCACCCCGCCCTGGTTCCGCGACCGCGCCGCGGCCCTGCTCGCCGCCCCCGGCGCCGACCCGGCGGCGCTGGCCGCCACCGTCACGGCGGCCGGCGCCCTGGCCGCCGACACCGCGGCGGCGCTCCGGGAGGACGCCCTCCCGGACCGGGGTCCGCTCGACACGCCCTAAGGGCGGCCCAGGAGTTGGGTGCCCGGGGTGGAGTCGGCGCGGGCCGTGAAGAACTCGGTGAAGCCGTGCAGGAACTCCTCCCGGGTGATCCGGCCGTCCCCGTCCGCGTCCAGCTGACGGAAGCCGTGCGACAGCTCGGCCGGATGGACGCGCGGACCGCCGAACACCACCCGGTACTCGTCCGCCTCCAGGAAGCCGCTGCCGTCGGTGTCCGCGGCGGCGAACACCGCCCGCAGCGCGGGCAGCAGCCCCTGCTCCAGGTAGGCCGGGTCCCGGTCGCAGCCCGCGACGGTGGCCGCCACGAACTCCTCCCGGCTGACCCTGCCGTCGCCGTTCGCGTCCATCGCCGAGCGCAGCTGCTCCCACCAGCCGTCGAAGGCCCGGTACACCCGGGCCTCACCCTCGTCGTCCAACTCCAGCTGCCAGCAGACGTTGTGCGCCATCGCCCGCAGGTCGTGCACGGTGATGAAACCGTCCCCGGTCTGGTCCAGCACCTCGCGGAAGAACCGGTCCAGCCGCGGCCCGCGGGCGTCCTGCCGGGGCGGGCGCCACCGCGGCGGCACCCGCTGCTCGTCCGGGGAGCGGAAGCGCAGCCCGTCCGGCAGCAGCGGGACGACGGCGCCGGCGCCCCGGTGCAGCAGCCAGGAGAGCAGCGCCGCCCGGCGGGTCCGGACCAGCCCGAACCGCTCCCGCACCACCGGCGGCAGGTCGGCCACCGTCAGTGCGGTGACCGCCCGGGCCACCACCCCGCGCACCGCGCGCCACCCGGCGTCCCCGAGGAACCGGAGCCGGCGCGGCCGCGGCGCCCCGCGCAGGATGTCGTTCAGGAGGTAGCGGGTCGCCTCGTTGAACTCCAGCTCGCGGGCCACCCGGGCGAAGTAGCCGGGCAGCTCCGCGGCCGTCCCCGGCAGCTCGCCCTCCGGGAGGCCGAAGGCCGCCACCGCGTCGGTGAACTCCGCGTACACCAGCTCCAGTTGCCCGGCGTCGTACGGGTCCCCGCCGAGGCGGCGCATGGCGACCACGCACTCGAAGAGCGTCAGCAGCACCCACGCCCTGGTCGCCGCGTCCCCGGCGTCGTACGGGCGCCCGTCCGGCGCCGTCCCGCGGATCCGCTTGTGCGCCCGGTCCAGCCGCGCGACCTCCCGCCGCAGCGCATCGGCGTCCTGGTAGAACAGCCGCCGCCCGCTGCCCAGGGTGTGCTCCACCCGCCGCCAGGGGTGCGCCTGGTACGTGGAGTGCTCGGCCATCCCGGCCCCCACCACCGGATGCGCCGCCTGCAGCACCAGCAGCCGCCAGGCCACCAGGGCGATCCGCCATTCGGAGAGGTCCCGCCGGAAGGACGCCCCGCGCTCAGCCACGACGCTCCCCCGTGATCTCCGGACCGATCACGAAGCCCTTGGCCGGCCCCTCCGGGACCACGGCCTCCTGCCCGTACGGGACCCGGGTGGAGGAGGCGTAGGCCCGCCGCTCGGGATCGGGCCCGGTGAGGACGGTCACCGCACCGCCGTCGTCGTAGTCGTCGACGATCACGTACACCGGGATGCCGGCGGCGGCATAGGCGTGGCGCTTGAGGACGTGGTCGCGCCGGCGGTTCTCGGCGCCCGGAGAGACCGTCTCGACGACGAGGGCGACACCGGAGGCTAGGAGACCCTTGCCCTCCGGGTGGTCGATCTCCTCGATGTCCCGCCGGGCGACGAACACGTCGGGAATGAGCACCTTGAGCCCGTCGATGACGTTGCAGTCGTTCCCGGGCCTCCAGTCACCGCCGCGCAGGTGGACGAACAGGTCCTCCAGGACCCGGTTGTCGACGTCGAAAACGCGGCTGCTGCCGGTGGGTGACACCGTGATCGTCCCCTCGATGATCTCCGCACGGAAGCCGTCGGGCAGATCCATGGAGTTCCATACCTGCCACAGCTGCTGGTCCAGGTTCACGACGGTCCTCTCGGCAACGAGCACGCTCATGGGGACACCTCTCTCTCCCGTCCGGTCCCATCAGCTCGTACGGGCCCGCACAAGCAACGGCTGCACGGTCGCACACGACCGAGGGGCCGGGCGGGTGAACGGCGGGGGTTCACCCGATCGGGGCGTTTCGGGGCCGCAGACGCGGAACCGCAGGGCAGGCGGGAGGGCCTGCCCTGCGGTTCGGGGTGCCGTCGGTCCGCGTCCTCCTCCCGAGCGGGCGCGGACCGGGTGGATCAGGAGGAGCGGGCCGGCCGGCGGCGGGAGACGTACAGGGCGGCGGCGCCGAGTCCGAGGGTGAGGCCGGAGCCCAGGGCCAGGTACGGGGTGGCCGGGGTGGCACCCGTCTCCGCCAGCTCGGCGGTCGAGCCGGTGGCGGTCGTCCCGGTGGTGGCGGTCGACGCCGTGGGCACGGTGGTCGAGGTGGTCGAGGCGGTGGTCGACCGGTTCGAGGTGGTCGAGGTGTTCGTGGCGGTCGACGTGTTCGCGGCGGTCGAGGCGGTCGTCGCGGTGGTGCCGCCGCCGGTGGTCGCCGCCGCAGCGACGGTGTCCGAGGCCGGAGTGACGGCGGCGGGCTGCTGGGCCGGCTGCTCGACGGGCTTCTCCACGGGCTGGTCCACCGGCTTCTCGACCGGCTTCTCCGCCGGCTTCTCGGCAGCCGCACGCGCGTCGGCGAGCGCCTTGTCCGCGGCGGCCTCGGCGGCGGCCGCGGCCTTGGTGGCCGCCTGCGCGGTACCGATCTTCCGGAACGCCTCGACCTTGGCGTCGTCCAGGGCCGTGCCGGCAGCGGTCACCGCGGCCTTGGCCTCGGTGTCCGCGCGGATGGCGGCGTTGGCGGCGTCCATCGCCTTCAGCAGGCGCTCCCTGGCCGCGGGCCGCTCCTCCTCGGTCGACGCCCCGTAGGCGGTCATGGCCTCGTGGACCGCCTTGTCGGTGGCCTCCTTGGCCGCGGCGGCCGTCTTCGCGGTCTCCTTGGCCTGCTGGAACGTGCCCAGGTAGGGCTGCGGGTTCGCCAGGAAGGCCTGGGCCTTGGCCTGCGCGTCGGCCTCGGCGGCGACGGCGGCCCGGTGGGCCGCGGCCGCGTCGGCGGCGGCCTGCTCCAGTTCGGCGATCGAGCCGGCGTCGGCGCGGGTCTGCGCCGCGGCGGCCGGCGCGGCGAAGGCGGGCGCCGCGGACAGCACGGCTGCGGGCGAGATCACGGCGGCGACGAGCGCGGCCGAGACCAGTGTGCGGCGGATGGTCACGAGGACCCCTTTCGGGTCGGCGAGGGGGCGGAATCCGTGGCCCGGGCGATGATCGACAACCCGGCGCCGCTGATCATAGGCACACGGAATCTCCGCCCTCCATGCCGATTTCCGGCAATGAAAAGGGCGTTCCGACTGCTTGCTCGACAGGGGAATTGACGAGTCGACAATTCCGCCGGGCCGGACGGAAAGGCCTCAGGAGGCGCTCAGGAGACCCGGTCCCGGATGGTCGGCAATTCGACCCGGAAGGTGGCGCCCGCGCCCGGGGTCGTGTCCAGGCTGAGGGTGCCGCCGTGCGCGCGGGTGAGCGCGGTGGCGATGGCGAGGCCGAGGCCGGCGCCGCCGCCGTCGTGCCTGCTGCGCGAGGCGTCGACGCGGTAGAAGCGGTCGAAGACCTGCTGCGCCTGCTCCTCGGTGAGCCCCGGCCCGGCGTCGGCGACCTCCAGCAGGCAGACGCCGCCCGCTCCGCCGACGCCGATCCGGACCGGGGTGCCGGGCGGGGTGTGCTTGACGGCGTTACCGACCAGGTTGGTGACCACCTGGCGGAGCCGGGCCTCGTCCCCGAGGACGGGCGCCGCACCGGGGGAGCCCGCGCCGGACGGGCCGGTGAGCGCGACCGGGCGGGTCGGGTCGAGGGCGGTGAGGTCGTGCAGGGCGTCCGCGGCGAGGGTGCGCAGGTCCATCGGGGCGAGGTCGAGCGGCCGTTCCTCGTCGACCCGGGCGAGCACCAGCAGGTCCTCGACCAGCGCGCCCATCCGGACGGCCTCGCTCTCGATCCTGGACATCGTCCGCCGGACGTCCGACTCGGTGGGCAGCGCGCCCATCCGGTACAGCTCGGTGAAGCCCCGGATGCCGGCCAGCGGGGTGCGCAGTTCGTGCGAGGCGTCGGCGACGAACCGCCGCATCCGGGCCTCGGACTCGGCGCGGGCGGCGAAGGCGGCCTCGATCTGGGTGAGCATGCCGTTGAGCGCGATGGACAGCCGCCCGACCTCGGTGCCGGGCGAGAGCTCCGGCATCCGGTGGGAGAGCTCCCCGGCGGCGATCCGCTCGGCCCCCGCCTCGATCCGCCGCAGCGGCCGCAGCCCGGCCCGGACGGCGAACAGGCCGAGCGCGGCGATCAGCACCAGGACGGCGCCGCCGATCGCCAGGAAGGAGGTGCGCAGCTTGCCGATGGTGGCGTCGATGTCCTCGCGCGAGACGGCGACCATCACGTAGGTGGGGGTGACCGCGGGCGAGGCGTACGCGCTGGGGCCGGTGCTGCTGCGCGGGCCCTGGAGCGGCAGGACGAGCACCCGCCAGCTGCGGTGGCCGCGCTGGTCGGGCAGGTCGAAGGGGGCGTCCGGCGCGGTCCGGGTGGGGTCGAGCCCGGCGAGCTGGGGTGCCGGGTCGCTGTCGGAGACGGGCTGGCGCATCACGGCCTGCACCTTGCCGTCCGAGGAGAGGAACTGGACGAGGTACTGGCTGGGCAGCATGCTGCGCCGGCCGGAGGCGGGCCGGGCGGGATCCCCGGTGCCGGGCCGGGCCGGGGTCCGGTGCGACAGCGGCTGTCCGAACCGCTGAAGCTGCTGGTCGAGTTGTTCGACCAGCTGCATCCGGACGGTGCCGAGCACGACGGTGTCGCTGACCGCGAGACCGGTGGTGACCAGCCCGAGCGCGAGCACGAGCAGCCGGGCGCGCAGGGACAGCCGGGAGGAGAAGCGGGCGAACACCGGTCGGTCCGCTCAGCCCTGCGGGGGGCGACGCAGCGCGTAGCCGATGCCGCGCACGGTGTGGATCAGCTTGGGGCCGTGCGCCGGGCCGGAGTCGAGCTTGCGGCGCAGGTAGGAGATGTAGGACTCGACGATCGAGAGGTCGCCGCCGAAGTCGTAGGCCCACACGTGGTCGAGGATCTGCGCCTTGGAGACGACCCGGCCGACGTTGGCCATCAGGTAGTGCAGCAGCTTGAACTCGGTCGGCGAGAGCGCGACGGGCGTGCCGCCGCGGGTGACCTCGTGGGCGACCGGGTCGAGGCTGAGGTCGGCGACGATCAGCCGGCCGTCCTCGGCCGGTCCGCCGGAGCGCCGCAGGATGGCGCGGATCCGGGCGATCAGCTCCTCCAGGCTGAACGGCTTCGTCACGTAGTCGTCGGCGCCCGCGGCGAGGCCCTGGACCTTGTCGCCGACGCCGTCCTTGGCGGTGAGGAAGAGCACCGGGAGGTGGTCGCCGGGGTGGCCGTGGACCGGGCCGGCTATCTGGCCGCGGCTGGTGCGCTCGCGCAGCTTCTCGACGACGGTGAAGCCGTCGAGGTCGGGGAGCATCACGTCGAGGACGACGAGGTCGGGGCGTTCGACGGCGATCAGGTCGAGGGCCTCCGTGCCGCTGGCGGCGGAGGCGACCCGGAACCCGGAGAACCGCAGCGAGGCGGCGAGCAGCTCGCGGATGTTGGGTTCGTCGTCGACGACGAGCAGGAAGGCCTCGCCCGGGCCGCCGGCCACCGCGGAGCCGCCTGGTGTGGTGACAGTGCCTTGCACGGGGGTTTCGCCTCCCGGTCGGACGATGGCGTTCAGCATGAGGCTAGCCCGAGGAGGCTATGCGGCATCGATGAATGTTGGATTAACACCTTATCGGTCGGTTTTTGGACGGGAAACCCCTCAAGGGCAGCTTTGATGGTGTGCGCACGGGACGGGGGCTCCGGAAACGCCTCCCACGGCGTTCCCGGAACCCCCGGTCCCGGTCCGGCCCGTCCGGCCGGGCGTGCTCAGGCGAACTGGCCGGGCCGGTAGCTGCCGGCCGGCATCCGCAGGGCCACGTTGCCGCGGTTGAAGGCGTTGATCACCGCGAGGACGCCGACCAGGGCCGCCAGCTGCTCCTCGTCGTAGTGCTCGGCGGCGTTCGCCCACGCCTCGTCGGTGACCCCGGCGGTGCCGTCCGCGAGGCGGGTGCCCTGTTCGGCGATCTCCAGCGCCGCGCGCTCGGCCTCGGTGAAGACGGTCGCCTCGCGCCAGGCCGCGACCAGGTTCAGCCGGGTCGCCTCCTCGCCCGCGTGCACGACGTCCTTGAAGTGCATGTCGACGCAGAATCCGCAGCCGTTGATCTGGCTGGCGCGCAGCTTCACCAGCTCCTGGGTGGCGAGCGGCAGGGTCGACTCCGCGAGCACGGCGTTCGCGGCGATGAGGTGCTTGTAGACCTTGCCCAGCAGCGGGCTGGCGAAGGGGTTCAGTCGGGCTTCCACGATGTGCTCCCTGGTGTCGTCGTGCGCTGTCGACCACTTGGACAGGACAGCCCGGCCGTCCGTGACATCCCTCCGGTGTGACCTGTGCCACCCGCGATCCGCAGGTCGACGATCCGCCGCGCGGGAAGTCGGCGGGGTCGACTTCCCGCGCGGCTACCGGAGGTCAGGGGCGGCGGTCGTACTCGCCGGCCTTCGCAGCCCGGAGGAGGGCGGCGAAGCGGGCCCGGGTGGTGTGGATGACGACGCCGCCGTCGTCGGACTCGCGGAGTGCGATCAGATCGTCGACGGAGCACACCTCGACGCAGGCGTTGCTCGAACCGGAGTAAGTGGACTTCTGCCATGCCGGGCTAGCCATGATTGCCCTCTATCTCCTTCTTGATGGATCGGATGAAGTCACGCGAGTCCTCTTCCGAGAGGGCCACGGATGCCATCCGGTCGAGGATCTCGCGGTAGCTCGCGAGGTCGGACGGATCATCGAAGAGCGGGCAGCCGAAGCTGATGTCGATCTGCACCGTGCCCAGCTCGGGCACCGCTCCCTCGGTGTAGACGAAGTTCTCGCTGGGGCCGGGCAGCGATTCGATCCTGAACGGCACCACTCGAACCGAGATTCCCGGGCCCTCGGAGTCTTCGATGAGGGCGCCGAGCTGCTCGGCGAGCACCGTCGGGCCGCTGAACTGCATCCGGAGAGCCGCCTCGTGGATGTACGCCGTGTAAGGCGCCTCTCCTGAGCGAGCGGCCTCCTGCCTGCGCAGACGAAAGGCCGTCCTGAGATCGACCTCAGCGCTCGGGAGCGGAGGGATGGCACGAGCGAACACCGACGCGGCATAGGCCGGGGTCTGGAGCAGCCCGGGCACGAAGGTGATCGAGTAGGTGAAGATCCTCCGGGCGTGGGCTTCGATCGCGGCGACATCGAGCAGGTCCCCGCTGAGGCTGTCGCTGTACTGCTCCCACCAGCCGACACCCCGCTCTGAGGCCATCTCGATGAGCGCGGCGATCAATGGCTCATTGGTGCAGGCGCAGGCGACCGCGATCTCTCGCAGCCGCTCCGCACCGACGGCGGACTTGCCGTTCTCCATCTGGGTCACCAGGGCAGGGGTGACGCCGAGAAGACGGGCCAGGTGGCTGCCTCCGAGGCCTGCTTGCTCGCGCATCCTCCGCAGTTCGGCACCGAGTCGGCGCTGACGAAGGGTTGGCGTTCGAAGTGCCATGGCGTCCTCTCTGCGGATACGGAGGCCAGTCTGCCGCGCGGCCTGCCTGCGGAGCCATCCGGGTGCGGGAGGTCATGCATCCCACGGGAGGAGGAACCTTCCCGCATCCCGATTAATTTTAAGAGCGAGTGCGCTATCGTCGTTTTCAGAGCGATCCGACGGATCGTCAGAGATGCCTATCCACCTGGCAGTAGGCGCGTGCTGCCCGCGCACCGAAGAGCAACCAGCCGACGTCCTGGCCTGGCTCACGGCGACATCCCCACCGCATCCCCTCCCCTCTCCTCTCCTCTCCTCACCTCTCCCGGAGGTTCCCGTGTGCACCCGTAACTCCCCCTCCCTCACCCTCGCCCGGCAGGCCCTGCGGGACGCCCTCGCCCGATCGGGCTGGGACTCCGAGACCGTCCTCGCCGCCGAACTCGCCCTCGCCGAGCTGATCGTGAACGCCTGGCGGCACGGGGCCACCACCGCTCCGGTCGTCCTCTTCTCGCTGCTCGGCGGCACCCTCAGGGTCGTCGTCTCCGACGAGAGCGACGCGCTCCCCCAGCCCAGGACCCCGGCCGGTCTCGCCGAGACCGGCCGGGGCCTCCAGCTCGTCGAGGGCCTGACGCACCGCTGGGGCGTGGACCCGCAGAAGCGCGGCAAGAGCGTCTGGTACGAGCTGGACCGCGCCGCGTGAACCACCTCCGAGGGGTGGACCTCCTCGTCGGCGCCGTCCTCGCCGTCCTCCTCCTGCTCGCGATCGCCACCGTGGCACTCGGCGTCCTCGCCACGCTGCGGCTGCCGCGGCCGGACGACGACCGGGACGGGCTGCTCTGAGGACGCGTCGAGGCCCCCGCCCCGGAAGGGCGAGGGCCTCGCGGTCGTCCGGCCTGCCGGGTCAGCCGCCGGACGGGTTCCGGTTGCCCCCTCCCGCGCCGCCTCCGCCGAAGCCGCCGAACCCGCCGCCGGCTCCTCCGGCGGCGCCGGCCGCGCCCTCGACGAGCTGACTGGCCGTGTAGCCACCGTTGGCGTCGGGGGTGCCGACGACGGTCACGCTCTGGCCGGGGAGCAGGTCGGCGACCTTGCCCTCCTTGTTGAGCTGGACCTTCGTCGCGTCGCCGGTGGTGATCTTGACGGTGTTGCCGTTGGCGTCGGTGAGGTAGACGGTGGTGCCGTCGACGGCCTTGACCGTGCCGCGGGTGAAGCCCGCCTGCCCGCCCTGGCCCTGCCCCTGGCCGCCGGCGGCTCCGCCCTGGCCGCTCCGCCGGCCGCCGTTCTGCCCGCCGGCGTTCTGGCCGTTCTGGCCGTATCCGCCGCCCGCGGCACCGGCCCCGCGCTGCTGCCCGGCGGCGCCGGCCGCCGCACCGGCCGCCGCCGCGGCGCGCGGCGACGAGCCCTTCGTCGTCCCGTTGTTCTGCTGGTACCAGACCCCGCCCGCGAAGGCGCCGCTGGCGATCACGCCGCCGGCCAGCAGCAGGCTCAGCCAGGGCAGCTTGCGGCGCGGCGGCGCGGCCAGCTCGGCGGTGACGTCGCGGGCGTCCGGCGGGGTGGCGAGCAGGGCGACCTGCTCGGCCGGGCTGCTGGTCACCGTGGCGATCTCGTTGCTCATGGGGTCCCTACTCGTGCCGGAGGGCGTCGATCGGCCGCAGTGACGCGGCCCGGTTGGCGGGGTAGCTGCCGAAGAACAGCCCGATGGCGACGGCGATGCCGAACGCGCCGAGCACGGACTCGGGGATCACCACCGGCTTGATGCCGACGATGCTGAAGTGCGAGCCGGCGATGCCGGCGGCCACTCCGAGGCCGGCGCCGAGCACCGACAACAGGGTGGACTCGGTCAGGAACTGTCCGAGGATGACGGCCCGCGGGGCGCCGAGCGCCTTGCGGATGCCGATCTCCCTGGTCCGCTCGGTGACCGTCACCAGCATGATGTTGGTGATCCCGATCCCGCCGACGAGCAGCGAGATCGCCGCCACCGCGCCGAGCAGCACGGTGAAGGTCTTGGTGGTGCTCTCCCGGGCCGTGAGCAGTGAGGCCTGGCTGGTGATCCGGAAGTCGGCCTTGGTCGGGTCGGTGATCGCGTGGGTGCCGAGCAGCACCCGGGTGATCTCGGACTGGGCCGCGGTGGTGCTGTCCGCGGACGCGGCCTGCACCAGGATCTGGCTGACCGGGCCGAAGCCGGTGAAGGCGTTCTGCACGGTCGGCAGCGGGGCGACGACCACGTCGTCCGGGTCGGTGAAGCCCGTCCCGCCCTTGGCCGCCAGCACGCCGACCACGGTGAACGGGGTGCCGCCGAGGACGATGCGCTTGCCGACCGGGTCCTCGCCCGCGAACAGCTGCTTGGCGGTGGTGGCGCCGAGCACCGCGACCTTGCGCGAGCCGAGCACGTCGTCGTCCGTGAAGTACTCGCCGTGCGCGACCTTCTGGTTGGCGGTCTCGAAGTACGCCGGGTAGGTGCCGACGATCGAGCCGGGGCTGTACGAGATGTCCCCGTACAGCGCGGTGCCGCTGGTGGTCACCACGGGGGCGACCGACTTGATCGAGGCGGCGGCGTCGGCGTCGGTGGCCAGCGCCTTGGCGTCGTCGACGGTGAGCTTCTTGACCGCGGAGGCGGCGGCGCCGCGCGCCCCGCCGACCGCCGAACCGGAGCTGACGGTGAGCGAGTTGGTGCCGAGCGAGGTGATCGACTCCTTGACCGCCACCGACGAGCCGTTGCCGACGGCCAGCAGCAGGATCACGGAGGCGACACCGATCAGCACCCCGAGCATGGTGAGCGCCGAGCGCACCTTGTTGGCGCCCAGGCCGCCGACGGCGAAGCGGAGCATCTGCCAGAGGATCACGCCGGCACCCCCACTCCGTGCAGCATCGGCGGCGGCCCGTCCACCGGGGCCTGCCGGACGTCGCTGACGATCCGGCCGTCGAC
The DNA here is from genome assembly GCF_044453265.1 of Kitasatospora sp. NPDC051705. Lineage (NCBI taxonomy): Bacteria > Bacillati > Actinomycetota > Actinomycetes > Kitasatosporales > Streptomycetaceae > Kitasatospora > Kitasatospora sp. NPDC051705. Next base: position 62,944 of record NZ_JBITCO010000028.1, on the reverse strand, counting down.
CAGCCGGAGCACCCGCTTGGCGTGCCGGGCGACCTCGTCCTCGTGGGTGATCAGGACGACGGTGCGGCCGGTGGTGTTCAGCGCGTCGACGAGGCCGAGGACCTCCTCGGTGGAGCGGCTGTCCAGGTTCCCGGTGGGTTCGTCGGCGAGCAGCATCGCGGGCGCGGTGACCAGCGCCCGGGCGACCGCCACGCGCTGCTGCTGACCGCCGGAGAGCTGGTTGGGCTTGTGCCCGGCGCGCTCGGCGAGGCCGACCAGGGAGAGCGCGGCCAGCGCCCTGCGGCGCCGCTCGGCGGCCCGGACGCCGGCGTAGGCGAGCGGCAGCTCCACCTGGGCGAGCGCGGTGGTGCGCGGGATCAGGTTGAAGGACTGGAAGACGAAGCCGATCTTGCGGTTGCGGACCAGCGCGAGCTGGCCCTCGTCGAGGTGGCCGACGTCGATGCCGTCCAGCAGGTACCGGCCGCCGGTCGGGACGTCCAGGCAGCCGAGGATGTTCATCATGGTGGACTTGCCGGAGCCGGAGCTGCCCATCACGGCGACGTAGTCGCCCTGGTGGATGTCGAGGCTGACACCGAGCGGGCCGCCGGTCTCCGGGTCCTCCGGGCCGTGCAGGGCGTGCACGACGGCGTCGCCGTGCCCGTACGCCTTGGTGATGCTGCGCAGCTGGATGACCGGTGGCGGCGCCGCCGGGACGCGCTTGTCGATGACGTGACGCATGCTCAGCCCCTGCCGCCCCGGCCGGCTCCGCCGCCGCCGGTACCGCCACCGCCGCCGACGCCCGCCACACCGGCACCGGCGCCGCCGCGGCCGCCCTGGCCGCCGGCGCCCGGGAAGGAGGCGTTCGGGAAGCCGTTGCCGCCGCTGGTGGTGGGCAGCTCGACCCGGTCGCCCTCCTTCAGGCCGGAGACGACCTGGACGGTGGTGTCGCCCTCGACGCCGACGCCGACGGAGACCCGCTCGGTGGAGGCGTCCTGGTGGACCACGGTCGCGGTGCGGCTGGTGCCGGTGCCGGAGAGCGCGGCGGTGGGCAGCGACAGCGCGTTGTCCGCCTCGCCGGTGATCACCTGGACGGTGGCGCTGAGGCCGGTGCGCAGCGTGCTGGTGTCGCCGGTGATCTGCAGGGTGGCGGCGTACTGGACGGCCGACGAGCCGGCGCTGCCGGAGCCGCTGCTGGGCAGCGAGCTGACGGACAGGACGGTCGCGTTGAGCTTGGTGTCGGACTGCGCGTTCAGCGCGACGGTGGCCGCCTCGCCCTTCTTGAGCTTGAGCGAGTCCAGCTCGGAGAAGTTGGCGGTGACCTGCATCCCGGTCGGGTTGGTCAGCACGATGAACCCGCTCGGCGTGCCGCCCGAGGCGGTGCTGCCGCTCGACTTGGCCGTCGAGCCGGAGCTGCCGGCGGTGGACCCGCTGGAGCCGCCGGTGCCGACGGTGTCGCCGACCTTCGCCGAGACGGCGGCGACGGTGCCGTCCACCGAGGCGGTCAGGGTGGTGCCGGCCAGCGCGGCCTGGGCGTTGGAGAGGTTGGTCTGCGCGGTGGCGACCTGCTGCTGCGCCTGGGCGACGGCCGCGTCGTCGACCTTGGTGGTGGTGACGGTGGTGGTCTGCGGGGCGGGCACGGTGTTGGATCCGGACCCGCGTTCGCCGGAGCCGCCGGAACCTCCGGATCCGCCGCCGGCCGGGGCGGCCGGGGCGGCCGGGGCCGTGGTGGTCGCGGCGGTGGGTGTCACCGGCACGGTGGTCGTGGTGGTGACGCCGGCCTGGGCCTTGGTGAGGTTGGCGTTGGCGGTGGTGAGGGCCGCCTGGGCGGCGTCCACCTGCTGTTTGGCGGCCGTGGTGTCGACGGTGGCGAGCACCTGGCCCTTCTTCACGGCGTCCCCGATCGCGACCTTGACCGCGGTGAGCCGGCCGCCGGTGGCGAAGTCCTGGGCCGCGTCGGTCGGCGAGACCAGGGTGCCGGTTCCGGACACGGTGGCCAGGACCGTTCCCTTGGACACGGTGGCCGTCCGGGCCGGGGCCTTGGCGGCGGCGGCGCTGCTGTTGCCGTTCAGGGTGGCGTACACCAGGGCGGCACCGCCCAGCAGAGCCACGCCGAGCGCGGAATTGACGAGGACGGCACCTCGCCGTCGCGGGAGCACCTTCATGGCGGACAGCTTTCCTGGGCGCTCTTGCGGAGTCCTGGGCGCCGGCTGGGAGGAAACTGGTGGGCCGGATCCGGGCATTCCGGGCGCAAGGACCGGATCACGCGGGCCGCTTGGCCGCGGCGTGGGCAGTCGTTGGCCGAACTCCCAGCGGGCTCCCAGTGATCCCCAGCCATCCGGCAGCGTCGCCGCCTGCTCCCGGGGCCCGGTGGCGCGAGGCGGGGCCGGCGGTCCGCGGGAACGCCGCAAGGGCGCACCGCGTGCGGTGCGCCCCTGCGGGTCGCTGCCGGCCCCGGGGGCCGGTGAAGGCGCCGCGGGCCGGTGACGGCGCCGCGGGCCGGTGACGGCGTCGGTTCAGAGCGCCTTGCGGAACGCCTCCGCCACCGAGAGGAAGATCGAGTTGCCCTCGGTCTCGCCGATGGAGACCCGCACGCCCTCCGGGAACGGCCGGACGATCACGCCCGCCTCGGCGCACGCGACGGCGAACTCCTGAGAGCGCTCGCCGAGCCCCAGCCAGACGAAGTTGGCCTGCGAGTCCGGGATGTCCCAGCCCTGGGCGCGCAGCCCGGCGACCACCCGGGTGCGCTCCTCGACCAGGGTGTCCACCCGCTCCATCAGCGCGGCCTCGGCGCGCACCGAGGCGACCGCCGCGTCCTGGGCGAGCTGGTTGACGCCGAACGGGACGGCGGTCTTGCGCAGCGCGTTCGCCACCGGCTCGTGCGCGATCGCGAAGCCGACCCGCATGCCGGCGAGGCCGTAGGCCTTGGAGAAGGTGCGCAGCACGCAGACGTTCGGGCGGTCCCGGTAGAGGTCGATGCCGTTGGGCACCTCGGGGTCGCGGATGAACTCGATGTACGCCTCGTCGACGACCACCAGGACGTCGGACGGGACGGCGTCCAGGAAGCGCTCCAGCTCGGCGCGGTGGATCACGTTGCCGGTGGGGTTGTTGGGGTTGCAGACGAAGATCAGCCGGGTGTTCGGGGTGATCGCGGCGAGCATCGCGTCCAGGTCGTGGTCACCGGACTCGGTGATGGGCACCGGGACGGGGGTGGCGCCGGCCACCTGGGTGATGATCGGGTACGCCTCGAAGGAGCGCCAGGCGAACATGACCTCGTCGCCGGGGCCGGCCGTGGCGAGGATCAGCGACTGGGCGACACCGACCGAGCCGGTGCCGGTGGCGATGTGCTCGGCGGGCACGCCGAAGCGCTCGGCGAGCACCTCGGTCAGCCCGGTGACGGCCATGTCGGGGTAGCGGTTGAACGAGCCGGCCGCCGCGACCGCCGCCTCCAGCACGCCGGGCAGCGGCGGGTACGGGTTCTCGTTCGAGGACAGCTTGTAGGCGTCGGCGCCGGCCGGCTTGCCGGGCTTGTAGGTGGGGATGCCGTCGAGGGTCGGCCGCAGCCGCGGGCCCTGCGCTGACGTACCACTGCTCACGGTCGTACTCCTTCTTCTCTCTCCGGTGCGCTCGCCCGTCACCGGTGGGATCGCCACCGTGCCCCGGGATCTCGGAACGCGCCCGGACCACCCCGGTCGGGTGCCTTGAACGATACCGACCGCGCTCACCCGTAGGGGTGAGATGCCCGGTCGGCCGATGGGCGCAGATCAGCCATTCTGCCGGGTTCCTTTGGCACATGTCAGAGGTAAGACGGCTGGTTTCGTACGGGTATCGAAGGAGCGCACCCCGGCTCACTCGAGGAGAAACGTATCTCCAAGGGCTCCCGATGCGCCGGTCACAGACCCTTGTCAGGAGCCATACGATCGGTCCGCCATGACAGCAGCAGCCAACCAGAGCGGTCGGCGTCCCACCACCTCGCGGCGTCTGGAGCGGGCCGGCATCCGGGATGTGGCAGCAGCCGCCGGAGTGTCGATCACCACCGTCTCCGACGCGCTGAACGGCAAGGGCCGCCTGCCCGACGAGACCCGCAGCCGGGTGCGCGAGGTCGCCGAGCGCCTCGGCTACCGCCCCTCGGCGGCCGCCCGCACCCTGCGCACCGGGCGGTCCGGCCTGATCGGCCTGACCGTCACGACCTACGGCGAGGAACCCTTCACCTTCACCGAGTTCGCGTACTTCGCCGAGATGGCCCGGGCCGCCACCAGCGCGGCGCTCGGCCGCGGCTACGCGCTGGTGGTGCTGCCCGCCTCCTCCCGGCACGACGTCTGGGGGAACATCGCCCTCGACGGCACCGTGGTGATCGACCCGCCCGACCAGGACCCGCTGGTCAGCGAGCTGTACCGGTCCGGCGTCCCGGTCGTCAGCGACGGCAAGCCCGGCAACTGCCCGGTCACCGCCTGGGTCGACAACGACCACGAGGCCGCCGTCCTCGGCATCCTCGACCACCTCTCCGAGGCCGGCGCCCGCCGCATCGGCCTGCTCACCGGCACCAGCACCGACACCTACACCCGGCTCTCCACCGAGGCCTACCTCGGCTGGTGCGCCAAGGTCGGCCAGGAGCCGGTCTACGAGGCGTACCCCGCGCACGACCCGGCCGCGGGCGCCGTCGCCGCCGACCGGCTGCTCGCCCGCCCCGACCGGCCCGACGCCGTCTACGGACTGTTCGACCCCAACGGCACCGACCTGCTCGCCGCCGCCCGCCGCTACGGCCTGCGCGTCCCGGACGACCTGCTGCTGGTCTGCTGCAGCGAGAGCGACGTCTACGCCGCCACCGAGCCGCCCATCACCACGCTCTCGCTCAAGCCCCGCCGGATCGGCACCACCGTCGTCAACCTGCTCATCGACGCGATCGAGGGTGTCGACTCCGGCACCGGCGTCGACATCGCCCGGCTCTTCCCGCCGCGGTTCCGCACCGCCGGGACGGGCCCGCCCCCGGGCACCCTGATGCCGACCGAGCTGATCGTCCGCGCGTCCTCCCAGCGCCGGAGCCCGCGCACCACGGTCAGCCCGCCCCGGCCCCCGGGCGAGGTCTAGACCATAACGAGCCGGGACAAAACGGACCATGCGGGCGGCCCGGCTGACGCTCCGGAGGATTGGATACCCACCAGGTGACGACGCCGGGAGAGTGGTCTTCCTATGATGGGCGGATGACACCCGAGGACCGCTTCCCCGGGCCTGAACACCCCGACTCAGGCCCCCGCCACCAGCCGGACCTCGACGTGCTGCCGTACGGCACCTACTACGAACCGGAGCCGGCCACCGGCTACCCGGGCACGCCGTACGACGCGGAGACCTACAGCGGCTACGGCGGCGCCCGCTACCTGGAACAGCACTGGCCCGACGACGGACAGGGCCACGGCCACACCGTGCACGCCCAGGAGCACGGCCAGGAACACGCCCAGGCCTTCGCCCACCAGGACCACCCCGGCTACGAGCCGACCCTGCCCGACCAGCCCTCCCCGGCCCTCCAGCTGCCCGGCCGCGACGACCCGCCGACCATCGAGCTCGGCCCGCCGCTGCCCGACCCCTCCGCCCCCAGCTACCCGTACCCGGCCCCCGGCCCCGGCGAGCCCCCCGGCCCGCTCTACGTCGTCGGCGACGTGCACGGCTACCTGGAGGAACTCCGCGCCGAGCTGCGCCACCAGGGCATCATCGACGCCGACGGCCACTGGTCCGCCGGCCGCTCCCGGATCTGGTTCCTCGGCGACTTCACCGACCGCGGCCCCGACGGCATCGGCGTCATCGACCTCGTCATGCAGCTCGCCGCCGAGGCCGCCGCCGCCGGCGGCTACTGCCGCGCCCTGATGGGCAATCACGAACTGCTCTTCCTCGGCGCCGCCAGGTACGGCGACGAACCCGTCCAGTCCACCGCCGGCACGGCCTCCTTCCTCGCCGCCTGGCGCCTCAACGGCGGCCAGCAGCACGACCTCGAACGCCTCGAGGCGCACCACATCAGCTGGCTCTCCCGGCTCCCCGCCATCGCGCTGGAGGACGGCCACCTGCTGCTGCACTCCGACACCACCGCGTACCTGGAGTACGGCGAGTCCATCCCCGACGTCAACGACGCCGTCCACAGCCTGCTCGCGGACGAGGGCGTCGACGAGTGGTGGGACTGCTTCCGCCGCTTCACCAAGCGCTTCGCCTTCCGCGGCGACGCCGGGCCGACCGCCGTCCACGAGCTGCTCGACACCTACGGCGGCACCCGCATCGTGCACGGCCACAGCCCCATCCCGTACCTCACCGGCGCCGTGCACGCCGACGACGGCCAGCCCCCGCACATCCCCGGACCCTACGTCTACGCGGACGACCTCGCGGTGGCCATGGACGGCGGCGTCACCATGGAAGGGCGCCTGCTCGTCGCCCGACTGCCCGTCAACTGACCACTCCGCCGGGAGGCTTCCGGGCCCCGCCGGGAACACCTGTTCCCGGCGCCCGGGCCGCCGCGTGCGCGCGGCCCGGGGCGCGAAATTCCGGAAACCGACTGTCAGCACGGCCGCGCCCGCCCCTACCATGAGGCACACCACACCCGGCCGCCCGTCCGGCGGCCCGCCTCCGCGCCCGTTCCGGCGTCCCGGACGGCCCCCGCGGCCCCCGGGGCGGAGCGAACGGGGTCCGCACGAACGGGGTCCCCATGAACAACCCCCCGCCACTGCTCGCCGAGGACCGCCCGGAATACGAGCGCCTCCTCGCCGAAGCCCTGCGCGACCGCACCGTCCTCACCGCCCTGCGCGCCCCCGGCGCGCTCACCACCGACCAGCTCCGCGTCCGTGCCCTGCGCGACGCCGACACCATCGCCGCGGCCGCCGGCACCGAGTACGCGCACTACACCCGGCTGCGCGACGACCTGCGCGCCACCCCGCCCGTCCCCGAGGGCACCGAGCCCACCGCCCCCGGACTGCTCACCCAGCTGCGCTCCGCCGACGGCGGCGCCGGGCTCTTCCCCGTCCTCACCGTGCTCACCCCGATCCTCGCCTGGGCCGCCGCCCTCGTCCTGCTGCTGATCGGCTACCTGCTCCGCGCCGCCGACCCGGAGCTCGTGCTCGCCCGCTCCCTGCTCACCGCGGGCTGGATCGCCCTCGCCGCCGGCGTCGCCGCGATGGCCGTCGGCATCATCGGGCTGGTCCTCACCGCCGTGCGGGACGGCGCCGGAGCGGCCCCGGCCGGCACCGACCCGGAACTCGCCGCCGAACTCGCCGACGCCCGCCGGGAGTGGCGCACCGCGCTGCGCGACCGCGGCCTGCTGCCCTACCTGCACGCCGGCCTGCCGGCCGTGCCCGCCGCCCCCGCCGCGGGCGGGCCCGGCGTCCGGCCCGAGTTCAGCAGCCCCGACTTCACCGGGCCCGGCTACAGCTCCCCCTCGTTCACCAGCCCCGGCCCCGACGGCAGCGGCGACCCGGGCGTCCCCGGCCCGCGCCCCGCTTTCACCACCCCCGACTTCACCGGGCCCGGCTACAGCTCGCCCTCCTTCACCAGCCCCGACGACGTCCCCTGAGCCGGGGACGCGCACCGGCCCGAGGACGCCCCCGGGCCCGACCGGGCACCGGTCGGCCGCTGTCCCCCGACCCGGCCGGGGCACCGCGTACGCCGTCGCCGACGCGCACGCGCGGGCCGGGCAACCGGTCGAGGCGTTCCCCCGCCCGTCGGAGCGAGCCCACCGGCGGCCGCGCGCCCCGACGGGACCGCCCCGACAGAACACCCCGGGAGGTGGCGGACCGCCCGGGGCGGTGCGACGGACCGGCTGGGACCGGAACGCGACGGGGCGCTGCTCCCCCGAAGGCCGTGGGCCTCGGGGAGCAGCGCCCGTCATTCGATGCACAGTCCGTCGGTGGGAAGTGGACCCGCTCCGAACGCTCGACGACCGTCCCTGCGAGGGCTAGTGCCGACGCCGAGCTGCGGCTCGTCCGCTGCGCTTGACGAGGATGAGGATCGAACCTCCCAGGAGGACGGCGGCCGCCGAGCCGACCGCCATGACGATCGACTTGCCGGAGCCGGTGGCAGCGAGCGCTTGTCCCGACTCGTGCGGACGCACGACCGGCACACCCTGCTCATGACCGCCGTTGCCGTTGCCGTGGTCGGCCGGAACGTTGCCGTGACCGCCTTGGCCGTGCCCCTGATCACCCTGCTCGTGACCGCCGTTGCCGTTGCCGTGGCCGGTCGGAACGTTGTCGTGACCGCCTTGGCCGTGCCCGTGATCCCCCTGTTCGTGACCACCGTGCCCGCCCGGAGACTGGGGCGGACCGGCCGGGCCTGCCGGACCGGAAGGGCCTGCCGGGCCAGCCGGGCCAGCCGGGCCAGCCGGGCCAGCCGGGCCGGGCGAACCATTGGCACCCGGCGAACCGTTGGCACCCGGCGAGCCATTGGCACCCGGCGAGCCATTGGCACCCGGCGAACCGTTGGCACCCGGCGAACCGTTGGCACCCGGCGAACCATTGGCACCCGGCGAACCATTGGCACCCGGCGAACCGTTGGCACCCGGCGAGCCATTGGCACCCGGCGAACCGTTGGCACCGGGGGCTCCGGGAGCACCATTGGGCCCGGGTGCGCCGGGAGCACCATTGGGCCCGGGTGCGCCGGGGGATCCGGGGGCACCAGGGGCACCAGGGGCGCCCGGGGCGCCGTTGGGGCCGGGAGCACCCGGAGCACCCGGGGAACCCGCCACACCCGGAGCACCATTGGGGCCGGGGGCGCCGGGGGCGCCGGGCGCACCAGGGGCCCCGTTGGGGCCGGGAGCACCCGGGGCGCCGGGCGAACCGTTGGCGCCGGGGGCGCCGTTGGGGCCGGGAGCACCCGGAGCACCCGGGGAACCCGCCACACCCGGAGCACCGTTGGGACCGGGTGACCCCGGGGAACCGGGAGGACCGGCGGGCCCGCTCGGTCCGGGCGGCCCGCTCGGTCCGGGCGGACCACTCGGTCCGGGCGGGCCGACGGCGCAGGCCGCTCTCGTGATGGTGTTGTCGTCCAGAGTGACGGCGCCGTTGCGTGCCAGGGCGCGGCCTTCGATCACCGAGGCGTGGTTCACGCTGATGGACGTGAGGGCCAGGATGTTGCCCTTGAAGAAGGAGTCGACGTCGATGGTGGCGGAGCTGCCGATCTGCCAGAACACGTTGCAGGGCTGTGCTCCGTTGACCAGGCTGACGACGCTCGACGGAGCCGTGATGAGGGTGGAGCCGATCTGGAAGATGAAGACGGCGTTCGGGTCGCCCATCGCGTCGAGGGTGACGGTACCGGTGAGGTTCAGCGACGAACTCGCCTTGTAGACCCCGGGTGTCAGCGTCAGCCCACCGATGTCGCCGGGCGAGGTCAGGATGGCCGTGGGGGCCCGGCCGGCGGCGTCGTTGTAGGCGATGACGGGTCGGACTGGGCCTGCGCCGCCTGGGCGTCGTTGACGTGCTGGACCCCGTGCACGGCTCCGGGCGGGAAGCCCGTGACGCTGGTGCCCGGGAAGAGACCGAGATCGCCGTAGATGTCACTGGGGCCGGTGTTGGTGACGGTCGAGCCCGCCAGGACCGCGTAGCTGGTGTCAGTCCCCAGCCCCACTGGTGCCGTTGCGGCGTGCGCGGGGTTGGGGAACAGGCCGGCCGTCGCGAGCAACGTCAGTCCGGACAGCAGGACGGACGCCCCCGCGAGTCGAGCGCGTCTGCGCCCTCGTCCCGGTGGAGCGGACAACATGGCATCGACTGCCATAGGACAGTACCTTTCTTGTCGCCGTTGAACCCCGTCACCCGAAGAGGGCATGCGGAGCGCCGCTGGTGCTTCCGGCCGGGCCTCACGTCCACGCGCTCATGTCGGAGGGCTTTCGAGGGCGAGGGCCGACCACGGCAGGTGATGAATAGTCACCGACTCACTACACCGTGCAACAACAACATGGAAAGAAGAGAGTCATAAAGATGCAACGGAGTGACGCACCAGAGCCGATCGGGGAATGACCCCCATTCCACAGCTCCGTTCGTCTACGTACTAAATGATGAGCTGCCCCCACTGGACGCCGTCGGCTGTCCAGGGCGCCGCCAGCGCCATAGCAGTACCGTTTTTTCCTCTTGTCCGCGCCCAGGCCGGTGAATCACGTATCGCCCCGTGATCCCAATCGTTGGCCCGATCATGAACGACCTAACGAATCTGCAGGAAGAGGCTCCCCCCACTGCGGCCGCCGGGGGCGCCGGCACGGTGGCCGAGCGCTGCCGCGCCGCAGGCGGCCTGCTCAGGGTCACCCTCGGTGAACTGCGCGCGGAAGTCGGCTACCGAAGACTCGGCAAGTACGTCCTGGAAGAACTCGCCGACCGCCTCGCCGAAGAGGGGCTCGGCTGGTTCCCGGCCTGGCGGCTCTCCCCGACGGAGAACGGCGAGCCGCGGAAGGACCACGAGGTGTGGGTGTTCGTCCGGGACGGCGGCCTCCGCTGTCAGGTCATCGACGCCGTCCAGGCCCCCGACGGCTCCGACGTCCCCACGGTCCTGAACGACCTGCTCGCCGGCCGCCCCCAGAACCTCTCCCCGGAGCGCAAACTCGGGCTCATCCGCGAGATCCTCGGGCTCTGACGCACACTCGGGCGATCCACGGGATTCCCCCTGCAGGCCCGGACGTTCGCGGGCGCCGCACCGGACGGCCCCTTCAGGGATCCCGGCGCAGCGCCCCGACACCCACCGTCAGTCAGTCCGCCAGCGGGAGGTAGACCCGGTTGCCCTGGGCCGCGAACTCCTCGGACTTGGCCTGCATGCCGGCCAGCGCCTCGGCGTCGAACCCGCTGGCGACGGCGGTGGAGCCGTCGCCGTGCTCGTCGCGGATCTTCTGGGAGATCTTCATCGAGCAGAACTTCGGGCCGCACATGGAGCAGAAGTGCGCGGTCTTGGCCGGCTCGGCGGGAAGGGTCTCGTCGTGGAACTCGCGGGCCGTCTCCGGGTCGAGGGCCAGGTTGAACTGGTCCTCCCAGCGGAACTCGAAGCGGGCGTCCGAGAGCGCGTCGTCCCAGGCCTGGGCACCGGGGTGGCCCTTGGCGAGGTCGGCGGCGTGGGCGGCGATCTTGTAGGTGATCACGCCGGTCTTGACGTCGTCGCGGTTGGGCAGGCCCAGGTGCTCCTTGGGCGTGACGTAGCAGAGCATCGCGGTGCCCCACCAGGCGATCATCGCGGCGCCGATGCCCGAGGTGATGTGGTCGTAGCCGGGAGCGACGTCGGTGGTGAGCGGGCCGAGCGTGTAGAACGGCGCCTCGTCGCAGATCTCCTTCTGGAGATCCATGTTCTCCCGGATCTTGTTCATCGGGACGTGGCCGGGGCCCTCGATCATCACCTGGACGTCGCGCTCGCGGGCGATCCGGCCGAGCTCGCCGAGGGTCTGCAGCTCGGCGAACTGCGCCTCGTCGTTGGCGTCGGCGATGGAGCCCGGGCGCAGGCCGTCGCCCAGCGAGAAGGTGACGTCGTAGGCCGCGAGGATGTCGCAGAGCTCCTCGAAGTTCGTGTAGAGGAAGTTCTCCTGGTGGTGCGCCAGGCACCAGGCGGCCATGATCGAGCCGCCGCGCGAGACGATGCCGGTCTTGCGGCGGGCGGTCAGCGGGACGTACCGCAGCAGCACGCCGGCGTGGACGGTCATGTAGTCGACGCCCTGCTCGCACTGCTCGATGACGGTGTCCCGGTACACCTCCCAGCTGAGCTCCTCGGCCCTGCCGTCGACCTTCTCCAGGGCCTGGTAGAGCGGCACCGTGCCGATCGGCACGGGGGAGTTGCGCAGGATCCACTCGCGGGTGGTGTGGATGTTGCGGCCGGTGGAGAGGTCCATGACGGTGTCGGCGCCCCAGCGGGTGGCCCAGGTCATCTTCTCCACCTCCTCCTCGATCGAGGAGGTGACGGCGGAGTTGCCGATGTTGGCGTTGATCTTCACCAGGAAGTTGGTGCCGATGATCGCCGGCTCCACCTCGGGGTGGTTCACGTTCACCGGGATGACGGCCCGGCCGCGGGCCACCTCGTCGCGCACGTACTCGGGCGCCAGCCCCTCGCGCAGTGCCACGAACTCCATCTCCGGGGTGATCACCCCCCGCTTGGCATAGGCGAGTTGGGTGACGGCGGCACCTCCGCGGCCGCGCAGCGGACGGCGCGGGCGGCCGGGGAAGACGGCGTCGAGGTTGCGCAGGTTCCCGCCGCGCGGCGAGGTGTGCTTGATGCCGTCGTCCTCGGGGCGCGCCTCCCGGCCGTCGTACTCCTCGACGTCGCCGCGCTGGCGGATCCAGGAGTCGCGCAGGGCGGGCAGGCCGCGCCGCACGTCGGGCTCGTAGGCGGCGTCGGTGTACGGGCCGGAGGTGTCGTACAGCGGGACGGTCCGGCCGTTGGTGAGCTGCACCTCGCGGTACGGGACCCGCAGATCGGGCCGGGACCCCTCGCGGTAGGCCTTGCGCCAGGCCGGGGTGGGGTAGCCGGTGCCCGCGCTGGTGACGGCGGAGCCGTCGGCGTCGGTGCTGCGGGCAGACTTCGGCTGTGCGTCGAACGTGGTCATCTGACCTCATACTCCCTACGCCGGCATTACCCGGTCCAGGTTCCTGCGGTCGACGCAGCCGTCGGTCCGTCCGTCGACGGTCCGGTCAGCGTCCTCTCAGCCCGGTGCTCCGAGCTCCCGCGTCCACAGGCGGTGTTGCCTGCACATGACGCCCAACACCGTAGCGAGCCGATCGCCGCAGGTCCAGAGGGGGTCCACGGACGGCGGGGCGGGACCGGCGGACCGGGCCCCCGGGCGCGCGGCGGCCGGGAACGCCGGAGGCCCGGTACCCCGCGCGGGGTACCGGGCCTCGGGGGTGCCGGTCTCAGCCCTTGGCGGCCTTCTTGACCAGGACCACCACGGCGGCGGCGATGCCGACCACCACCAGCACCTTGATCACGATCGCCAGCAGGGCGCCCACGACGCCGAAGACGAATCCCACGACGTTCCAGAGCAGCACCAGGACCAGCACCGGGATGACGATGTTGCGCACCCAGGAGGGCAGCGACTTCCAGAGCTCAGCCATGTCCGTTCCTTCTCTCCCCGTGGGGTCGGCTGCCTGTCCGGTGCCGTCTCCCGCTTGCTTTCGGTACTTCGATCGTACGGGGGCCGGGGTGCCGGAACGAGGGCCCGCAGCCCGGAGAGAACCCGGAGATCACCCCGACCCGGAGACCGGGGAAACCCTGGTCAGGGCCCGGGGAGGACTCCCGGACAGGCCCCCGGAGGAGCCCCCCGGGAGCGGCCCCGGAAGGCCCGGGCCGCGGTCCGGCCGGCCGTCAGACCGGCCAGCGCTCCCCGCGCCAGGCCGCGTCCCAGAACATCCACTCGTACCGCGAGGTGGTGACGAAGTGCTCGACCACGCGGCGCCGTTCGGCCGGGGACACCTCCTCGCCGAGCCGGTCGGTGAGCGCCAGCACCCGGCGCACCACGGACTGGAAGGCCTCGTCGCCGTACGTGGCGATCCACTTGGCGTACAGCGGATCGGGCGAGCCCTGGGCGAGCAGCGCCTCCCCGACCCGGGCGTAGATCCAGTAGCAGGGCAGCACCGCGCCGACCGCCTCGGCGAAGGAGCCGCCGTAGACGGTGGCCAGCAGGTAGCTGGTGTAGGCCCGGGTGGTGGGCAGCACCGGCTCGGCGGCGGCCTGTTCGGCGCTGTCGCCGAAGGCCGTCATGAACTCGGCGTGCATGCCCTGCTCCGCGGCCAGCGCGCCGACCGCGTCGTCGGCGAAGGCCCGCACGTCCGCCTCGCCGGGCGCCTTGGCGGCGCAGACCGCGAGCGCCCGGGCGTAGTCGCGCAGGTAGTGCGAGTCCTGGACGACGAAGTGGCGGAAGGCGGCGCGCGGCAGGGTGCCGTCGGTGAGGCCGCCGATGAAGGGGTGGGCGAGGATCTCGGCGTACACCGGCTCGATGGCCGCCCAGAGTTCTTCCGTCAGGCTCATGCTCATGCCCCGACCCTAAGGCGTGCCCCGTGGATCACCGCCGGGGCCGGTCGCCGGAGCCGGTGGCCGGGGCGGGCCCGGAGCGGCGGCCGGCCGGCTCAGGCCTCCGGCGGCGAGAACACCACCAGCACCCGGAGTTCCTCGGTGACGTGGTGGAAGCGGTGCGGGGTGCCGGCCGGGACGTAGACGACGGTGCCGCGCGCGACGGTGGCGGTCTCGGCGCCGACGGTCAGTTCGGCGCGGCCGCTGATCACCTGGTAGATCTCGTCCTGGTCGTGCGCGGTCTGCGGGTCGGTCGCTCCGGGGGCGAGCGCGTAGAGCCCCGCGGACATCCGCGGTTCGCGCAGGAACCGCAGGTAGGCACCGTCGTTGGCCGCGCGTTCGGCGTCCAGCTCGTCCAACCGGAACAGCTTCACGCCGCCGTCCTCCCTCGTCCGTCCGTGGTGGGGTCGCTCGCATTCAACACCACCGGAGGCGGCGCCGGCCGTCCGCGGGGAGGCGCCGGGCGGGGCACCGGGAGCGGGGAGGCACGCCGGGGGAGCTTCCCCCCGGGCCTCGGGGCCTGCCACTCTTGGGCGCCATGAAGGGTTTCGTCATCAAGACACTGATCAACGCGGTGGCCATCTGGGTCGCCGCCTGGATCGTCACCGGTATCCAACTCGCCGACGGCAAGGCCGACTGGCAGCACAAGACGCTGACGGTGCTCGCCGTCGCACTGGTCTTCGGCCTGGTCAACTTCCTCATCAAGCCGCTGGTCAAGCTGTTCTCGTTCCCGCTGTTCATCCTCACGCTGGGCCTGATCACCTTCGTGATCAACGCCCTGATGCTCTGGCTGACCTCCTGGGCGTCGGGGAAGCTGGAACTGGACTTCAACGTCACCGGCTTCGTTCCCGCGCTGCTCGGTGCGCTGATCATCAGCCTGGTCTCCTGGGGCCTGCACCTGGCCCTGGACGACGACTGAGCCCCTCCACCGGCCCCCGAGGGGCCCGCACCCGGGTGACGGCCCGGGCGCGGGCCCCTCTCGTTCCCGGTGCCGGCCCGGCGGGCCGCTCAGCCCGCGTTCTCGCGTCCGCCGAGGATGGCCGCGAGCTGGGCGTCGAGCTCCCGCCCGGCCGTCTCCCGGCCGGTCGGCACCAGCCGTTCGGTGCCCGCCAGGAAGGCGAGCACCGGCGCCACGGCGGCCCGCAGCACGGCGGCGCCCTCCGGCGAGCGCAGCACGATGCGGAGCTCGTCCGGGTCACCGTCGGCGGGGTGGACGCGGACGTCCCCCTCGCCGCACGGGCGGCCGAGGCCGTGCAGCAGCAGCCCGCGCGCGAACACCCAGGTGACCGGGTCGTCGCCGGACAGGTGGAAGGTCAGGCGGACGGCGTACGGGTCGGCGGCCCGGTACTCCAGGTCCGCCAGGACGCGGAGGGAGAGCTCGCGCGAGACGACGAGGCTCATCTCGAGGTGGGCCTGGACGGTGCTCTGCTGCATGGCGCCGGTACCTCTCCTTCTGCTCGGCCGGTGGGGTGCGGCCGGTCCGCCGGCCGCCGGCCGTGCGGTTCGCTGACGTGTCGCCGGGACGCCGGGCCGGGGAGCACGGCGACCGGGCGGATCGTGCGGCATTCGGGCGGACCGACCGGTTCGGACGGGTTTCGCCCGGACCGCCCCGCGGGAGACTCCCGCACAACGCTCCCGCCCCGGAGGTCGCCATGGGCCCCGCCAACCGAATCCCGCCGCCCCGCCCGGTGGTCAAACGCACCGCGCGGGCGATCCTGCTGGAGCTCGACCCGGCCGACCCGTACGGCCCGGCCTCGATCGTGCTGATCCGGCGGGTCCGGCCGGGCTCGCCGCACCCGTACTGGATCACCCCCGGCGGCGGCGTCGAACGCGGTGACCGCACGGTGGTCGAGGCGCTGCACCGCGAGGTGGACGAGGAGCTCGGCGGCAAGATCACCGACGTGGTGCCCGCCTTCGTCGACACCATCAGCCACACCCACCACGACGACGGCACGCTGCTCCACCCGCACGGGGTCAAGGTGCAGCACTTCTTCGTCTGCCGGCTCGCCTCGATGGACCTCGACCGGCGGCACGGGCCCGAGGTGGACGAGCCCAACGGCGAGTACCAGGTGGTGCGGCTGCCGTTCACCCGCGAGGGCGTGACCTCCGTCAACGTCGTCCCGCCACGGCTCCGGGCGTACCTGGCGGCCAACATCGAGGGCGTCCGCGCGCTGCTGGCACCCGATCTGGGCTAGGGCTCCCGGTCCGCCGGGCGTCCGGCCCGTTCGGCGGTCCGTGCTCCCGTCCGTTCAACCCGCCGCGAGGTCGCCGACCAGGTCGTGCCGGATCCACTCGGCCGCGACGCCCGACCGCAGCAGCACCCCGACGCCCCGCCGGACCATCGCGGGCGGCCCGCTGAGGAAGGCCTGCCGACCGGTCCACGGCCCGAACCGGCCGACCACCTCGGGCAGTTCGCCGGTCATCGCGCCACCGGACGGCCCGCTGCCGGAGAGCACCGGCCGCACCGTGAGCCACGGGTGCCGGCGGGCCAGCTCCTCCAACCCGTCCAGCTCGTAGAGGTCCGCCGCGCGTCGGGCGCCGTAGAAGACGTCCATGCTGCGCACCGGCGTACCGCGCTCGGCGACCTCCTCGACCAGGGCGCGGATCGGCGCGATGCCGGTGCCGCCGCCCAGGCAGAGCAGGTCCGCCCCGGCGCCGTGGTCGACGGTCATCGAGCCGGCCGCCGGGCCGAGCCGCAGGACGTCGCCGGGCGCCGCCCGGTGCACCAGGGCGTTGCTCACCCAGCCCGCCTGGACGGCCTTGACGTGGAAGGTCAGCAGGCCGTCCGGGCGGGGGGCGGAGGCGAACGAGAAGTGCCGCCACACCCGGGGCCACCAGGGCGTCTCCAGGCTGGTGTACTGCCCGGCCCGGTACGGGTAGGCCTGGTCGGGGCGGACGGTGATCACCGCGACGTCCCGGGTGCGGCGTTCGTGCCGGACCACCTCGCCCTGCCACCACGGCGGCGAGGTGCGGGCGGCCTCCTCGGCGGCCTCGATCATGATCGACGACACCAGCCGGTAGACCCGGCGCCAGGCCAGCTCGGTCTCGGCGTCCCAGCGGCCGCCCGCGTACCTGGCCAGCGCCTGCACCAGGCACTCGCCCACCGGCCCGTAGTGCCCGGTCAGGGTGCCGTACCGGCGGTGGCCGCGGCCGAGCCCGCTCAGGTAGACGCGCAGGCCCTCCGGGTCGTCGGCGTTGCGGGCGGCGGCCAGCAGCGCCCGGAACAGACGGTCGCGCTGGACGTCCATGGCGGCCGGGAAGAGCGCCCGGACCTCGGGGTGGTGCAGGAAGATCAGCGCGTAGAAGTGCGCGGTGGCTCGGTCGGCGAGCGGCTCGACCACCGCCAGGCTGGCCCGGATCAGTTCGACGTCCCGTGCGGTGGGCGGGAGTTCGGCGGCCGAGTGGTTGTGCGCCGGGTCGGGCAGGGCGGCCGGCCGGCCCTCGGCGAGCGTCTGGACGGCCCAGGCCTGGCTCCAGCTGTCGCCCGGGCCGGCCCAGTTGAGGCCGGGGGCATCGGTGAACAGCGGCTGGAACGCGGCGGCGGCGGGCGGCGCGGCGACCGGCTCCGGATAGCTCGGCGCGGGGACGACCGGCGGCCGGGCCGGCGGTTCGGGCACGGCCGGCCGCACCGGCTCGGCGGCCACCGGCGGCAGGACGGCCGTCGGCGGACCGGGATCGGACGGCGCCGTCAGCACCGGCAGGACGGCCGTCGGCGCCTCCGGCGCGGCCGGGGGCGGGAGGTCGGGCGGGTCGAGCGGCATCGGCGGCCGTTCGTACCGAGCCGCCGGCGCCGGCCCGTACGCCTGCGCGGGCGCGGCCCCCTGTGCCGGCCCGAGGACGTCCCCGGGCGTCCGCGCCACCGTCGCGTCGGGCGGGAGCTCCGGCAGGCCCGGGACGGAGGCGGCTCCCCCCGCGCCGTGCCCGGTGCGGACCAGAAGTGTTCTGCGGGACTTCACCGCAACATTTCGAGTACCCAAGAGAATCGTTTCGCCTCCGGCCGGCCTGTGCCACCACCTGGCTTGTCCCTGTTGACGCCTAGGCAGCGTGGCACGCCCGAAGTGCTCATCCGACAAATCGCGCGAAGCCCGGACACCCGGGCCGGGGACGCGCTACTCTCACCCGACCTACGGCCGGACGCCCCGGGCACGGAGTCCGCGCCCGGGGCGTCCCGACCTGCCGGAACGGCTCCCCGACAGAGCCGCCCCGCCCCTGGAGACGACCTCAGAGCTGCCGCAGCAGCGTCCCCGGCCGCTCCACGCAGTCCGCGACGAACCGCAGGAAGCCGCCCGCGGTGCCGCCGTCGCAGACCCGGTGGTCGAAGGTGAACGACAGCTGCACGACCTCGCGCACCGCCAACTCCCCCTCGTGCACCCAGGGCTTGGCGATGATCCGGCCGACCCCGAGCATCGCCGCCTCGGGGTGGTTGAGGATCGGGGTGGAGCCGTCCACCCCGAACACCCCGTAGTTGTTCAGGGTGAAGGTGCCACCGGTCAGCTCGGCCAGGGAGAGCGAGCCGTCCCGGGCCGAAGCCGTCAACCGCCCGAGCTCCTCGCCGAGCTGTTCGGTCGTCCGGGCGTGGGCGTCGCGCACCACCGGCACCACCAGGCCCCGCTCGCCCTGGGCGGCGAAGCCCAGGTGCACCGCGGAGTGCCGCACGATCGCCGAACCGTCCTCCGTCACGCTGGAGTTGAGCTCCGGGAAGCGGCCCAGCGCGACGGTGCAGATCCGGGCCAGCAACGCCAGCACGCTCACCTTCGGGCCCGGCGTGGCATTCAACTGCCGCCGCAGCGCCATCAGTTCGGTGGCGTCCGCGTCCACCCAGCAGGTCGCATCGGGGATCTCCCGACGGCTGCGGCTGAGCTTCTCGGCCACCGCCTTGCGCAGGCCGCGCAGCGGGACGACCTCCTCCCGCCCGTCCGGCGCGGGCGCGGCCGGGGCCGCCACCTTCGCCGCGACCGCCCGGTCGACGTCCGCCCGCATGATCAGCCCGTCCGGGCCGCTGCCGGTCAGCCCGGCCAGGTCGACCCCCTGCTCCCGGGCCAGCCGCCGCACCAGCGGCGAGATCACCGGCACCACCGCGGGCGCGACCGGACCGGACCGCAGCACGGGGGCGGGGGCCGGCACGGCGGGGGCGGTGGCCACGGCGACCGGGGCGGCGGCGCCCACGGCCGGCACCCCCACCCGGCGCCGCCGACCGCCCTTGCCGGTCTCGGCCACGCCGTACCCGACCAGCGGCCGCTCCACCTGCTCGGCCGGCTCCCCCGGCAGCACCGGGCCGTCCGACGGAGCCACCGCCACCGTCACCAGCGGCGCGCCCACGGCGATCTCCTCGCCGGGCTCGCCGTACCGGGCGGTGACCACGCCGCCGTACGGGCAGGGCACCTCCACCACGGCCTTGGCCGTCTCCACCTCCACCACCGGCTGGTCGACCGCGATCACCTCGCCGACCTCGACCATCCAGCGCACCACCTCCGCCCCGGTGAGACCCTCACCGAGGTCGGGCAGCTTGAACTCGCGCACGACGGGCATCATCCTCGGTCCTCCCACTGCAGCCGGGCGACCGCGTCCAGGATCCGGTCCACCCCGGGCAGGTGGTGGTGCTCCAGCATCGGCGGCGGGTACGGGATGTCGAAGCCCGTCACGCGCAGCACGGGCGCCGCCAGGTGGTGGAAGCAGCGCTCGGTGACCCGGGCGGCGATCTCCGCACCCGTACCGCCGAAGCCGCTCGCCTCGTGCACCACCACGGCCCGGCCGAGCGAGCGCACCACCTTGCAGACCGTCTCGTCGTCGAACGGCACCAGCGTGCGCAGGTCCAGCACCGCGAGGTCCCAGCCCTCGGCCTTCGCCGTCTCGGCCGCCTCCAGGCAGACCGGCAGCGACGGGCCGTAGGTGATCAGCACGGCGGAGGTGCCGGGGCGGCGCAGGACCGCCCGGCCGACCGGCTCCACCGGCACCGCCGGATCGAACCCGTCCTTGCCCCAGTAGAGCCGCTTGGGCTCCAGGAAGACCACCGGGTCGTCCGAGGCGATCGAGGCGCGCAGCAGCCCGTACGCGTCGGCCACCGTGGCCGGCGTGACCACGTGCAGGCCGGGCGTGCTGGTGTAGTACGCCTCGGAGGCGTCGCTGTGGTGCTCGACGCCGCCGATGCCGCCGCCGTACGGGATCCGGACGGTGATCGGCAGCGGGAGCCGGCCCCCGGTGCGGTTGCGCATCTTGGCGACGTGCGAGAACAGCTGCTCCAGCGCCGGGTAGGCGAAGGCGTCGAACTGCATCTCGACCACCGGGCGCAGCCCGTACATCGCCATGCCGATCGCCGTGCCGAGGATGCCGGCCTCGGCCAGCGGGGTGTCCAGGCAGCGGTCGGGGCCGAACTCGGCGGTCAGCCCGTCGGTGATCCGGAAGACGCCGCCGAGCGCGCCGACGTCCTCGCCGAGCACGTGGACCGTCGGGTCCTCGCGCAGGGCGTCGCGCAGCGCGGCGTTGAGCGCCTGCGCCATGGTGGCGGTGCGCGCACCGGCGGGGCGGGCCGCGGCGGCCCGGGCCGGGGCGGCGGGCGACGGGTGGGAGGTCGGGGGCATCAGTGCTGCACCTCGGCCTCGGCGGCCAGCTCGGCGGACAACTGGGCGGCCTGCTCCCGCAGCTGCGGGGTCGGCTCGGCGAAGACGTGGGCGAAGAGCGACATCGGGTCCAGCTCGGGATCGGCGTGGAACTCGGCCCGCATCCGGGCCGCCAGCGCCTCCGCCTCGTCCGCCGCGGCCTGCACCAGCGCGTCGTCCAGCACGCCGAGCCCGCGCAGCGCGCGCTCCATCAGCAGCACCGGGTCGTGCTCGCGCCAGGCCTCAACCTCGGGCTCGGTGCGGTAGCGGGTGGCGTCGTCGGCGTTGGTGTGCGCCTCGACCCGGTAGGTCAGCGCCTCGACCAGGGTCGGACCGCCGCCCGTGCGGGCCCGCTCGACCGCCTCGGCGAGGACGCCGTGCACGGCGGGCGCGTCGTTGCCGTCCACCAGCCGGCCCGGCATCCCGTAGCCGACGGCCTTGTGGGCCAGGGTCGGCGCGGCGGACTGCGCGCTGAGCGGCACGGAGATCGCGTAGCCGTTGTTCTGCACCAGGAAGACCACCGGGGCCCGGAGCACCGCGGCGAAGTTCAGCGCCTCGTGGAAGTCGCCCTCGCTGGTGCCGCCGTCGCCGAGCATGGCGAGCGCCACCACCGGGTCGCCGCCCAGCCGGGCGGCGTGCGCCAGCCCCACCGCGTGCGGGGCCTGGGTGGCCAGCGGGGTGCAGAGCGGGGCGGTGCGGCTGGCGCGCGGGTCGTAGCCGGTGTGGGCGTTGCCGCGCAGCAGGGTGAGCGCCTCCAGCGGGTCGACGCCCCGGGAGACCACCGCGAGGGTGTCCCGGTAGCTGGGGAACAGCCAGTCGCGCTCGCCGAGCACCAGCGCGGCGGCGACCTGGCAGGCCTCCTGGCCGGTGGACGCCGGGTACACGGCGAGCCGGCCCTGCTTGGTCAGGGTGGTGGCCTGCTGGTTGTAGCGGCGGCCGACCACCAGGCGGCGGTAGAGCTCGCGCAGCAGCGCCGGGTCGTACTTCTCCAGCTCGGGGGTGCCGAGCACCCGGACGGGGGAGGCGTCCGGGAGCAGGGGGGCCGGATCGGAGCGCGGGGCGGTGGCCCCGGGCTCCCAACCGGGCACCGCCGTGTGGTGTCTGTGGTCGAGAACGGTCATCTCGGGGCACCTCCTGGGGTGGCGGGGGCTCCCTACCGATTGTTCGGTCGTCTGTTCATCTTGACCAGAAGCGTGACAAGGTGGTGGACATTCGGCCCGTTCGGCGGTCGACTGGTGGCAGTGCGTCCAATCGGTGAGGGTGGGGGGTCATGTCGGCTGAACAGATGTCCAGACTCGACCGGGTCGACCGGTCGATCCTGCGGCTGCTGCAGCAGGACGGTCGCGCCTCCATCCGCTCGGTGGCCGAGCGGGTGCACGTGTCCCGGGCCAACGCGTACGCCCGGATCTCCAGGATGGTCGAGGACGGCGTCATCCGCGGCTTCACCGCTCGGGTCGACCACGAACGGGCAGGTCAGGGCGCGTCCGCGTACATCACCCTGAAGATCGTGCAGAACTCCTGGCGGACGGTCCGGGAGCAGCTCCTGGAGCTCCCCGGGGTCGCCCACATCGCCCTGGTCGGCGGGGACTTCGACGTCCTGCTGCTGGTGCACACCGCCGACAACCACGCCCTGCGGGAGCTCGTGCTCAACCGCATCCAGTCCATCCCGCAGGTGCTCGGCACCCGGACCATGCTGATCTTCGAGGAGACCGACCAGGTCCCCCCGCTCTGAGCGGCGCCGGGTGCGGCGCTAGCGGGCGCGCAGGCCGTCGAAGGCCAGGTGGACGACCGCGTCCGCGACGCCGTCGGCGCCGCGCAGGCCCGGCCGGTACCACTCCACGATCGAGTTGATCATCCCGAACAGCAGCCGGGTGGCCAGCCGGGGCTCGACGTCCGCGCGCAGCGAGCCGTCCGCGACGGCCGCCCGCAGCAGCTCGGCGACCTGGTGGTCGAAGTCCCGGCGCCGCTCCAGCGCCCACAGCTCGGTGGCCGTGTTGCCGCGCACCCGCAGCAGCAGGGTCACGTACGGCAGCTCCGCCAGCAGCACCTCGGCGGTACGCCGCACCACGTGCTCCAGCCGCTCCACCGCGGGGCCCTCGACCGCCGCCGGCTCGGACAGGATCGCGAACAGCCCGTCCAGCGCCCGCCCGACGGCCAGCCGCAGCAGCTCCTCCTTGCCGCGGACGTGGTGGTAGATGGACGACTTGGAGATCCCGGCGGCCCGGGAGAGGTCCTCCATCGAGGTGCCGTCGTAACCGCGCTCGTTGAAGACGTCGACGGTCACCGCGAGCAGTGACTCGACGGTGTAGGCGGTGCGCGTGGTGTGATCGGCCATCCCCCGAGTATCCCCGGCCCCCCGGCGCCGTACGCGATCGGGTCGGCCCGGTGCGCACCGGCCGCGGTGCGCACGGGCTCTGCTCCACACGGGCTCTGGTCCACACCAGCTCTCAGGGGCAGGGCCTAGACTCTGCGGACGATCGTCCACGTCCAGCAGGTGGGGTCCAGTCCGATGAACGCAATACCGGCCGTCGCCTCCGACGCGCCCGAGCAGCGCAGCGACGAGCCGGAGGGCGTTCCCGGCGGTTGGCGGGAGCACGCCCGGGCCCTGGTGGTCCGGTTCGGCCCGGCGGTGTGGTGCTACGCGGTGCTGAAGCTGATCGGCTTCACGGTCTTCATGAAGCTGCTCTCCTTCTCCGGCGACTACATCAAGAAGCACCCCCGGTTCGGCGGCGGTGCCAATCCGTGGGACGTCCTGGCCAGCTGGGACGGCTGGTGGTACCAGCAGGTGGCCGAGTTCGGCTACCACCCCGCGCTGATCCCGGTCCCGAACGGCCCGGTGGGCTTCACCGTCGAGCAGAACTCCGCCGCGTTCTTCCCGCTCTACCCGGGCCTGATGCGGATGACCTCGGACGTCACCGGCCTCGGCCTGTACGGCGCCGGGATGCTGGTGTCGGTGGTGGCCTCGCTGTTCGCCGCCGCCGGGATCTACGCGGTGGTGGACCGGATGGCCGGCCCGAAGGCGGGCGTGATCGCGGCCGGGATCTGGGCGATCGCCCCGGGCTCGGGCGCCGAGTGGGCGATCTACTCGGACTCGCTGTTCGTCGCGCTGGCCGCCTGGGCCTGCTACTGCGTGATGAGCAGGCAGTGGGTCGCGGCCGGCTTGATCACCCTGGTCGCCGGGCTGAACCGGCCGACGGCCGCGGCGCTGATCGGGGCGGTCGGGCTGGCGGCGCTGGTCGAGCTGTACCGGCGCGACAGCGGCGTGCTGCGCCCGCTGGCCGCGATGGTGCTGGCCCCGGTCGGCCTGCTCGGCTACGTCGCCTGGGTGGGCTGGCGGATGGGCGAGTGGGGCGGCTACTTCCGGCTGCAGCACGACGCCTGGCTGCACTACTTCGACTGGGGCCAGGGCACCTGGGCGGCGATGCGGGGCGTGCTGCTGGGGCGCAACGACTACCCGTTCGCGTTCCCGGTGCCGGACCTCTTCGCGACCCTGATCGTGCTGACCCTGCCGGCCCTGGTGGTGCTGCTGTTCCGGCTGCGCCCGCCGCTGGTGCTGACCGCCTACACGCTGGCCACGATCGTCTCGGTGCTCGGCAGCCTGGGCATCTTCGGCAACGTCTCGCGCTACCTGCTGCCGGCGTTCCCGCTGTTCATCGCGCTGGCGGTGGCGATGCGCAAGCTCAGCTGGCCGGTGCTGGCGGCGGTGCTGGGCACCGGGGCGATCGCCTCGGGCTGGTTCGCCGGGTACGTCATCTTCGAGCTGGGCGTTCCGTAGACCGACCACCTCTCCAGGCCCCCGGGGGCGCGTCCGCGACGGACGCGCCCCCGCGCGCTTCCCGGATTCGCGACCGCTGCACCCTCTTGAGCCGACCGATCGTTCGGTTACTCTGTGACGTGTCCCGTCCTCCCCTCTGAGGAGCGCACAGATGTCCGCAGCGGTCACCCACCCCCTCGTCGGCGAACTGGTCGAGCGCCACCAGGCCACCCTGGACGCCGCCCTCGACGCCGCCGCCAAGCGCGACTACTGGTCGCCCTACCCCGAGTTCCCCAAGGCGTACGGCGAGAGCGGCCCGGCGGACGGCAAGGCCGCCTTCGACGGCCTGCTCGGCCGGCCGTTCGCCCTCGACGGCCACCCCGCCGACGGCGACCTGGTCGATGGCGAGGCCTCCCCGTACGGCCTGGAGCTGGGCGTCGGCTACCCGCACGCCGAGCCGGACGCGCTGATCGCCGCGCTCACCGCCGCCCGCCCCGGCTGGGCCGCCGCCACCCCGCTGGAGCGCGCCGCCGTCTGCCTGGAGATCCTGCACCGGATCAACGCCCGCTCCCACGAGTTCGCCCAGGCCGTCATGCACACCACCGGCCAGGCCTACGGCATGGCCTTCCAGGCCGGCGGCCCGCACGCCCAGGACCGCGGCCTGGAGGCCGTCGCCTACGCGTACGCCGAGCAGACCCGGCTGCCCCGCCGGGCCGGCTGGACCAAGCCGCAGGGCAAGCGCGACCCGCTGGTGATGACCAAGGAGTTCACCGTCGTGCCGCGCGGCCTCGCGCTGCTGATCGGCTGCAACACCTTCCCCACCTGGAACGGCTACCCCGGCCTGTTCGCCTCGCTGGCCACCGGCAACCCGGTGCTGGTCAAGCCGCACCCGCGGGCCGTCCTGCCGCTCGCGCTGACCGTCCGGGTCGCCCGCGAGGTGCTCGCCGAGGCCGGCTACGACCCCAACACGGTCTGCCTGGCCGTCGAGCACGAGGGCGGCACCGTCGCCCAGACCCTCGCCGTCCGCCCCGAGATCCGGCTGATCGACTACACCGGCTCCACCGCCTTCGGCGACTGGCTGGAGGAGCACGCCCGGCAGGCCGAGGTCTACACCGAGAAGGCCGGCGTCAACGCGGTGGTCATCGACTCCACCGACGACTACAAGGGCATGCTGGGCAACCTGGCCTTCGCGCTCTCGCTCTACAGCGGCCAGATGTGCACCACCCCGCAGAACCTGCTGATCCCGCGCACCGGCATCAGCACCGACCAGGGCGACAAGTCCTACGACGAGGTCGTCGCCGACCTCGCCGCCGCGATCGAGGGCCTGCTCTCGGACGACGCCCGCGCCGCCGCCGTCCTCGGCGCCGTGGTCAACCCGGGCGTGCTGCAGCGCTCGGCCGCCGCGGCCGGCGGCGAGTACGGCGAGCTCGCGCTCGCCCCGCGCGCGGTCACCTCCGCCGAGTTCCCCGGCGCGACCGTCCGCACCCCCGCGCTGGTCAAGCTGGACGCCGACAAGCCGGACGACCGCGCGGTCTTCCGCACCGAGTGCTTCGGCCCGGTCTCCTTCGCCGTCGCCGTCGAGTCCACCCCGGCCGCCGTCGAGCTGCTGCGCACCACCGTCCGCGAGAAGGGCGCCATGACCGCCACCGGCTACACCACCTCGCCCGAGGTGGAGGGCCTGCTGGTCGAGGCCGCGCTCGACGCGGGCGTCTCGCTGTCGCTCAACCTGACCGGCGGGGTCTACCCCAACCAGACGGCCGCCTTCTCCGACCTGCACGGCACCGGCGCCAACCCGGCCGCCAACGCGGCCTACTGCGACGGCGCGTTCGTCGCCAACCGGTTCCGCACGGTGGAGGTCCGCCGGCACGGCTGAGCCCTGCGGACCACCCACCCGGGCCCCGGCGGCACCGCCGCCGGGGCCCGGCGGTTCACAGTCCCCGGCGCGCCCGGGATGATGGAGGCTGGGAGAACGCCGGACACGGCGTCCAACCGACCTCCGAACACCGGGAGCTGACACATGACCGCGAAGCCGACGACCGCCACCGACGTCCTGATCGTCGGTGCCGGACCGACCGGACTGCTGCTGGCGGGGGACCTCGCCGCCGCCGGGGTCGGCGTCACCGTCCTGGAGAAGCGCGGCGCCGAGTCCAACCTGACCCGGGCGTTCGCCGTGCACGCCCGCACCACCGAGCTCCTGGACGCCCGCGGCCTCGCCGACGACCTGATCGCCACCGGCCGGCCGGTCACCTCGCTGCGGATGTTCAACCGCTTCGGCATCGACCTCGGCTCGCTGCCCACCCGGTTCCCGTTCGTCCTGATCACCCCGCAGTACAACGTCGAACGGCTGCTCCACGAGCGCGCCGTGCAGGCCGGCGCGACCGTCCTGCGGGGCGCCGAGGTCACCGCGCTGCGCCAGGACGCCGAGTCCGTCACCCTGGAGACCGCCGACGGACGGGCCTTCACCGCCGGGTACGCGGTCGGCACCGACGGCGTCCGCTCCACCGTCCGCGACCTGCTCGGCATCCCCTTCCCGGGCGAGTCCGTGGTCGACTCGGTGATGCTCGCCGACGCCCGGCTGGAGCGCGAACCCGCCGACGCCGTCACCGCCGGCGCCAACGAGGCCGGGTTCGCCTTCCTCGCCCCCTTCGGCGACGGCTGGTACCGCGTCATCGCCTGGGACCGCGAGGAGCGCCAGCCGGACGGCGACACCCCCTCGCCCGAGCGGATCGCCGACGTCGCCCGCGCCGCCCTCGGCGAGGACTACGGCCTGCACGACGTCCGCTGGAGCTCCACCTTCCACAGCGACGAGCGCCAGGCCCCCAACTACCGCTCGGGCCGGGTCTTCCTGGCCGGCGACGCCGCGCACTGCCACTCCCCGGCCGGCGGCCAGGGCATGAACACCGGCCTCCAGGACGCCGCCAACCTCTCCTGGAAGCTCGCCGCGGTGCTCCGGGGCCGCGCCACCGACGCCCTGCTGGACACCTACCAGACCGAGCGGCACCCCGTCGGCCGGACGGTGTTGCGCACCTCCGGGGCGCTGATCCGGATCGCGCTCGCCGAGTCCGCCCCCACCCGCGCCCTGCGCGGGGCGCTCACCGCGCTCGGCGGCCACCTCGACGTGGTCACCCAGCGCGGCGCCCGGATGGTCTCCGGCCTCGACATCTCCTACCCGGCCCCGAAGGACGCCCACCCGCAGGTCGGCAAGCGCGTCCCGGACCTTCGGCTCACCGCGCTGAGCAAGCCCGTCGAGGGCGCTCCGGCCGCCCCGGAGCGGCTCTACGAGGCGCTGCGCACCGGGCGGTTCGTGCTGGTCAGCAATGACGAGCTGGCCGCCGCCGAGCCCTGGGCGGACCGGATGGTCACCGCCGCACCGGCCGACCCGCACGGGAAGCTGCGCGACACCGTCCTGCTGATCCGGCCGGACGGCTACGCCGCCTGGGCCGCCGTCGACCCCGGCCAGGGCGAGCTGCGCGCGGCCCTCACCGAGTGGCTCGGCGCCGTCTGACCCACCGCCGCCCGACCCGCCGCCGGCGGGTGCGCGGCCGACCGCCCGCACCCGCCCACCGGGCCGCCGGAGCCCCGACCGCTCGTTCGGTCGTCGGTTAACCCCGGCCCTTCCCGTAGTGCCGCGCGGCCTTGGCGCGATTGCCGCAGACCGCCATCCGGCACCAGCGCCGGCGCCCGTTCTGCGACGTGTCGAGGAAATGCAGGATGCAGGCCTCGTGTGCGCACCGCTTGATGCGGTGCGCACCCCGGCCGAGCAGGTCGAGGAGGTCGTCCGCGGCCAGCCAGGCCGCCAGCCACTCGGCCCCGTCCACCTCGACGCGGGCGGCCGGCCCCTGCGGGCCGAGCTCCCGGTGCAGCCGCCCGTGCCGCAGCACGGCGTTCAGCCGCTCCGTCGCCTCCGCGCCCAACTCGCCTCCGGTGAGGACGTCCTGGACGACCGCGGAGATCGCCCCGCGGGCCTCGCGCAGGGCCGCGAGGGCGGCGTCGGTGTCCTGGCAGCGGTCGGTGAGGCCGGCGGAGGAGAGCCAGATCCGCTGCCCGTCCGGCTCGGCGAGCAGGTCGTTGACGGGGGTGCCGGCCCACCGGGTGTTCAGCAGGTCGAGTGCCAGCGGCTCACCGGTCAGCGGCCGGGGGTCCCGGGGGTCCGTCGTCACGTCGGTCATCGTCCTCCCTCGGATCGCCCCGATTCTACGTCCGCCCGTTCCGCCCCGAACTGGTATGGACCGGGCCGGGAATTCGGGCCATTCACTGTATGCGGGCGCGGCATTTCCAGCCCTCCACACTTGACTGTTTTTTAGCAACGAATTGCTTGACCATGAGCCAACTCGCGCAGTTGTTCTGTCATGTTCTAGCCAGCGTTCTCGACCCCGGAACGCCATGGCCCCCAGCCGGCCCCCACAGCCGGCCAGAGGAGGATCCGTTGCGCCCCCGCTCCCTTGCCCTCGCCGCGGCGATAGCCGTGCTGCCGCTGACCGCCGTCTCCCTCGGCGTCTCCACCGCGCAGGCCGCGCCCGCCCCCCGCGTCGCGCTCCCCGACACCGTCAACCCCGCGGTGGCCCACTCGGAGAAGAAGGGCGACGTCCCGGCCGAGCAGCAGATCTCGGTGGCCGTCAGCCTGAAGCTGCGTGACACCGACGCCCTGGACCGCTTCCTCACCGCGGTCACCACGCCGGGCGCCCCGGAGTTCGGCAAGTACCTGACGCCCGAGCAGTTCACCGCCCGGTTCGGCCCGACCCAGGCCGCCGTCGACCAGGTCAAGTCCTACCTGGCCGCCCAGGGCCTGACGGTCACCGACGTGAGCGCCAACCGCCAGGTGGTCAGCGCCCGCGGCACCACCGCCCAGGTCTCGCAGGCCTTCGGCACCCACGAGAGCGCCTACGTCGACCCGCAGCTGCAGCGGGCCTTCTTCGCCAACGACGCCGCCGCCTCCGTGCCCGCCGACCTGGCCTCCGTGGTCCAGGGCGTCGAGGGCCTGGACAACCACGCGGTGCGCAAGAACCGCCTGGCCAAGCCGAACGCGATCGCCCCGAAGGCCGCCACCGCGACCCCGAGCGGCTTCGGCCCGTCCCAGTACGACGGCGCCTACAACCTGAACAAGACCGGCGCCGACGGCACCGGCGTGACCGTCGCGCTCTGGGAGTTCGACGGCTACTCCAAGGGCAACCTGACCACCTACGACTCGCAGTACGGCCTGACCGGCCCGGCGGTCTCCACCGTCTCGGTGGACGGCGCCAACTACGACTCCAAGCCGGGCGAGGGCCAGGGCGAGGTCGAGCTGGACAGCGAGATCGTCCGCGGCGCCGCACCCAAGGCGACCCAGCTGGTCTACGAGGCGCCCAACAGCGACCAGGGCGAGATCGACATGGCCAACAAGATCGTGGCCGACAACCGGGCCTCGGTCATCTCGATCTCCTGGGGCTCCTGCGAGCCCGACACCACCGCCGCCTCGATGACCGCGGTCGACAACGCCTTCAAGCAGGCCGCCGCCCAGGGCATCTCGATCTTCTCCGCCTCCGGCGACGACGGCTCGCGCGACTGCACCCGCTCCACCAGCGGCTCGACGGTCAAGGCGGTCGACTTCCCGGCGTCCAGCCCGCACCAGACCGGCGTCGGCGGCACCAACCTCAAGGTGTCCGGCACCACCTACTCCTCCGAGAGCGCCTGGAGCACCGCCGGCGGCGGCGTCTCCACCGTGTTCGCCAAGCCCGCCTGGCAGACCGGCACCGGGATCAACGGCACCATGCGCACCGTCCCGGACGTCTCCTCCAACGCCGACCCGGCGAGCGGCTTCGCGATCTACACGGCCGGCGGCTGGCAGGTCTACGGCGGCACCAGCGCGGCCGCGCCGCTCTGGTCCGGCTACGCGGCCCAGTTCAACCAGAAGGCCAAGGCGGCCGGCCAGCCGGTCCTCGGCGAGGCCAGCCCCCGGCTGTACGCGGTCGCGAACGGCAGCGGCTCCGCCTCCGCGTTCCACGACGTGACCAGCGGCTCCAACCAGGACTTCCCGGCCAAGGCCGGCTACGACCAGGTCACCGGCTGGGGCTCCCCGATCGCCGACGGCCTGACCACCGCCCTGCTCGGCGGCACCACCCCGCCGCCCAGCGGCGGCTGCACCGCCGCCCAGCTGATCGGCAACGGCGGCTTCGAGACCGGCACGGCGTCCCCGTGGACGGCCTCCAGCGGCGTGGTCGACAACAGCTCCTCGCAGGCGGCGCACGCGGGCAGCTGGAAGGCCTGGATGGACGGCTACGGCTCCGCCCACAGCGACACCGTGTCGCAGACCGTCTCGATCCCGGCCGGCTGCAAGTCCGCGAGCCTGACCTTCTGGCTGCACGTCGACACCGCCGAGACCGGCTCCACCGCGTACGACAAGCTGACCGTCCAGGCCAACAGCACCACGCTGAAGACCTACTCCAACGTGGACGCCGCGGCCGGCTACGTGCAGCGCACCCTGGACCTGACCTCGTTCGCGGGCCAGACCGTCACGATCAAGTTCACCGGCACCGAGGACTCCTCGCTGCAGACCAGCTTCGTGATCGACGACGTGGCGCTGAACGTCGGCTGATCCCCGACCGCCAGCACCACCAGACCCCCGCCGGGGCGGCGCCGTACGGCCCGCCCCGGCGGTGTCCGTCGTCCGGCCGGATCCACGGCGGGTGTTTCCGAAGTGTTTCAAGATCGCTAACCCTTCGGTTCACCTGCCGTGACCACTGTCATACGCACGACTGATGACGTAGCCTCTCGACCGTGCATAGGGTTCCCCAAAGCTCGGTGAAGCCGCTGGCGGCGCGCCCCGGCGTCGGCCAGGTCCCACCGAACTCACCTGGTGGGGAGTGTCACCGCATGGCCGCACAGCAGCCTCAGGACTCCGCGCGGCTCCGACTGGTCGGACCGCGCCCGGAGCGCCCCGGCCCACCCGCGCCCGCACCGGCGCCGAACACCCCCTCCGCAGGACGGCCCGCCCCCGCGGGCGGCTTCGCGGACACCCTGCACCTGGCCATCGAGGCCAGCGGCCTCAGCCTGGACCGGATCCGGGCCGCACTCGCCCAACGCGGTGTCAGGGTCAGTGTCACGACCCTGAGTTACTGGCGCCGCGGGCGCAGCCAGCCCGAGCGGGCCAGCTCGCTGCGCGCCGTCCACCTGCTGGAGGAGCTGCTCGGGCTGCCGCACAGCGCGCTGACCTCGCTGCTCGGCCCGCCGCGCCCCCGCGGCCGCTGGGCCGCCACCGCCAACACCCTGCACCTCGGGCTGGAGGACGTCTGGCCCGGCGAGCAGGAGATCGCGGACATCTTCACCGAGCTGGACGCGCCGCCGGCCGGTGAGCTGGAGCGGCTGAGCATCCACGACTCGTACTACGTGGACGCCGAGCGGCGCGGCAACCTGCTGCGGATGCGCCAGGTGGTGCGGGCCACCGTCAGCGGCGTCGGCCGCTGCCTGGTGGTGCACAAGGCCGACGAGGAGGCCACCGGCTGCCCCGAGATCACCTCGGTGCGGCACGGCCGGCTCGGCCGGGTCCGCCGACGCCCGGAGGCCGGCCTGACCGTCGGCGAGCTGATGCTGGACCGCCCGCTGGCCCTCGGCGACAGCACGGTCTTCGAGTACGAGGTGGAGATCCCGCCCGGCGGCCCGACCCTGGAGTACAGCCGCCGCTTCGCGACGACGGTGCGCGAGTACGTGCTCCAGGTGCACTTCGACCCGGCGGCCGTCCCCGCGCACTGCGAGCGCTACGACCGCGAGCCGGGCGCCGACGTCGACCACCGCCGCGAGCAGCTCTGGATCGGCGCCTCCGCGAGCGCCCACGTGCTGGCCCCGGACCAGCAGCCGGGACACATCGGCATCCGCTGGGAGTGGCAGTAGCCGCCGGCCGTCCCGTGGGCACCACCCCTTGACCGACCCCCGTTGACCGACCCCCGTTGAGCCCGCCGGACCGCGTCCGGCGGGCTCTTCGCGTGCCCGGTCCGGCCGCGCGCCCACGCCGACACCTAACCCCTTCGTGGACCGGTACCGGTTGACGCCCCATCACCTAACCCCTACATTCGTGAGTACCGGTTAGGCAGCAGCCTCGCCGACGGCCCCACACCACGGGAGTGACCAGGCATGTCCGCCACCACCGCGCTCCGCACCCTGACCACCGGCCACATCGGGCTGAACGTCACCGACCTGGCCCGCTCGATCGACTTCTACCGCGCCGTGTTCGGCCTGGAGGTCACCCGCGAGGGCACCGACCCCGAGCGCCGCTTCGCCCTGCTCGGCCGCGACGGCCGCCTCGTGGTGACGCTCTGGCAGCAGAGCGAGGGCACCTTCGCCACCTCCGCGCCCGGCCTGCACCACCTCTCCTTCGAGGTCGAGAGCCTCCAGGAGGTCCGCGCCGCCGAGGAACTGCTGCGGGGGCTCGGCGCCTCCTTCGCCCACGACGGCGTCGTCCCGCACAACGAGGGCTCGGCCTCCGGCGGCATCTTCTTCACCGACCCCGACGGCATCCGGCTGGAGATCTACACCCGCACCGGGGTGGACGAGACCGGGGCCACCGCCCCCACCCCCTCCGCACCGACCTGCGGTTTCTTCTAACGAGCACCCCCGACTGGAGCCGGCCATGACGCCCCCCACCGCGACGCCCTACCACCCCGGCGAACGGGCCGCCCAGGCCCGGGCCGGCCG
Source organism: Kitasatospora sp. NPDC051705 (assembly GCF_044453265.1). NCBI lineage: Bacteria > Bacillati > Actinomycetota > Actinomycetes > Kitasatosporales > Streptomycetaceae > Kitasatospora > Kitasatospora sp. NPDC051705. Next base: position 29,962 of record NZ_JBITCO010000028.1, on the reverse strand, counting down.
GAGCGACCGGGCGGACCACGCCGGCCGGTCGATCCGGGACACCGTCCCGGCGGTGGCCGCCCGCTTCCTCGCCGAACGCCGGATGCTCGTCCTCGGCGCCGCCGACCGGGACGGCCGGATCTGGGCCACCCAGCTGGCCGGCCCCGCCGGCTTCCTGCAGGCCCCCGACGAGCGGACCCTGGCGGTGGCCGCCCACCCCGCCGGGGACGACCCGCTGGCCGCGGCGCTGACCCGGCCCGCCCGGGTCGGCACCATCGCCCTGGACCCGGCCGGCCGCCGCCGGATGCGGCTCAACGGCCGCTCCGCACCGGACGGCCGGGGCGGCCTGACGATCACCGCCGAGCAGGTGGTCGCCAACTGCCCCAAGTACATCCAGCGCCGCACCCCGCTGGACCGGCCCGCCGCCGGCCCGCCGCGCGCGGTCGCCGCCGGGCCGGTGCTGTCCACCGCCCAGCAGCTGACCGCGGCCACCGCCGACACCTTCTTCGTCGCCACCACCGGCCCGGACGGCAGCGTGGACGCCTCCCACCGGGGCGGCTTCCCCGGCTTCCTGCAGGCGGTGGCGCCGGACCGGCTGCGCTGGCCCGAGTACCCGGGCAACAGCATGTTCCTGACCCTCGGCAACCTGGAGCTGGACCCACGCGCCGGCCTGCTGCTGCCCGACTGGGAGACCGGCGGGGCGCTGCTGGTCACCGGGGAGGCCCGGACCGACTGGTCCGACGGGGCCCGGCAGGGCGCCCCGGGCGCCGAGCGGATGGTCGAACTGACCGTCACCGGCGTCCGCGAGCTGGCCGACGCCACCCCGCTGACCTGGACCGGACCGGAGTACTCCCCGGCCCTCCCGCCCGCCGCCGCGGCCTGACGCGCCACCACCGCCCGCCCCGGACAAGGTCTTCCGACCGCAAGGCCGTTCCAGGCCCTCCAGCAGGCCCAGGGCCGGACCGGCCCGGACGCCGCCGGCCACCCGGGCCCGGAGACCTGGCGCCGGCTGTTCTCCTGACCGCCCGGCGGCCCGCGGCGCGACGCCTCAGCGCCGCCCGGACATCCAGTGGAAGAGACCCATCGCCACGCTGGTCGCCAGGTTGAAGCTGGACACCCCCGGCTGCATCGGCACCGCGACCAGCTGGTCCGCCCGCGCCCTGAGCTCCGCCGAGACGCCGTGCCGCTCGGTGCCGAAGGCGAGCAACGCGTCGTCCGGGAAGGGCAGCGTGCGGATGTCCGCGCCCTCCGGGTCCAGCACGTACAACGGCCCGGCGGGCAGCTCCGGCAGGGCCAGCCGCTCCACGGCGGTGGCGAAGTGCAGGCCGGCGCTGCCGCGCAGCACCGTCGGGTGCCACGGGTCCAGGTCGCCGGTGGTGACCACGCCGGTGGCGCCGAACCCGGCCGCCAGCCGGATCACCGCCCCGACGTTGCCCAGGTTGCGCGGGTTCTCCAGCAGCACCACCGGGGCCCGCCGGGGGCGCTCGGCCAGCACCGCCAGGTTCGCGGCGACGGACGGCCGCACCGCCAGCGCGATCACCCCGGTCGGGTGCAGCCGGGGCGCCAGCGCCCGCAGCCGCGGCTCCGGCAGCTCCTCGGCCAGGCCGTCCAGCGCGGGCAGCACGTCCGCCGCCAGCTCCGCGGCCAGCTCCAGCAGCGCCGCCCGGTCGGCGGTCAGCACCCGCCGGACGTCCCCGCCGAAGCGCAGTGCGTGCTTCAGCGCGTGGAACCCGTCCAGCAGCAGCGCCCCCGGCTCCCGCTCCGCCGCCCGCCACGCCCGCACCAGCTCGTCCTCGTCCATGGCGTTCACTCTGTCACCCCGGTGGACCCCGGCCCGCCGGGGCCTACCGCGGGCCCTCCGGCGCCGGCACCGCCTCCCGGTACCGCGCCTCCTCCGGCCCCCGGACGTCCTCCCGCCCGCGCAGCGCCCGCTCCAGGTCCTTCAGCGCCTGCCCGAGCAGTCGCGTCCCGGCCCGCACGACGTCCCGCTGCACCCCGGCCGGCGCCTGCACCAGCCGCTCCTCCAGCCGCGTCTGGGCCTCCCGCACGGCGTCGAACTCCACCGGCCGCCCGGTCAGCAGCGCGGCCCCCGCGAGCGCGGTGGCCAACCGCAGCTCCTCCGCGTACTCCGCGGTGCCCGGGACGGGATCGGCGTCGGCGGCCGGGAGATGGGCCTCCAGCAGGACGGCGACCCGCCCCAGGTGCCCGACCGCGGCCCGGGCCCGGTCCAGCTGGCGCCGGTTCAGCCCGGGCAGCCCGGAGGCGTGCCGGCCCGGTTCGGCGTCGGCCCGCTCCATCGCCTGGAGCAGTTCGGAGCGGGCCTCCCGGGAGTCCAGCAGCGCCGAGCGCACCGCCCGTCCGCGCGGCGCCGCCGGGTCCTCGTAGCAGGCGACGACGGCGCCCGCGTACCGCCCGGCGGCGGCCAGCCACTCGGCCAGCCGCTCCCCCAGCCGGGCGGTCTGCCAGGTGGGGAAGAGCGCGTACGCGACCAGCGCCACCGAGCCGCCGAGCAGGGTGAGCCCGACCCGCTCGACGGCCGTGGTGAACGGGTCCCCGGCCTGCAGGCCGAGCAGGAACACCACGTAGGAGGAGATGCCGACGGTCATCAGCGCGTACCCGGTCCGCAGGGTGAGGTACGCCCCGCCGATGCAGAGCACGGCGAGCACCGCCAGGACCCACTCGCCGGGGTGGGCGAGCTGCACCACCAGGGTGGAGACGGCCACGCCGACGACGGTGCCGGCCAGCCGGGCGACGCCCCGGCTGTAGGTCTGTGCGAAGTCCGGCCGCATCACCATGGCCGCCGTCATCGGTGCCCAGTACCCGTGGTGGAAGCCGGCCAGCCGGGCCAGCAGGTAGGCGACGGTGACCACGCCGGCGAGCCGGACGGCGTGCTGGAAGACCGCGGAGCGCGGCTGGAACTGGCGCTGCACCATGCGCAGGGCCACCGGCAGCATCCGGAACATCGGCGGCTTGTGCAGCGCTCCGCCGGCCCCGACCACCGGGGTGCTGATGGTCTCCTCGTCGCCCCGGTCGAGGGCGTCGGCGGCCTTGCGCAGCAGCCCGCCCAGCCGCCGGGCGGACCGCCGGGCCGCGCCCCGGAGCCGGACGCCCTCCTCGGGGGTGGCCAGCGTGAGCGAGGGCGCCGAGCGGGGCAGCCGGACCGCCTCGCCGCTGCGGACGGCCCGGGCCAGGGCGTCCATCACCTCGGCCGAGGCGGCCAGCACCTCGCGGGCCCGGTCGCGCTCCGGGCCCTCCGCGGGAGCACCGACCCTGGGGTCGGCGAGTGCGGCCAGGGTGGGCCGGATGCGCTCGGCGAGGCCGCGCAGGCCGCGCAGTTCGGGCGGCCGGTGGCGGTCCTGCCAGGGCGTGAGCGCGGCGGCGTGCCGGGCGGTCATGAACGGCGCCGGGTCGACGTGCGCGGTCGGGTCCTGGCGCAACCTGCGGGCGTAGTCGGCGAGTTCCGCGTAGGTGTCGGCGAGGGCGTCCCGCTGGGCGGTCCAGCTGCCGATCGGCCAGAGGGTGATCACGGCGGCCTGGACGACACCGCCGACGGCGCAGAGGAGTCCGTGGCCGAGCGCGGCGAGCGCGCTGACCGGCAGCTGGACGACGACCAGCATCACCGAGACGGTGTTGGCGGCGACCACGCCGGCGGTGGGCCCGATCGCCCAGGCCAGTCCGGCGCCGAAGGCCCAGACCGCCAGCAGCACCGGGAAGAGGCCGGCGACCCCGGCCGCCAGGTAGCCGAGGAAGGTGCTGGTGCCCAGCGCGAGGCCGGCCGCGACGGCGAGGCTGGCCCGGGGCCGGAAGCTGCGCTGGAAGGTGGCCGTACCGGCGATGAACGCGCCCATCGCGGCGGAGGTGGCGGGGGTCGGGCCGGCGAGCGCCAGGGTCGGGAGGAGCACCAGGGCGACGGCGACGGCACCGCGGACGGCCCGTTTGGGGTCGGTGAGCGCCCGGTCGAGGGTCAGTCCGGTCCGCGCGGTGTCACGAAGGGCGGCGAACCAGGACATGTCGGTCAGCCTAAGTGACGGGCCCCCGGCCCCGCCGGATCCGCTGCACCCGGGCCGCCAGCCAGAGCAGCGCCCCGGTCGGCAGGAAGACCGCGTCCGCCGCGATCATCGCGAGGGAGAAGACCGGCAGCCCGAGCAGCACCGCGATCCCCAGGTGCTCGGCCATCATCACGGCCAGCAGCACGTTCTTCACCCGCCGGTTGAGCAGGGTGAAGGGGAACGCGACCTGCACGACCACCGTGCCGTAGGAGATCAGGAAGACCGGCACCAGCGCCGAGCCGACCAGGGCGGACAGCCACGGCCAGGGCGCGAAGTAGTCCAGGTGCAGCGGGTAGTACAGCGCGGTGCCGTCCTGCCAGCGCGAGCCCTGCACCTTGTACCAGCCGGCCGTCGCGTAGATCAGCACCACCTCGGCGGCGATCACCAGCATGGCGCAGTTGTGCACCATGGTGGCCAGCGCGTCCAGCACCGCCCGCGCCTCGCCGCCCGGGCGCAGCCGTCCCAGCGCCCACCAGAGCCCGGCGACCGCCCACAGGCCCCAGAACAGCGGCGCCCAGCCGACGTACGGGAAGGTCCGGGCCGTCCAGGTGAGGCTCTCGCCGGAGAAGTCGCCGAGCTGGCAGAGCGCCAGGACGGCGCCGAGCAGCCCCCAGAGCAGCACCCCGCCGCGGTCGGCCCCGGACCGGCCCGGGGGGAGCGCCCGGCGGGCGGCCCGGCGGGCGTCGAACGACCACACCTCGGCGCAGCGGGTGAAGACCAGGTAGACCGCCATCAGGTGGACGACGTTGTCGCCGCCGTCGCCCAGGAAGACGTCGCGGTTCTGCAGGGACAGCACGGTGACCAGGAACAGCACGCCGCTCGCCCTGGTCCGCCAGCCGAGGACCACGGCCAGCGCGGCCAGCACCGCCAGGTGGTAGACCAGCTCGAACCAGAACCGCCCCCCGAACCAGGGCAGCACGGTGAACGCCCCGTTGTCGGCGAGCAGCCGCTCGGCCAGCTCCATCGACCAGGGGGAGCGGTCGCCGTACAGCACCCGCCGGTTGGGCCACTCGCGCAGCAGGTAGGCGAGCCAGACCAGCCCGAAGCCGATCCGCACCACCGCGGCCTGGTGCCCGCCGAACAGCTGCCCGGTGAACGCCGCGACGGCCCGCGCGGCCGCCGTGCCCAGGGCCGCCCGGGCGGCGGATACGGTGCCACCGGGCGCGACGGTCCCGGGTGCGACGGTCCCGGGCGCGACGACCCCCGGTGCGACGGCTCCGGCCGCGGGCGGCGGCCCGGCCTGCTGCGGCAGCCCGACCGCCCCGGCGTCGACGGGGGAGTCGACGGGGGCCTGCGCGGGGGCACCGGCCGGTGGCCGCGACGACGTCTCGTTCACCCGAGCCCCCGGTAGTCCTCGTCGCCCACCGGCCACCACGGCAGCTCCCGCGCCTTCGGCGCCGCCGGCGCGGCCTCGCCGCTCCAGGACGGCGGCGGGACGGTCGTCGCGGTCACCCGGAACTCGATCTCCAGGATCCGCTCACCGGCCACCTCCCGGCCGATCCGCTGCAGGGCGATCCGCTTGAGGTACTGCTCGGCGAGCTTGCCGCGGGCGTTGGTCAGGGAGTCGTCCTGCGGGCTGTGCGAACCCTCGTAGAAGTCCCAGGCCCGGCGCAGCAGGTTCTGGTCGACGTGGCTGGGCGCGGGGTTGCCGCGCACCGCGGCGAGGTCCTGCGCCGTCAGCCCGGTCCAGTCCCGGGTGGTGGTGGCGCCGCCGTCCCCGACGGTGCGCACCCGGGCGTCCAGGCTGACGTTCTGCTGCAGCGGGTTGGGCGCGAACAGCTTCCAGTTCTGCTCGAACTCCGGGTACACCAGGCCGTCGACCTCCGCCCGGTACTGCCGGGAGAGCGCGTTGGGCGGCGCGACGTGCAGGAACACCGCGGCGAGGAAGAGCCCGGTCGCGACCACCAGCACCGCCCCGGCCAGGCCGAGCACCAGTTGCGCGGGCGCCGACCAGACCCGCCCGGGGGCCGGTGCCGGCCCCGTCGTCGTCTCCGTCACGGCCTCCCCGATCCGGTGGGCGCGCCGGCCCGGTCCCGTCCCGGCGCGGTCGCGCGCCCATCCTGCCCTACCGGGCGGGGATGCAGGAGACCTCAGAGCACGTAGGCGTCCTGGCCGGTGCTGCTCACCATCGGGCGGCCGGCACCCTCCCAGGCGTACATGCCGCCGTCCACGTTCACCGCGTCCCGGCCCTGCTGCACCAGGTACTGGACGACCTGCGCGGAGCGGCCGCCGACCCGGCAGAGGACGTAGAGCTTGCCGTCCGGCAGCTCGCCGAGCCGGGCGATCACCTCGCCGAGCGGGATGTGCAGCGCGCCGTCCACGTGCCCGGCGTCCCACTCGTCCTGCTCGCGCACGTCCAGGAGGGCGGCGTCGGCGGGCACGGCGGCAGCGGCGGCGGAGGGGATCTGCGCGAACATCGTGGGGCTCTCCTGGTGGGGGTGCGTTCCGGCCGAAGGAGGCCGGGGGTCGGCGGTCGGGTCGGTGCCATTGTCGCCCACCGGCGGGCGGTGACCGCCGTGCGCGGACTGCGGGCCGCCGAGCAGCCGCTCCAGTTCGGCCTGCTGGGCGGCGGCCTTGGCGAGCAGTTCCTCGGCGAGCTGCTCCAGCAGCCCGTCCGGGTCCTGCGGGGCGAGCGCGAGCAGCTGCCCCATCGGGGTGCGCTCCAGCCGGACCTGCTCGACGGCGGTCTCGGTGATCTTGGCGGTCAGCCACTCGAGCCGGCGGCGCAGCCACTCCAGCCGGTCGGGCGCGTCGACGGCGGGCGCGGCCTCGGGCGCGGTCGACCACTCGGCGGCCAGGCCCTCCAGCGCGGTGCCGTCGCCGAGGGCGTAGGCCTCGTTGACCCGGGCCAGGAACGCGGCGCGCCGCTCCTGCTCGGCCGGGTCGGTGCTCAGGTCGGGGTGGGCGCGGCGGACCAGCTCGCGGTAGACGCGCTGGGCGTCCCGCCCGGGGCGCACCCGGGCGGGCGCGGCGGGCGGCGGCGCGGCCGCCTCCTGCTCCCGCACGGAGTCGAACAGCGCGTCCAGGTCGGGCAGCTCCTCGACCTGTCGGCGGGCCTCGGCGGCCCGGCGCAGGTCCTCGGGGTTCCCGGTCCGGGCGGCGACCGCCTCGGCGACCAGCGCCTCCAGCTCGTCCAGGCGCGCGTACAGCGGGCCGAGCAGCTGATGGTGGATCAGGGCGAAGTTGTCGATCTCGACCCGGAGCGTCTGCACGTCGACGTCCATGCTCAGCCAGGCGAGTTCCGCGGCGGCGACCCGCTCCTCCAGCTCCTGCTGCTCCGGATCCGTCCAGCGGACGGGGCTCTGCGCGCTCACTTCTCGCCTCTGTCTCGTCCGGCCTGCTGCGTCCCGCGGAACCGCCCCGCGGGGCGGCCCGGCCTGCCACCCTACCGTTGTGCGCGAAAGCCCCGTCCGGGTGAACGAGGAGCGCGGACCGGCGCGCGCCGCACGACACGCAACCGATCCTGAGGAATCTCCCCGTTTCGCTATCGAGCCCGGCCCGGTCCGTGCTTCGCTGGTATCCACACAGCGTGCCTTCCTCCGGAGAGACGGCCGCCTCCAGGCGTGGCGGCCAGGCGGGAGCAGACCGAATCCATGGTGGCCGAGTCCAACTCCACACCGCGCCCGGCGGGCGCCGACACCGTGCCGGGTGACCACCCGACCGGCGTGGCCGCCCTGGTCCGGCTCGCCCTCGTCCTGGTCGACCGGACCGGACGGATCGCCCAGTGGAGCCGGGCCGCCGAGGAACTGTTCGGACACCGCGCCGACGTCGCCCACGACCGCGCCGCCAGCGGGCTGCTGCCCGCCGTCGAACCGCTCGGCGCCTCCGGCTCCGTCGTCCGGCGCCGCTGCGACGCCCTGGACACCCTGGCCGCGCTGACCTCCGAGGGCCGCCCCTGGGCCGGGCAGATGCCGGTCACCGACCGCGAGGAGCACCTGCGCGACGTGCTCTGGTGGGCCTACCCGCTGCCCGAGCCGTTCGGCGGCCTGCTGGCCCTCGCCGCCGACGCCCGGCCGCTGCGCACCGCCGGCCCGCGGCTCGTGCTCGGCGAGCGGCTGCTCCCGTTCGCCGCCACCCCGTCCGCCCGGGGCGGCTTCCACCGGCTGGGCGCCACCCTGACCGCACCGGGGCGGCTGAGCGCCGGCCTGCTCCCGGCCGACCGGCTCGTCCCGCTGCTGCCGGCCGGCTCGGCCGACCGCCGGGCCCTGCTGCTCGACGCCCTGGACCGGGCCGGGCTGCCCGCCCTGCGGCTGGACGCGTCCACCGTGCTGCCGGTCCTGCCCGCCGACGCCCAGGCCGCCGCCGCGCACGCGGCCGCCGGGCTCGGTCGGCGCTACCCGACCGCCCAGCAGCGCGCCGCCCGGCTCGGCCCGACCCCGCCGCCCGACCCCGCCGCGCCCGCGGCCCGCACCGTCCGGGGCCGCCCGCCCGGGCCGCTGCCGGCCCAGCGCGAGGCCGCCGAACCCGTCACCGCCGAATCCGTCGCCGCCGCACCGCCGACCGCCCCGCCGCCCGCCGGAGGAGGAGTCCCCATCGACCAGGCCGCCGCCGAGCCGTCCACCCGCGCACCGTCCTCCCCCGGGGCGTCCGGCCCCGAGCCGGCCGGCAACGGCCACCGGCCGCCCCCCGTCGTCCCGGCCCCCGCGGCCCCCACGGCCGCCGAGGCCGCGCAGCCCGGGCGGCTGGGCCCGTTCCTGACCAACGGGCAGGCCGGCGAGCAGCTGGCCCTGCTGAACGAGGTCGGCGGCAAGGTCGGCACCACCCTGGACCTCGGCTTCACCGCGCACGAGCTCTGCCAGGTGCTGGTCCCCCGGGTCGCCGACTTCGCCTGCGTGGACCTGGTGGACGGGCTGATCTCCGACTCCGAGCTACCGGTCGCCCGGCCGGACGACGACACCATGCTCCGGAGGGTCGCCCTCGTCTACAACGAGACCGGCGGCGCCTGGGACCACGTGCTCGCCGAGGGCTCGCTGGTCAGCATGCCCCGCCGGACCCCGCCCGGGATGGCCCTGCAGCTCAACCAGCCGGTGCTGGTCCCGGTGGTCAGCGAGGACGTCGCCGTCGACTACGCGATCGCGCTCGGCGGCGTCCGGCTCGCCCCGGTGGTCACCGGCCGCTCGATGCTGGTGGTGCCGCTGTCCGCCCGGGGCACCGTGCTGGGCATCCTCAAGCTGCTCCGGCTGCCGGACCGCGCGCCCTTCGACGAGAGCGACGCCGCCACCCTCAAGGAACTGGCCGTCCGCGCCGCGCTCTCCCTGGACAACGCCCGGCTGCACCGCGCCGAGGCCAGGGTGGCGACCACCCTGCAGCGTTCGATGATCCCGACCCGCCCGCCGCAGATCCCGGGCGTACAGATCGCCCACCGCTACCTGCCGGGCGACCCGAAGGCCGAGGTCGGCGGCGACTGGTTCGACGCGATCCAGCTGCCCGGCAGCCGGGTCGCCCTGGTGGTCGGCGACGTGATGGGGCACGGCCTGCACTCGGCGGCCGCGATGGGTCGCTTCCGCACCGCCATGCAGACCCTCGCCGCCCTCGACCTGCCGCCCGGCCAGCTGCTGCGCCACCTGGACAACCTGGCCCACAAGCTCGGCGACGACCACCTCGCCACCTGCCTGTACGCGGTCTACGACCCGATCAACCGCACCTGCGAGCTGGCCAGCGCCGGCCACGTCCCCCCGGTGCTGGTGCACCCCGACGGCTCCGGCGAACTGCTGGAGATCCCGGCCGGCGCACCGATCGGCGTCGGCGGCGTCCCGTTCGTCGCCAAGACGATCGACGTCTCGGACGGTTCGATGCTGGTGCTGTGCACCGACGGCCTGGTCGAGGTCCGCGGCGGTGACATAGGGGCGGGCCTGGCCGCGCTCTGCGGGAACCTGATCGACCCGCGGCAGAGCCCGGAACAGGCCTGCGACGTGGTGCTCAAGCGGCTGCACTCGGACGACCGGAAGGACGACGTCGCCCTGCTGGTGGCCCGCTTCGACGGGGTCGCCCCGTCCGAGGTGGCCACCTGGGACCTCACGGTGGACCACCGCGAGGTCCGCCGGGCCCGTTCACTGGTCCGCGAGCAGCTGGCCGGCTGGCACCTGGAGGCGCTCAGCGACACCACCGAGCTGCTGGTCAGCGAGCTGGTCACGAACGCCGTCCGGGTGGCCCGGGACCGCGTCCAGCTCCAGCTGATCCGGGTGGACAAACTGCTGGTCGAGGTCAGCGACGACAACCACAACCTGCCGTCGCTGGAGCCCGCCGAGCAGCTCGGCGAGACCGGCCGGGGCCTCACCCTGGTGACCAAGCTGGCCGAGCGCTGGGGCACCGCCCGCAAGGCGGTGGGGAAGGTCGTCTGGTTCGAGCTCCCGCTCCCGCACGCCTGACGCGCCGGTGCGCGCCCGGCCCGCGGCCCGGCGCGCACCCCGGCTCCGGGCGCCTCAGGGGATGACCGCACCCGCCGACCGGCGGCGCCGGGCCTCCACCGCGACCTCCCGCGAGGCGGCCGCGGCCACCGAGGTGGCGGCTCCGACCCCGGCCAGCACCCGCGGCCAGAAGTCCCCGAACACCTCGACCGAGACGGCGATCAGCAGCGCGCCGATCACCGCCACCACGTGCTCCAGACCGGCCAGGTTCGGCAGCACGACGGCCTCGCCGACCATCAGCGCCACGACCAGGCCGGCGGTGAACCAGGCCCGGCAACGGAACGCGATGACGATCGCCAGCGCCACCACCGCGGCCGACGGCCCGGTGTCCCGCACGTAGGCGACCCACTTCGGGAAGCCGAACAGGTGGTCCGGGCCGATCGCCACGCCGACCCGGGCGAACAGCGTGCCCGCCACGGTGCAGGTGTAGGCGACCACCAGGGTCATCCGCCGGCCCAGCACGATCTCGGCGAGGCCGAAGACCACGAACACCTGGGCCAGCGCGCCCCAGACCGGCAGGTCCAGGGCCGGCACGTACAACGAGAGCGGGGTCCGCAGCAGCGAGACCTCCAGCGGCAGCGCCGCCTTGACCACCCCGATGTGGTTGACGAAGCGCTCGCCCCCCGGCAGGTGCTGGGTGATGCTGAACAGCAGGATCAGAAACGTCGCCGCCGTGGCCATCGGTACGGCCGCGAGCTTCTTGCGCGCCACCGTGTCCCGGACCGTCACGTACAACGTTCCCCACTCGGCGACAGCGGCCGAACCGGCGACTGCCAGCGGCCCCTTTCGCACGCCCCCCGCGTGGGTCCTGTGAATCACAACCGTTACTCCCGAATCCCCGAACTTCTCAGCTACTCCAACATTAGAAGCCGGTTAACAAATCCACATCGGCATGGATGGGGATCCCGGTCATCCTCAGGGGGGAGGGAGATCCCTGAGCGCACCCCCATACGGCCGCCCCGGTACTCGGCCGACCGGCCCCCCTCCGCCCCCCGGCGGAGGGCTACCCCTTCCCGTCCCGGGCCGCGACGGGCTCCCGGGGCGCCACCACGGCGGACCCGGCGTGCCGGCGGCGGAACAGGGCGGGCAGGCTCGGCGCGACGATGAAGCCCTCGGCCCGCGCGCTCGCCAGGCCGATCCGCGGAATCTCGCTGCTCTTCCCGAAGAGCAGGTAGCGGGGCTCCCAGATCGGCCGGTACTTCGCGTTCGCGCGGTACAGCGACTCGATCTGCCACCAGCGCGAGAAGAAACCGAGGACGGAACGCCACAGCCGCAGCACCGGGCCGGCGCCGAGCCGCGAACCGCGCTCGAAAACGGAACGGAACATCGCGAAGTTCAGCGAGACCCGCTTCAGCCCGACCTCCTCGGCCCGCTGCAGCAGTTCGATCACCATGAACTCCATCAGGCCGTTCTCGGTGTCCCGGGCGCGGCGCATCAGGTCCAGCGAGAGGCCGTCCGGGCCCCACGGCACGAAGCTCAGCAGAGCCTTGAGCTCGTCGTCGCCGTCGTGGCACTCGAGCATCACGCAGCGGCCGTCGCCCGGGTCGCCGAGCCGGCCGAGGGCCATCGAGAAGCCGCGCTCGGTCGCCCCGTCGCGCCACTGGTCGGCCTTGGCCACCAGCTCGGCCATCTCGCACTCGGGGATGTCCTCGTGCCGCCGGATCCGCACCGTGTAGCCGGCCCGCTTGACCCGGTTGTACGCCTGGCGGACCACCCGCATCGCCCGGCCGTCCAGCGAGAACTCGTCCAGCTCGACGATCGCCTCGTCGCCCAGCTCCAGCGCGTCCAGCCCGTGCCGGGCGTAGATCACCCCGGCCTCCTCGGAGGCGCCCATCACGGCCGGCGCCCAGGCGTGCTCGCGGGCCTCGGCCAGCCAGGCGTCGATCGCGCCGGGCCAGGCCTCCGGGTCGCCGATCGGGTCGCCCGAGGCCAGCGAGACGCCGCCGACGACCCGGTAGGTCACCGCCGCCTTGCCGCTGGGGGAGAAGATCACCGCCTTGTCGCGGCGCAGCGCGAAGTAGCCGAGGGAGTCCCGCTCGCCCTGCTTGTCGAGCAGCCCCCGCAGCCTGGCCTCGTCCTCGGGGGTCAGCAGCTCCTTGCCGCGCGGGCTGCGGAACGCCACGTAGAGGACGAGCAGGAAGAGCGCCCCGCCCATCGCATTGATCGCCGCGTTCACCCAGGTGGGCGCGGAGATCACCGACCGCAGGTGCTCGGACGGGGTGATCGTGATCATGCGGCCGACCGAGTACCGGAAGAGGTCCCAGAAGCCCGCACCGCTCAGCCCGTTGGTCATCCAGACCAGCAGCGCGCCCACCGTGCCGCCGAACAGCAGCCCGCCGACGAAGGTGGCCGCCGCCGTCTTCGGGTTGGAGCGGTCCCCCTTGGACGTGAACTCCTTCCGCCCGACCAGCAGCGCCAGCACGAACAGGCAGGTCAGCACGGTGGAGACGTAGTTCAGCGGGTGCCGGTTGAAGCGCTCGTCGGGCAGCACCATGGCGGCCAGGTAGAGCAGGGCGAACACGCTCGACAGCGCGATGTTGAAGATCCAGGCGGCCCGCTTGCGCCGGCGCATCGCGATCGCCAGGAAGACCGACAGGACGGCGCTGGCCAGGCCGGAGGTCATCAGGTACGGGGTGAAGTACTCACCCTCGTTGTGCTCGCTGACCTGGTCGCGGAAGGGCACCAGCAGCACGGTCGCGATGTTCAGCAGCGCGATCAGCCGCAGGTACCAGACGGAGGCCGCGGCGGCCCGGGGGCGCCAGCGGTCGAGCACGCCGACGGGCCGGGGCCCGGTGGACGTGGCGGACGGCTCCGACTTCACAGTGGACGACACAGCTCAATTCCAAACGATCAGATGGTGGGGCGCATCCGCACACGGCCCGGCGCCGGGCGCCCGCACGGGCCCGACGGACTGACCGGCGGCCCTCGCCTCGGCCGATCGCCCCTGGTGGGGAGCGGGTCGGCAAAAGGGCAGCCAACTCAATGGTTCCCCACTCCACCTGAGAATCGCGTGAACCGGGTAGCGGATTCCGACCCCCGCCGAACGGCGGGGGTGCAGACCCGCCATGAGTTCGGCACGCCGCCCCCTCTGCCCCTACCCTCGATACGACCCACGCGGACCGCCCCCCACCCGGCCGCCCGAACCGAGGAGGCACCATCTCCACCACCCGCGTGCTGATCGTGGACGACGAGATCCTGGTCCGCTCCGGCCTCGGCCTCATCGTCGGCTCCGCCCCCGACCTGGAGGTGGTCGGCGACTGTTCCGGCGGGCAGGCCGAGGAACACGTCCAACGGCTGCGCCCGCACGTGGTGCTGCTCGACATCCGGATGCCCGACCTCGACGGCATCTCCGTGCTGCGCCGCCTGCGCGCCCTGCCGGACCCGCCGGCCGTGGCCATGCTGACCACCTTCGACACCGACGAGTACATCGGCACGGCGCTGCGGGCCGGCGCCGTCGGCTTCCTGCTCAAGGACACCGCCCCCGAACAGCTGGTGCACGCCGTCCGGGTGCTCGCGGCCGGCGGCAACATCCTCTCCCCGACCGTCACCCGCACCGTGATCGGCGGCTACGTGGACGGCGGCGGCCCCGACGCCGAGGCCAGCGCGCTCACCCGCACCCTCACCGGCCGGGAGCTCGACGTGCTGGCCCTGCTCGGCGAGGGCCTGTCCAACGCCGAGATCGCCGACCGCCTGTTCCTCGGCACCGGCACCGTCAAGGACCACATCAGCGCCATCCTCGGCAAGCTCGGCGCCGCCAACCGCGTCCAGGCGGCCGTGCTCGCCCACCGCGCCGGGCTGGTCCGCCCGAAGCCCGGCGACGGGGCATGACGACCGCCGAACAGCTGCCGTCCCGCCGGCTCCCGGCCTGGTGCACCGCGCCCTGGCTGATGCTGCTGCTGCCCGCCCTCTACTCCCTGCTCGACGCCGCCCTGGTCGCCCGGGACGCCCCCTGGTGGCAGGTCACGCTGTCCGTGGTGGCCGCCGTCGCGCTGCTCTGGCGCCGCCGCTTCCCGGTGACGGTGCTGCTGCTCACCATGCCCGGCAGCTACCTCGACGACATCTGGCTCGCCCCGATCACCGCCGTCTACACGGTGGCCGCCGAGCGCCCGCGCCCCCGCGTCGTCATCCCCTGCGCGACCCTGTTCGCGCTGGTCGAGTACTTCCACTGGCCGCTGTCCGAGCAGATCGTCGAGCTCAGCCGGGACACCGCGCTCTACGCCATCCAGTCGGTGATGCTGGCCGCCGGCCCGGCCGCCACCGGTCTGCTCTCCCGGACCCGCCGGGAGCTGGCCGCCCGCCTCGACGAGCTCACCCGCGGGCAGGAGCGGGAGAGCCGGCTGCTGGCCGAGCGGGTGCTGATCAGCGAACGCGGCCGGCTCGCCCGGGAGATGCACGACGTGGTGTCGCACCAGGTCAGCCTGATCAGCATCCAGGCCGGCGCCCTCCAGGTCAGCACCGCCGACCCGGCCGCCGTCGCCTCCGCCCGCACCATCCGCGAGCTGGCCGTCCGCACCCTGGACGAGCTGCGCCAGATGGTCGGGGTGCTGCGCAGCACCCCGGGCCAGCGCGCGGACGCCCCGCTCGCCCCGCAGCCCCGGCTGGCCGACCTGCCCCGGCTGATCGAGGAGAGCGGGCTGGCCGCCGACACCGAGCTGAGCCCCGGCGACCGCCCGTGGCCGGAGGCGGTCGAGCGCGCCGCCTACCGCACCGTCCAGGAGGCGCTCACCAACATCACCAAGTACGCCCCCGAGGCGGGGGTGCACGTGAAGGTCCGGGCGAAGGGGCGCCGGCTGCGGGTCGAGGTGCGCAACGACGCGCCGCCCGGGCGGCCGGCCGAGGTGCTGCCCGGCGGCGGCCACGGCCTGGTCGGCCTGCGCGAGCGCGCCCAGCTGCTCGGCGGCACGCTCACCGCCGGCCCGACCCAGGACGGCGGCTTCGAGGTCCGCGCCGACCTGCCGGCCGAGCGGTCCTGAGGCGGGCCACCGGACCCCGGTCGCGGCACGCGTCGGGCCCGGCCGGTGTCCCCGGCCGGGCCCGTGGCGCCGCGGGCTAGAGGGTCAGATCGGCGATCTGCACCTGCTGGATCTGGCTGGTGCCCTCGATGATCTCCTGGATCTTGGCGTCGCGCAGGTGGCGCTGGACCGGGAAGTCCGGGCCGACGCCGTTGGCGCCGTGCAGCTGCACCGCGTCGTTGGCGACCCGGAAGCCGGTCTGCGAGGCCACGTACTTGGCGATCAGCGTCTGGCGGATCGCGTCGCGGTGGGCCGTGGCCCGCAGCGCGCCGGCCTGCCGGCAGAGCAGCCGGGCCGCCTCCACACCGGAGATCATGTCGGTGAGGATGCCGCGCACCAGCTGGTGCTCCTTGAGCGGGACGCCGAACTGGGTCCGCTCCCGCGCGTAGTCCAGGCTCGCGGTCAGGCAGCCCTGGGCGAGCCCGACCGCGCCGTAGGCGGTGCTGTAGCGGCCGTAGTCGAGGGACCCGGTGGCCAGCAGGTCGAAGGTGAGCCGACCGTGGCTGATCAGGTTGGCCTTGGGCACCACGCAGTTCTCGAAGGTCAGCTCGGCGAGCTCGGAGGCGCGCAGGCCCAGCATGTCCGTGATCGGCGTCGTGCTGAAGCCCGGCGTGCCGCGCTCGACCACGAAGGCGGCCGACTCGCCGTCCAGCTTGGCGAAGACCAGGAAGATCCCGGCCCGCTGGCCGAAACTGATCCACTTCTTCCGGCCGTTGAGGACGAAGTCCTCGCCGACCCGCTCCGCGCTCGTCGTACCGCTGCGGGCGTCGCTGCCGGCCTCGGGCTCGGTGAGCCCGAACGCGCCGACGGTCTCGCCGGTGCCGATGCGCGGCACCCAGCGGTCCGCCTGCTCCTTGCTGCCCCACTTGAGGATGGCGTGCGCGACCATGCCCTGGACGGCGACCAGGTTGCGGATGTTGCCGCAGCCCCGCCCCAGCTCCTCGCTCAGCAGGCCGTAGGTCATCACATCCATCGCCCGGCCGCCCGCCTCGACGGGCAGCGTGGGCACCAGCAGGCGCTCCTTGCCGAGCAGTTCGACGATCTCGTCGGAGAGGCGCTGCTCCCGGTCCCACTGGTTCGCCCGGGGGAGGAGGTGCTCGTCGGCGAAGGCCGCGAACGCGGACTGGTCCTCCCGCTGCTCCGCGGTCAGTGCGTACTGCATGCGTCTACCCAATCTCCTGTGCGACCGCGGTCGGCCATCGTGCGGGATCACTGCCGTGCTGACTCAAGAAGGCGTGGACCAGCCGTTCCAGGCCGAACCCGACGCAGCCGCTCGCGATCGGGCCGCCGTCCGGGCCCTTGATGTCGAAGGACTCGCCGAAGAAGTGCCCGTGCAGGTTGAAGGAGCCCACGGCGATCGACCGGTCGGCCGCGACCGGCAGCAGGAGCTCGAACTTGAGCTCCATCATCCGCTGGGAGAGGATCTTGCCCGCGGTGTCCGCGTTGGCGAAGAAGTGGTCGTTGGCCACCTCGCACCCGCCGGCCAGCTCCAGCTCCTCCATCAGCGCGAAGGTCTGGCGCATCACGGAGTTGCGGCACTCGGCGGCGAACTCCGGGGTGCCCATGAAGACGATCTCGCGGATGGTGAAGTCCCACAGCCGCTCGAGGCTGGTGTGGTACCGGGACTCGTAGCGGAACGACTTGCCGCGTGCCGTGATCACCGAGTCCCCCGCCAACTCCCGCCCCTGGTACTGGTGGAAGCTGTGGTAGCACATCGTCGGCGGCAGGCAGTAGTCGGTGTTGGAGCAGTGCGCGAAGAGGTCGTCCGGGACCCGCTGCTCCTCCCGGTACCGCTCCACGAAGTCCGCGTAGACGTCGATGTCGTTGTGCAGCCGCGTCACGAACATCGGGAACTGCGGGAACGAGCCGAAGTACCCGAACCGGTCCAGGACGCTGGTCGGCAGCAGGGTCGGGTACTGGTACTCGCGGGCCCCCTCGAGGCTCAGCGCGATGGCGCGCAGCCTCCGGTCGAGGTAGCCGAACAGCGATATCAGCGGCTCCGCGAATCCGACTTGGCCCTCACCGGACACCACCACGGTGTCCTGGGCCAGGAGTTCGGGGAAGGCGTCCGTGAACTCGCTCCGGACCACCGGGGACTCCCAGACCGAACGGGGCGCCAGCGGACGCTGGGTCAGCACCTGCTCGGCCACCACGCGGTCGATCTTCTCGGCCACTCCGGCGGAATCCGCGGAATTCAGCGTCAATTCGACGCCGACCACGGAGCCGTCCTCCGTGAATAGCTGGAACTCTTCGATCGAGCTGGCCGCGAAGAAAAGTCGCTTCATCAGTTCGGGGGCCAGGGTTTCCGGCACCCGCTGAGAAAGTCGGACATGTACAGTCGGCATCCGAAAACCCTCTCGCCCTCCGATTCCGTCAGGCAGCGGCCAGTTTGCGGGTGACCAGTTCGTCGATCCGCTCGACCGTGCGGAAGTTGTCGAACTGGAGATCGTCACCGGTGACGGAGATGCCGAACTCCTGTTCCACGAAGAGCACCAGCTGCATCACGAACATCGAGCGCACCAGACCGCGCTCGAAGATGTCCTCGTCGTCCCCGACGGTGGACTCGGTGATGCTTTCCAGAATGAACTCGCGAATGACGGCCCTGTTGTCGGCCATGTCTGTCGCCCTCCCTTTTCAGCCGCGCTTGGCGGACTCGTAGTTGAAGAATCCCTGCCCGCTCTTGCGGCCGTGCAGGCCGGCGTCCACCAGCTTGGTCAGCAGGGGGCACGGGCGGTACTTGCTGTCCTTGAACTCGTCGTACAGCACCTCGATCGAGAGCAGCACGGTGTCCAGGCCGATGAGGTCGGCGGTCTCCAGCGGGCCCATCGTGTGGCCGAAGCACTCCACGAACAGCCGGTCGGTGTCGGCCGCGGACGCGACGCCCTCGTGCACCAGGAAGGCCGCCTCGTTGACGGTCAGCATCATGACGCGGTTGGTGACGAACCCGGGGGAGTCGTTCACCACGATGCTCTTCTTACCCAGGGCGGTGAGGAACTCGCGGGCCGCGTCCACCGTCGATTCCGAGGTGTGGTGGGCGCGAATGACCTCGACCGTAGGCTTCAACGGCACCGGGTTCATGAAGTGCATGCCGATCACGTTCTCGGGCCGACCGGTCAGAGCGCCGAGCCGGGTAATCGAGATGGCTGACGTGTTCACAGCGATGATGACGTCCGGCCGGCAGATCCCGCCGAGCCGCTCATAGATCGGGCGCTTGACCGTCCAGAGCTCGGTGGCGTTCTCGACGACCAGGTCGACGTCCGCGAGGTCCTCGAGATTTGTCGTGAACACGGTCTCGGCAAAGAGCTCGTCGGCGGTGATGGCCGATCCCGGAGCGAGCATCGCGTACAGCCGGACGTCATCGCGCAGCCGGGCCCGGGTGCGCTCCAGGATCTCCTCGTCGCGGTCGACCAGGACGACCCGGAATCCGGCCTGCCGCAACGCCGTGGTGACACCCCGCCCCATGACCCCGGCACCGATGACCCCGACGGTGCGAACGTTCCCCATGGCTATTTCCCCTGTCTCCCCGTACTGGCCGGTAACCCCGACGGTCCTCGAAATAAGGACACCGGTCCCCTAATTGGTGTTCATGAAAAGGGCGGACGGAATACCACTCACGCCGATCAATAGAACAAACAGATGCTCCGCCCCCGGATCACGAGTCGGCAAAGGCGCGGCAACCGACGCCTTCGGCCACGAAGCACCGAGGAAGCCGGTGACATGCGGGAACGATGATCTCTCAACGCCGGACCGAGCTGACCGACCCGCAGCCTACCTGCTGAGCAGCATCCCACCATGTGATCAAGATAACAAGGGTTAACGCTGGACTGCCCAGAAGGTTCGACTGAGGATCTCGTCCGGGAAGCGGGGAACTCCGGGGGTCGAAAGTTCGTCAGCCACTCTTGCGCACCGGGTCACCCAGCTGCTTACTCTGGGGCCCGACGGCAGATCACATTGGCGCAACGGTCGACGATCTGACGACCGATCAACACTGATCAACGGGGACAGGTAGATCGCTGGTTCAACGGGGACAGGTAGATCACGGGTTCATTCGCCCGGGCCGCCGGGGGGACCTGCCGTCACGGGCCTTACGGGTAATCCAGCCGCTTCCGCATGCTCGCAAGTCAGACTCTGGGGGAACTGCACCATGAATAGCGCGGTCGGTACGCAGGGTCAGGGCGGCGCCCCGGAGTCGAGCGCGTGGTACGGCACCGCCGTCGACGTCCCCTCCGTCACGGTCCACGGACTCTTCCGGCAGGCGGTCGAGGCGGCCCCGGACGGGATCGCGATCGTGCGGGGCGACAGGGAGTTGACCTACGGTCAGCTCGACCGGCTCGCCGAGGACGTCGCCGACCGGCTGCGCGCCGCCGGGGCCCGTCCCGGCGTCCCGGTCGCCCTGTGCATGGAGCGGACCCCCGAGCTGTTCGCGGCGATGCTGGGCGTCCTCAAGGCCGGCACCGCCTACCTCCCCCTGGACACCGCGGACCCCGACGAGCGGGTGCGCCACATCGCCGAACAGGCCGGTGTCGGCGTCATCGTGACGGACGGCTCCCGCCCGCTCCCGGACGTCCCCGCCCGGGTCCTCGTCCTGGACGAGCGGTGGGCCGCGGCCGCCGGGGACGGCGCGACCCGTCCCGACGGCGAAACCGGCGCGACCGGCGAGACCGCCGATCCGGACGCCCCCGCCTACGTGATCTACACCTCCGGGTCGACCGGCCGCCCCAAGGGCGTCGCCATGGCCCACCGGTCCCTCGTCAACATGCTGCTGTGGCACGACCGCACCCGCCCCGGCAGCTGCCGCGCGCGCACCGCGCAGGTCTGCACGGTGAGCTTCGACTTCTCCTTCCACGAGATCTTCTCGACCCTCTGCTTCGGCGGCACCCTGGTGCTCGCCGACGACGAGGTACGGCGCAACTCCTTCGCGCTCGCCGACTTCCTCACCGAGCAGCGCGTCGAGCGGCTCTTCGTCCCGGTCACCTCGCTCGGGCAGCTCGCCGAGGCCGTCACCGGCCGGGCGGCCCCCGCGGCGCTCACCGAGGTGGTCACCACCGGCGAGCTGCTCCAGCTCACCCCGGCCACCCTCGACCTGTTCCGCCGCACCGGAGCGCGCCTGCACAACCACTACGGGGCCACCGAGTTCCAGGACGCCACCACCTGCACCCTCGACGGCGACCCGGCCGACTGGCCCCGGACGGTGCCGATCGGCCTGCCGATCGACAACGTCCAGGTGTACGTGCTCGACGCCCGGCTGCAGCAGGTGCCGGCCGGCACCGAGGGCGAACTCTGCATCGCGGGCGCCGGCGTCGCCGACGGCTACCTCGGACGCCCCGACCTCAGTGCCGAGCGCTTCGTCGCCAACCCCTTCGGCCCCGGGCGCCTCTACCGCACCGGCGACCTCGCCCGCGCCGCGGCCGACGGCACCGTCGAGCACCTCGGGCGGATGGACGACCAGGTCAAGATCCGCGGCGTGCGGATCGAGCCCGGCGAGATCGAGGCGGCCCTCACCGCCCACCCCGACGTGCGCGAGGCCGTCGTGCTCGCACACGGGGAACAGGACCGGAAGCGGCTGGTCGCCCACGTGGTGCTGCGGCCCGGAGCCGCCCGCGACGGCGCGGCGCGGCGGCTGCACGCCCACCTCGGCGACCGGCTCCCCCGCCACATGGTGCCCGAGGCCTACGACCTGCTCGACGCGCTGCCGCTGACCTCCAGCGGCAAGACCGACCGCCGCCGGCTCACCCCGCCCGCCGTCCTCGAGCGGCTCTCGGACGCCGCCGCGGTCGGCGCCGGCACCGACACCGAGCGCTTCCTGGTCGAGGTGCTGCAGGAGGTCCTGCAGCTCGACTCGATCGGGGTCCAGGACAACTTCTTCGACATCGGCGGCACCTCGCTGCACCTGGTGGCCGTCCAGCGCCGGATCACCGAACTGGGCCGCCCCTTCTCCGTCGTCGACCTGTTCCGCCACCCCACCGTCCGCGCGCTCGCCGCGCACCTCGACGGGGCCGGCACCGGGCCCGACGGCGGGGCGCCCGCCGCCCCCGCCCGTCGCGCCCCCGCGTTCGGCGCCGACATCGCGGTCATCGGCATGGCCGGCCGCTTCCCCGGCGCCGACGACCTGGAGGCCTTCTGGCGGAACCTGCGGGACGGCGTGGAGTCCGTCACCCCGCTCTCGCCCGAGGAGCTCGACCAGGTGGACCCGCGCCTGCGCGACCACCCCGACTACGTGCGGGCCGGCGCCGTGCTGCCGGACATCGAGGGCTTCGACGCGGGCTTCTTCGACATCACCGCCAAGGACGCCGCCACCATCGACCCGCAGCAGCGGGTGTTCCTGGAGTGCGCCTGGGAGGCGTTCGAGCACGCCGGCTACGTGCCGGGCGACGCGCACGGCCCGGTCGGCGTCTTCGCCGGCTCCGGCATGTCCACCTACCTGGTCAACAACCTCAACCCGCACTTCGGCATCCCCGACAGCGGCCCGCTGATCGAGGCGGACATGCTGCAGTTCCAGCTGAAGCTCGGCAACGACCGCAACTACCTGCCCACCAGGGTCTCGTACAAGCTCGACCTGCGCGGCCCCAGCGTCAACGTGCAGACCGCGTGCTCGACCTCGCTGGTCGCCCTGCACCTCGCCTGCCGCAGCCTGCAGGCCGGCGAGAGCGCCATGGCGCTGGCCGGCGGCGTGTCGATCGTGGTGCCGCAGAAGGGCGGCTACCTCCACGAGGAGGGCATGATCCGCTCCCGCGACGGGCACTGCCGGGCCTTCGACGCCGAGGCGGAGGGCACGCTGTTCGGCAACGGCTGCGGCGTGGTGCTGCTCAAGCGGCTCGACGAGGCGCTCGCCGACGGCGACCACGTCATCGCCGTCGTCAAGGGCTCGGCGATCAACAACGACGGCTCGGACAAGGTGGGCTTCACCGCGCCGAGCGTCGAGCGGCAGGCCGACGTGGTCCGGGAGGCGCTGGACGCCGCGGGCGTCGACGCCTCGACCGTCGGTTACGTCGAGGCCCACGGCACCGGCACCGCGATGGGCGACCCGATCGAGATCGCCGCGCTCACCGAGGCCTTCCGGGACGCCGCCGCGGAGCCCGCACCCGCCGGCTCCTGCGCCATCGGATCGGTGAAGACCAACATCGGCCACCTGGACGAGGCCGCCGGCATCGCCGGCCTGATCAAGACGGCGCTGGCCCTGCAGCACCGCACCCTGCCGCCCAGCCTGCACTTCACCGAGCCGAACCCGCGCATCGACTTCGCCGCCGGGCCGTTCTTCGTCAACACCGCCACCACCGACTGGGCGCCGGGCGCCGCACCGCGCCGCGCCGGGGTCAGCTCCTTCGGCATGGGCGGCACCAACTGCCACGTCGTCCTGGAGGAGGCCCCCGGGACCGGGGCCGCCGAGAACGCCGGGGAGGAGCGGCCGCAGCTGCTCACCCTCAGCGCGCGCACCCCCGGGGCCCTGCACGAGCTGGCCGGGCGCTACACCCGCTGGCTCACCGACCACCCCGAACTGCCCTTCCCCGACGCCTGCTTCACCGCCGCCGTCGGCCGCCGGGCCTTCGAGCACCGCCTGGCCGTGGTGGCCCGCACGGCGGAGGAGGCCGCCGCCGCACTCGCGGCCCACCCCGCCGGGCCCGCGGCCCCGCGCCGCACCGGGCGCACCGCCTTCGTCTTCAGCGGCCAGGGCTCGCAGTACCCGGGCATGAGCCGGGAGCTGTACGGGACCGAGCCCGTCTTCCGGGCCGCCCTCGACCGCTGTGCGGCCCTCCTGGACGGCAGGCTGGCCCGCCCGCTCCTCGACGTGCTCTTCCCCGCCGAGGGCGCGGAGCCGCTCGTCGACCTCACCGAGTACGCCCAGCCCGCCCTGTTCGCGGTCGAGTTCGCCCTGGCCGAGCTGTGGGAGTCCTGGGGTGTGCGGCCGGACGTGATGATCGGCCACAGCCTCGGCGAGTACGTCGCGGCCTGCCGGGCCGGGGTCTTCTCGCTGGAGGACGCCCTGACGCTGGTCGCCGAGCGCGGCCGGCTGATGCAGGAGCTGCCCGCGGGCGGCCGGATGGTCTCGGTGGCCGCACCCGAGCGGGACGTCGCCGAGCTGATCGCCCCGTACCCGGCCGAGGTCTCGATCGCGGCCGTGAACGGGGCCCGCTCGACCGTGGTGTCCGGCGCGGGGGAGGCCGTCGGGGCGATCGTCGCGCAGCTCGTCGAACGCGGCGTGCGCCACCGCGAGCTGACGGTCTCGCACGCCTTCCACTCGCCGCTGATGGAGCCCGTGCTGGCCCGGTTCGCCGAGGTCGCCGGGGCCGTCGAGTACCGCGCCCCGCACACCCCGGTCGTCTCCAACGTCACCGGCGAGGTCATCGGCGCGGAGATGGCGCGGGCCGAGTACTGGGTCGACCACGTCATGCGCCCGGTCCGGTTCTCCGACGGGGTGGCGGCGATGGAGCGCCTCGGCGCCGACGTCTTCGTCGAGGTCTCGCCCCGGCCCACCCTGCTGCAGTTCGTCGGGGAGCAGCTCGCGCACGCCGAGCCGCTGGTGGTGGCGAGCCTGCGGGCCGACCGCGAGCGGAGCCAGCTGCTGGAGGCGGTCGGCGCGCTGTGGCAGGCCGGCGTCCCGGTCGAGCCGGCGCGGCTGTACCGGCCCGGGACGCACCGCAGGGTCCCGCTGCCCGGCTACCCCTGGCAGCGGCAGCGGCACTGGATCGACGCCCCGGCCGGCCCGGCCCGGCGGCCCGCCGCCCCGGAGGGCCTGCCGCTCATCGGCACCCGCCTGGACCTGGCCGACACCGACGACATCCGCTTCGGAGCCGTCGTGGGCGCGCGCCACCTGTCGTGGCTGGAGAACCACCGGGTCTTCCAGACCATCGTGATGCCCGGCGTGGCCTACATGGCGACCGCCTTCGCCGCCGGTCAGGAGGCCTTCGGTAGCGAGGCCGTCGAACTGCGCGACTTCTTCATCCACCGCGCCATGACCTTCCCCGACGAACGGGCCGACCGCGACGTCCAGATCGTGCTGAAGCCGGAGGGCCAGGACGAGCACGGGCTCGGGATCTTCTCCCGCCTCGCCGACCAGGGCCGGGGCCCCTGGACGCAGCACATCTCGGGGCGCCTCGCCCCGGCCGCCCGCCAGGAGCCCGCCGACCGGGCGGCCGAGCCGCTGGCCGGGCTGCGCGCCCGCTTCACCACCGAGATCCCCGTCGAGGAGATCTACCAGGGCGAGCGCGAACGCGAGATCGACCTGGGCCCGCTGTTCTGGGCCACCGAGCGGCTGTGGCGCGAGGACACCCGCTGCCTGTCCCGGATCGCCCTGCCCGAGGCGCTGCGGCACGAGGCCCCGCAGCACCGGATCCACCCGGTGCTGCTGGAGGCCTGCTTCCTGGCCCTGACGGTGACGTACCCGGAGAAGTACGGGCGGCGCACCTACGTGCCGGTCGGCGTGGAGCGGATGCGGTTCCACGAGCGGGTCGGCACCCACGCCTGGTGCCACGCGCGCCTGCGTCCCGCCGACAGCGACGACCCCGAGACCCTGCACGGCGACGTCGACCTCTACGACGCCGACGGCCTGCTCCTGCTCACCATGGAGGGCGTGCTGCTCAAGCGCGCCGACCGGCAGACCATGGTCGGCCGCCCGGACGCCGCCTGGCGCGACTGGCTCTACCGGCTGTCCTGGACGCCCGAGCCGCTCGACCCGGCGGCCGCCCCCGGCCGGGAGCGCTGGCTCGTCCTCGCCGACGGCCCGGCCGGCCGGGCCCTGGCGGACGCCGCCCGTGCCCGCGGCGTCGACTGCCGCACCGCGGACCCGGCGGGCGCGGACGGCCCCGACGGCTTCACCCGGCTGCTGGACGAGGCGGGCGACCGCGACCTCGTCGTCGCGGCCTGGCCGGTCGAGGCCGCCGACGGCGGACCGTCCGACGGCGGACCGTCCGACGGAGGCTCGTCCGAGGCCGCGCTCGACCACGGGGTGCGCCTGCTGCACCTGGTCCAGGCCCTGACCGCGCGCGGCGAGCGGGCACCGCGGCTCGCCGTGGTGACCCGGGGCGCCCAGGCCCTCGCCGACCGCGAGGCGACCGAGCCGGCGCAGGCCGCCCTGTGGGGCTTCGGCCGGGTCGTCGTCCTGGAGCAGCCGGACCTGCGGCACACCCAGATCGACCTGGACCCGACCCGGCCCGCCGCCGGTCAGGCCGCCGAACTCGCCGCCGAACTGCACGCGCTCGCCGGCTCGGACGAGAACCAGATCGCCTACCGCGGCGGGGTCCGGCACCTGGCCCGGCTCACCCGGGCGACGGTCGGGACCGACGGGCCGGCCGTCCGCGCGGACGGCAGCTACCTGGTCACCGGCGGCCTCGGCGGGCTCGGACTGGAGACCGCCCGCCTGCTGCACGAGCAGGGCGCCCGCCACCTGGTGCTCGCCGGGCGCGGCGCGCCGGGCCCGGCCGCCGAGGAGGTGCTGGCCGAACTGCGCGCCGCGGGCACCCGGGTGGTGACCGTCGCCGTCGACGTCGCCGACGGGACCGCCCTGGCCGGGTGCCTGCGCGAGCTCGCCGACACCCCCGGCCTGCCGCCGCTGCGCGGGGTGCTGCACCTGGCCGGCGTGCTGGACGACGGGGTCCTCGGCCAGCAGTCCGCCGAGCGCTTCGAGCGGGTGTTCGCCGCGAAGGCCCGCGGCGCCTGGCTGCTGCACCGGCTGACCGAGGGGCTGCCGCTGGACTTCTTCGTCCTGTTCTCCTCGGTGTCCTCCGCGCTCGGCTCCCCGGGACAGGCCAACTACGCCTCCGCCAACGCCTACCTGGACGGGCTGGCCTCGTACCGCCGCGGCCTCGGCCTGCCCGCCCTCGCGGTGCAGTGGGGCTCCTGGGCCGAGGCCGGGATGAGCGCCCGGCTGGGTCTCGACGGCAAGCTGGAGCGGATGGGCGAGGGCGTCATCCCCAAGGCCCAGGGCGTCGAGGCGCTCGGCGCGCTGCTCCGCACGAACGCCGACGGCGGTGCCGTCGCGGTGCTGCCGATCGACTGGCCCCGCTTCCTGGAGCACCAGGTCGGAGCGGTGCCGCTGCTGTCCCGGTTCCGCACCCGCGGACCGGCCGGCCCGGCGGCCGCCCCGGCGCAGTCCTTCCGGGAGCGGCTGGCAGCGGCCGAACCGCACCAGCGCCGCAAGCTGCTGGCCGACCAGGTCTGGGACCAGGTGGTGCGCAGCCTCGGCTCGGACCGCGGGCTGGAGCCCGACGTGGGCTTCTTCTCGCTCGGCCTGGACTCGCTGGGCTCCATCGAGCTGCGCAACCGGCTCCAGACGGCGCTCGGCTGCCGCCTCGGACAGACCGTGGTCTTCGACTACCCCACGTTCGACACCCTCACCGACCACCTCTGGGACGTGGTCGGCATCACCGACGACTCGGGCGACGGCGCCGGCGACCAGCCGGCCGACGCGACCCGCCAGGACGGCCCGCAGAGCCGCTCCGGGGCGGACGAGGCGGCTCTACTGCTGGCCAAGAAGCTGGGGATCGGGAACTTCGACCATGCGTGAGACGAACGACGCCTACGAGGCCCTCCTGAAGGGGGCGCTGGCCCGGATCGAGGCACTGGAGGCCGAGGTCGAGCAGGCCCGCGGCCGGGCCGCCGACCCGGAGCCGATCGCCGTCGTCGGCATGGGCTGCCGCTTCCCCGGCGCCGACGGACCCGACGCGTACTGGCGGCTGCTGACCGAGGGCCGCGACGCCGTCGTCGAGGTGCCCGCCGACCGGTGGGACGTCGACGCCTACTACGACCCGGACCCGGACGCCCCCGGCAAGATGTCCACCCGGTACGGCGGGTTCCTGGACGGCGTCGCCGAGTTCGACGCCGCGCTGTTCGGCGTCTCCGCCCGCGAGGCGGCCAGCATCGACCCCCAGCAGCGGCTGCTGCTGGAGGTCTCCTGGGCGGCCTTCGAGGACGCCGGCATGCCGGTGCGGAGCCTGCCCGCGCGCACCGGCGTCTTCGTCGGCATCAGCAACGTGGACTACCGCGAGGCGATGGTCTCGCACGGCGCCGAGCACCTCGACGGGTACTTCAGCTCCGGCAGCACCACCAGCACCGCCAGCGGCCGGCTCTCCTACTTCCTCGGCCTCACCGGGCCCGCGCTCTCGGTGGACACCGCCTGCTCCTCCTCGCTGGTCTCGGTCCACCTGGCCGTGATGAACCTGCGCAGCGGCGCCTGCGACATGGCGCTGGCCGGCGGCGTGAACCAGATCGTCACCCCGCACGAGACGATCAGCCTGTCCAAGGGCCGGATGATGTCCCCCGACGGGCGCTGCAAGCCCTTCGACGCCGCGGCCAACGGGTACGTGCGGGCCGAGGGCTGCGGCATGGTCGTGCTGAAGCGGCTCTCCGACGCCCGCCGCGACGGGGACCGCGTGCTCGCCGTCGTCCGCGGCGGCGCCACCAACCAGGACGGCCACCGCAGCGGCCTGACCGTGCCGCACGGCCCCTCCCAGCAGGACGTCGTCCGCCGGGCCCTGGAGGACTCGCGGGTCGAGCCGCACCAGGTCGGGTACGTCGAGGCGCACGGCACCGGCACCGCCCTCGGGGACCCGATCGAGGCCGCCGCGCTGGGCGCGGTGTTCGACGGCCGGCCCCGCCCGCTGGCGGTCGGCTCGGTGAAGTCCAACTTCGGGCACCTGGAGTCGGCGGCCGGCATCGCGGGCGTCATCAAGGCGGTCCTCGCCGTGCGCGAGGCCGCAATCCCCCCGACCCTGCACTTCGACACGCCCAACCCGCTCATCGACTGGGACGCCCTGCCGCTGCGCGTCCCGACCGCGCTGGAGCCGTGGACCGAGGAGCGCCGGGTCGCCGGGGTCAGCTCCTTCGGCTTCAGCGGCACCAACTGCCACCTGGTGCTGGAGTCCGCGCCGCAGGAGGAACCGGCCGCCGGGGCGCCGGCCCGCCCGCTGCACGTGCTGACCGTCTCCGGTGCGACCGCGGCCGCGCTGGACGAGGCGACCACCCGGATGGCCGCCTTCCTGGCCGACGGCGCGGGCGGCGCCGACCTCGCCGACGTCTGCGCCACCGCCAACTCCGGCCGCAGCCACCTGGACCACCGCCGGGCCGTCGTCGCCGCCACCGCGGGCGAGCTGGTGCAGCGGCTCACCGAGGGCGGCCCGGGCAGCTTCGACGGGCACGTCCAGGGGCGTCGCAGCGTCCCGGAGGTGGCCTTCCTCTTCACCGGCCAGGGCTCCCAGTACCCGGGCATGGGACGGGAGCTGTACGAGTCGCAGCCGGCCTTCCGGCAGGCCGTGGACGAGTGCGCCGCGGTCCTCGACCCGCTGCTCGGCCGGTCACTGACCGGGCTGCTGTACCCGGACGGTGCACAGCCGGCCGGCGACGAGCTCGACCGCACCGGGTACACCCAGCCGGCGCTGTTCGCCGTGGAGTACGCGCTGGCCCGGCTCTGGCGCTCCTGGGGCGTCGAGCCGCAGGTGGTGCTCGGCCACAGCGTCGGCGAGTACGTGGCCGCCTGCGTCGCCGGGGTGTTCTCGCTGTCGGACGCGCTGCGCCTGGTCGCCGAGCGCGGCCGGCTGATGCAGGAGCTGCCGGCCGGCGGGGTGATGGTGTCGCTGCGCGGCCGCCCCGAGGTGGTCGAGGCCGCCGTCGCCGGCCACCCGCTGGTCTCGGTCGCCGCCGTCAACGGGCCCGAGGAGGTGGTGGTCGCGGGCGACGCCGGGCAGGTCGAGCAGGTCGTCGCCGAACTCGCCCGCCAGGGCGTCACCGGGCGCGCGCTGCGGGTCTCGCACGCCTTCCACTCCCCCCTGATGGAGCCGGTCACCGCGCCGCTGACGGCGCTCGCCAGGACCGTCAGGTACTCGGCGCCGCGGATCCGGGTGATCTCCAACGTCACCGGTGAGGCGGTCGGCGCGGACCGGCTGTGCGACCCGGAGTACTGGGCCCGGCACGCGCTCGCCCCGGTGCGGTTCGCCGACGGGATCCGGGCCGCCCACGCCGGCGGCGCCCGCGCCTTCGTGGAGATCGGGCCCAAGCCGGTGCTCCTGGGGCTCGTCCGCGCCTGCCTGCCGGACGCCGACGACGCCGTCCTGCTGCCCAGCCTGCGCCCGGACCGCGACCTGACCGAGCTGCTCGGCAGTGCGGCCGCGCTGCACGTGCGCGGGGTTCCGGTCGACTGGGCCGCCGTCGACGGCCGGCCGCGGCCGCGCCGGGTCGCCCTGCCGACCTACCCCTTCCAGCGGGAACGCCACTGGTTCACCGAGGAGACCGCGCCCGGTGCGCGGCCGCTGCCGGCGGACGACGACTGGCTGGTGGGTGTCCGGTGGGAGGAGACCACCGAGGACAACCCGCCCGCCCCCACCGGACACTGGCACGTCACCGGCACCACCACCGACGTCGACCTCGGCCCCCACGCCACCACCGTCACCGACCCCACCGACGCCGACCACCACCTCTACCTCCCCGACCCAACCGACCACACCACCCGCACCACCGCCGAACACACCCACCACCTCACCACCGAACTCCTCGCCCTCGTCCACCACCTCACCACCACCGGCACCCG